>NZ_FLQY01000021.1 GCF_900089945.1 Candidatus Propionivibrio aalborgensis | reverse complement strand
AACGTTAAGTCTGCCGCCTAATTGACGGGATGTAATGCGTCATGACGGAAAACATCCCGTCAATAGTGCTGTATATAAAAACAGTAAAATGAGCTAAACTGAGTTCAATCATCGGGTTGTTCAAATTTGGTGGAGCCCAAAATTGTCATCAATTACGTCACTTACCGAGGCCATGTCGGCACCCCGGCTTCTTGAGCAGGTCAGGGCACGGATTCGCTTCAAGCACTATAGCATCCGCACTGAGCACACTTACGTGGATTGGATTAAACGATTTATCCGGCATTTTGGCAAGCGGCATCCCAAGGATATGGGGGCCGACGAGGTTCAGTCCTTCCTCACCCATCTGGCTGTAGCCGGTAACGTGGCGGCCTCAACCCAGAACCAGGCAAAGAGCGCATTGCTTTTTCTTTACAAAGAGGTGCTGGCGCTCGAATTGCCCTGGCTGGATAAGGTCGAGGCGGCCAGAACGCCAAAGCGCTTGCCGGTGGTTCTGACGCGGGACGAAGTCATGGCCGTTCTGCTTCGCCTGGAGGGCCGTCATGGATTGATCGCCAGGCTGCTTTACGGCACCGGCTTGCGGATCATGGAATGCCTTCGCCTTCGCATCAAAGACGTGGATTTCGAGCGCGGCGAGATTCTGGTTCGGGACGGCAAAGGAGCGAAGGATCGGGTCACCATGCTGCCTGCAAGCGTGATTCCGGCCCTGCGCGAGCACGTCGAGCGAGTGCGGGAATTGCACCGTCAGGATCTGGCCGCCGGTCATGGCGAAGTGCATCTGCCCTACGCGCTGGATCGCAAATATCCGTCAGCGGGTCGTGAATGGATGTGGCAATACGTTTTTCCTTCGGCAAGCCTGTCGATCGATCCGCGTAAGGGGGTAGTGCGCCGCCATCATGTGCAGGATCAGTCCGTGCAGCGCGCTATCAGGCAGGCGGTGCGTGACGCCGGGATCAATAAGCCGGCTACCCCGCATACCTTCAGGCACAGTTTTGCAACACATTTACTGGACTCGGGTTACGACATCCGCACCGTGCAGGAGCTATTGGGCCATTCGGATGTTTCAACGACGATGATCTACACGCATGTCCTCAATCGCGGCGGGCGCGGGGTGGCCAGCCCGCTGGATCGCATGTCCATCGTGTGAATCGTGCGGCGAGCCAATGAATACGCGCGTCTTCAGGGAAATGCCCTGCTTAAAGACGCCATCTGTGGAAGCGGCTCACCCACTCCAGCAGCTTTTCCGGGGCGTGCGCCTTCTTCCAGTTGCCAGCAACGTACTTGTTGGCTTCGGCCAGCGTCGGGTAGATGTGGATCGTTCCGAGGATCTTGTTCAGGCCCATGTGTGCTTTTCTTGACGTCCAACTGCAGTAGGAATGGCGTGTTCTGCAGCTGCAACATGGAAGCGGGTGACGCGGAGCGCCACGCTCGATGAAAGGGTCAGCCGATGAGCTTGTCGTAGTCGCCATGCGTTCCGACCCAGAACCAATGGACACCGCTCGGTACAGATAGTCCAAGCCCTCGGTAGTGGAGGCCAAGTCGGACGCTGTGGAATCGGCCGCTCCCTACAGTCTTGAAGTGTAGTGAAGGGTGCGATGGGTCTGACTTGAGCAGAGCATAATTTCGGCGTGCGAGGGCTTGAATTTCCGTAGGCAGTGCATCGAAACACTGCCAGAAACGCTTGGATGCCGTGTGTTTCAAAGCGCTCGTGCCGAGCCACTGCTATAGTCGGCAAGAGCCTCTGCGGCCAATCCGTCGAGCTTGCCAGTGGCGGCGTCTTCGCCGATTTTTTTGTCCCATGCACTGGCATCGAATTCGGCGAACCAGTGCCGAAACTCAGCCAGTTCCGAAGGCGGTAGCGACTCTACTGCTTTTTCAATTGATTTCACGTTCTCCATGTTTCCGCTCCAGTCGGGATGCAACAGTAGAAAGTATGCGACAAATCAACGATGCTTGCAGCCTTATCGGCCAATACTCAGTGGGATGTCACCTTCGTGGTGCAGAGATTTCGAATCTGCTCGGATTTGTAACCGGTATCGTCCGTGCATGTGGTGCAACGACACGAGCGCTGGACAGCGACCGCAGTAATTGAGCGTCTTGAGCCTCCCCGAAAATCCAGCGGCTCTTCCGGCTTTTGTTGCGGAGCGCTGGTCGTTGCGTCAGCATCAACGCGGTCATGCGGCGTGATCGACGGCGCTCTGCCGACCGAACGCGAAACTTCAGTCAGTTGCCCTGGCTACAAACGCCATCTGTGGAAGCGGGCCACCCACTCCAGCAGCTTTTCCGGGGCGTGCGCCTTCTTCCAGTTGCCCGCAACGTACTTGTTGGCTTCGGCCAGCGTCGGGTAGATGTGAATGGTGCCGAGGATCTTGTTCAGGCCGATGCCGTGGCGCATGGCGAGAACATATTCGGCAATCAGGTCGCCGGCGTGTTCGCCGACGATGGTGACGCCGAGAATTCTGTCCTTGCCCGGCGCGGTGAGCACTTTGACGAAGCCATGCGCCTCGCTGTCGGCAATCGCGCGGTCGAGATCGTCGATGCCGTAATGGGTGACTTCACAGGGGATGTTGCGCTCCTTGGCTTCCAGTTCGTTGAGGCCGACGCGCGCCACCTCGGGTTCGATGAACGTTGCCCAGGGGATGACCGAGTAGTCAGCGCGGAATTTCTTGAACGGGTCGAACAGCGCATTGACCGCCGCATACCACGCCTGGTGGGCTGCCGTGTGGGTGAACTGGTAGGGACCGGCGACATCGCCCGCGGCGTAGATGTTGGGGTAGCGGGTCTGCAGGAATTCGTTTGTTTCGACCGTGCGATTGGCCGTGATACGCAGCTCCTCCAGGCCGTAGCCCTTGAGATTTGCGACGCGGCCGACGGCGACCAGAACGGCATCGAAGGGGATGCGGACATCCTGGCCTTCGTGTTCGGCGATGAGGATTTTCTCGCCGCCCTCGATCGTGAATTGTTTGGCCTTGTGGTTGAGCAGAACGTCGATGCCTTCAGCGCGAAAACGCGCTGCGACTAGTTCGGAAACCTCCGGGTCCTCGCGCATCAGCAGGCGCGGCGCCATTTCCACCTGCGTCACTTTGGCACCAAGTCGGGCGAAGGCCTGCGTCAGTTCCGAGCCGATTGGGCCGCCGCCGAGAACGACGAGGCGCGCGGGTAACTGGCGCAGTTCCCAGACGGTGTCGGAAGTCAGATAACCGACCTCCTCGATACCGGGGATCGGCGGGACGAAGGGCCGCGCTCCGGCGGCGATGACGATGCTGCGGGCCGACAGCCGTTCGTTCCGGCCATCGTTGCGCACAATGTCCACCTCCCACGGCGAAACCATTTTGGCCGTGCCTTCGATCACCTCGACGCCGAGGCTGGTGTAGCGTTCGGCGGAGTCGTGCGGTTCGACGGTTTGAATGATGCGCTGGACGCGCTGCATGACCTCGGCAAAATCGAAGTCGGCCTTGGCGTCGCGGATGCCGAACTCGGGCGCGCGCCGGATGTGCGAGAGCAGCTTGGCCGAGCGGATCAGCGCCTTGGAGGGAACGCAACCGGTATTCAGGCAATCCCCGCCGAGCTTGTGCTTTTCGACCAGGGTGACTTTGGCCTTGACGGCGGCGGCGATATAAGCGGTGACCAGGCCAGCCGAGCCGCCGCCGATGACCAGCAGGTTGCGGTCGAAATGCGCCGGCTTCTGCCATCCGGCATAGACCTTCTTTGCCGCAATGGCCTCTATAATCTTCTTGGCGATCAACGGGAAGATCCCGAGCAATACGAAGGAGCCGAGTAGTCCGGGTGAGAGGATTCCCGACAGGGATTCGATTTTCGCCAATTGCGTTCCGGCGTTGACGTAGACCAGCGTGCCGGCGAGCATGCCGAGTTGACTGACCCAGTAGAAAGTGCGCGTCTTCATCGGCGTCAGCCCCATCAGCAGGTTGATGACGAAGAAGGGGAAGGCGGGAACCAGTCGCAGGGTAAACAGATAGAAGCCGCCTTCCTTGCCGACTCCGTCGTTGATCGCGCGCAACCGGTCGCCAAAGTTCTGCTGCACCCAGTCGCGCAGCAGAAAGCGCGACGCCAGAAAGGCGAGGGTGGCACCGACCGACGAGGCGAACGAAACGAGTAGCAGCCCCCACAGCAGGCCGAACACGGCGCCGCCGACCAGCGTCATCACCGCCGCGCCGGGGAGCGACAAGCCGGTGACGGCGACATACGCGACAAAATAGAGCAGTGCCGCGGCGACGGGCCGGGCCGCTCGCCAGGACTCGATCGCCTCCTGCTGGCTCTTGAAATAGTCGAGGCTGAGGAAGCGCCCGAGATCGAAGCCAAAATAGGCCGCAATCAGGCCGATCAGGGCGACGATCAGCAGCAGCCGTTTGATGCTCATGCCGTTTCTCCGGTGAGTTCATGACAGAACGCGCGCTCAAGAGTGTACTCCGGACCGTCGGTAATCCGCCGGCAGTACGATTGCCAAGCCGGAGATCCCGGCGGCCAGTTCGCCAGGAAGCTTTCATGCCACGCCTGCGCATCGTAGTGGATCGGCAAGGCGTCGATATGGGTTCGCTTCAAGGGCGTACCGTAAAGGGGCTGGTGCGGCGATGTGCGTACAGCGATGCGCGTCAGCACGCCAAAACTCGTTGCGGAAAAATTGGGCATTCCGGCGGCGCCATTGTTGGCGATCAGCTTGCAGCCATGATAGGGAAAGCGGCGCATCGCAGGCAGGCAGGTGTGGCTGCTGGCAAATACGTCGACCCCGGCGGCAGCGAAGGCCGCAGCCCGCCAGCGATTGTCTTTGACGCTGTCGCGTGTGTTGTCCAGTTCTGCGCCATCGAAGCGCCAGCCGGCCAGGGAGTCCGCATCGCCATGGACGACGCCCACGCGTAGGTCACCTACCCGATAGCGGGCAAACATCGGCAATCCACCGAGTTTGGCCAGCAGCGCCGGGTGCCTTGCAGCGGTGCGCTTGAGGCGTGCATGAATCGCGTTCGAGCGCTCGACCACACAGGCGTCGACGGTCTCCGGATAGGCGCAACCACAACCGGCTTCCGATGAGTTCGAGACGAGTTCGGCTTCGATATTGCCGAGGATGGCGTCGTGCCGCAGAACGCGTTCATTGACCGCGTTGAAGCCTTTGTCGTCGACGTTGAACCAGTTGAAGTCGCCGTTGAAGCACAGCGTCACGGGTCCTGACTCGGCACCGGCGAGGGCATCGATGGCGTCGAGCGCAGGCAGGTTGCCGTAAAGGCCACCGATCACGTATAGGATGTGGGCCTGCCGTTCAGGCGCCTGCGCCAGGGCCGATGCGCCATAACGGTAGCTGAGCGGGCAAATGCGCCCCGCGCCGTTCACGCTGTGTTGCCGGACGCCGCGAGGCGATTTCGGCCGAGGATCGCGGGCAGGCAGAACCCGGCGGTGCACAACACCAGTCCGTAGAGATTGGTGCCGAGCAGGGTGGCATATTTGCCGGTGCCGATCGCCCAGCTTGCCGGGATCAGATTCATGGCCAACAAAATGCCGAGGCCAATCCCGGTCCAGAATGCCAGATGGAACGAAGCCGGCGAGTAGCTGACCCAGCGCGAGAGCAGAAAGATCGGCGCCAGCCCGATGACCATGGTGCCGCTGATCGTCGTCGCTTTCAGAATGTCCGTTCCCGCGATCATCGGCAGGTTGCCGAGGACAGCGAACGAGACCATGGTCAGCGAGCCGATCGTCATCGCCTTTGGCGATGGCAGGCGGCCAGCCAGCAAGGGAAGCTCGCGCGCCACGAGCTTGGACAGAGAGGTGAAGGTTGAGTCGAGGGTCGAGCCGGCCGAAGAGACCATCACCACCAGCATCGCGAAGAATCCGGCGAAGTTCAGGCCGCGTGCGACTTCGGCCGGGACGTTGCTGCTGGCTTTCATACCCTCGAGGTGCGCATGCACGCCGATCAGGCTGAAGGCGAAGATTGCCGCAAAACCCAGCACGCCGGCGACGACAAAGGCGCGCAGCATGGTTTTCTCGCGGGTGATGAAGCCGCGGTCCGTCAGCACCGGGTCGTGAAAGGGATACGAGAGCACTTGCAGCAGGGCGACGAGCAGGAGATCGAGCCCCGAGTTCAGTGCAAAAGTGCCTTGGCTGAGCAACTCGCCGGGAGGATGCGCCGGAAGCACGAAGACCAAGACAACAACGACGCACAAAATGAAGACGATGGCCTGGATGATGTCTGTGAAGATCGAGCTGCGCAGCCCGCCCTTGAGGCTGTAGAAGAGCACGGCTGCGGTGAATATCACGGCCGATGCGATATAGCCGACCGAACCGGATTCGCCATAGTAGCCGCCGACCACGGCGGTGTTGCTCCACACTTCGTTGAACAGACGGATCAGAATGGCTGCCGAAAAGGCCAGTGCCGCACCACGCCCGTATTTTCCAATCAGGAAAGGCACCAACCCGGTGGCACCTTCGCGGGTGCGCAGCCGGTAGATGACGACGCCGGCCAGCGGGATCGAGAGCCAGTAGGTGGCGTAGGCCAGGCCACCGACGATGCCGTAACTGGCACCGAGATTGGCCGCATTGGTGACCGACTTGGCAAAAATCCAGCTGATGAAGATGCTCATCATCAGCGCCCATTCCGAGGCCGGCCGGCCTTGATTGTCGTGACCCCGGAAAAAACCGCCATCATCGGTTGCCCGAGGTGAAACGGCATACATGATGGCGCCGAAGGCGAGCAGGAAACCCCAGAAGAAAAAACCTTGCAGTTCAGGCATGGTCAGGATCTCGATCAGGCTGCACAGGTGGGCGCAGCAACCGTTTCATCGCCCAGTGCACCGCCGCAGCTGGACCCCTGTCCGGCGGTACAACCATAGCAGTGCTCGGCAACGCGAATGGCATTTCCGTCGAGCTGCTCGGCGTTCAGTTCGGAAAGATGCAGGCGTGGCCGGCCGAGTCCGGAAATCGGCAGACGTAACTGCTGGTTGAAATCGCAGTCATACAAGTAACCCTGCCAATCGACCGACAGCAGATTGCGGCACATGACGTGCTGAAGATTTTCTTCGCGGTGGGCGGTACGCAGCAATTGCATGTAGCTGTTGAACTGACCTTTCGAGACGAGCATCGAGCCGAAGCGCTGGATCGGCATGTTGGTCAGCGTGAACAGCTGGTTGAAGACGATGCCGTAGTCCTGCAGCAGATGCGCCTTATAGGCCGCCTCCAAGGGCTCCTGAGGTGGCGGCAGCGTCGGCCCCTGCGGGTTGAAAACAAGATTCAGCAAGAGATCGTTTCCCGGCGTGCCGTAACCGAGCGCGTTCAGGCGCTGCAAGCCCTTGATGCTGGCGGTGAACGTGCCCTTGCCGCGTTGCTTGTCGACGTTCTCTTCGAGATAGCAGGGCAATGAGGCGACGATCTCAACGCGATGCGCCGCCAGAAAATCGGCCAGGTCCTCATGACCCGGCTCTTCCAGGATGGTCAGGTTGCAGCGGTCGATGACCTTGAGGCCACGTGCGCGGGCGGCGACTACCAGATGGCGGAAGTGCGGGTTCAGTTCCGGCGCACCACCGGTCAGATCGAGGATTTTGACTTCGGGGCTGGAAGCGATAAAGGCGATCAGCGCGTCGATGGTTTCCCGGGTCATCTCTTCCTTGCGCTGCGGGCCCGCATTGACGTGACAATGCAGGCAGCTCTGGTTGCAGCGGTAGCCGAGGTTGACCTGCAGAATTTCGACGGATCGCCGATGCAGTGCCGGGAAGTCGGTCTTTACGAGGAGGGGCAGGGTGGCGTGCATTGTTGTTGTCTTTCAGGTTGTTTGCACAAGCTTGGTCGGATTCGAAGGGCATTTCCTTACAGCCCATATCTGCCGCGTGATCCGGCTTCCAATTCGGCCTCAGATTACGTAGAGGTCCACGTATTCATGGACCGGCGTGGACTGTAACCGGGCATGATCCAGCGATACGTCAAGGATGGCCGCTTGCTGACTGGCTGGAAAGCGACGGGCGAGATTACGGCGGAATTTGGCTTCGAGCAGCGGAAGGCCTTCGCTGCGGCGTCGCCGGTGGCCGATCGGGTACTCGACCAGGCGTTCGTCGATGTGGCTGCCATCGTTGAGTTCCACGGACAGCGCATTGGCAATCGAGCGTTTTTCCGGGTCCAGGTAATCCTGGCTGAACCCTGGGTCTTCAAGGCAAACGATCTTTTCGCGCAGGGCATCGATGCGTGGGTCGGCAGCGACATCGTCTTCGTAGTCCGGCGCGCTGAGTCGACCGTAAAGAAGCATTACCGCGACCACATACTGAATGCAGTGGTCGCGATCCGCCGGGTTGTTGAGCGCCCCTTTCTTGTCAATGATGCGCAGGCAAGCGGCGTGGGTGCGGATGGTGATCTTCCTGATGTCTTCAGCTGTCCTGCCCATGGACTTCAGTTGTCCACGAATGGTCATGGCGGCTTCCACTGCGGTCTGGCTATGGAACTCCGCCGGATAGCTGATCTTGAACAGCACGTTTTCCATCACATACGAGCCATAGGGTCGCTGAAACTGGAAGGGCCGGCCTTTGAACGACACGTCATAGAATCCCCAGACCGGCGCTGTGAGGACGCTCGGGTAGCCCATTTCCCCGGCTTGAGCCATCAGCGCCAGGCGCACCGCCCGGCTGGTGGCGTCGCCGGCCGCCCAGCTTTTGCGCGTGCCGGTGTTGGGGGCGTGGCGGTAGGTGCGCAGGGGATGGCCGTCTACCCAGGCCAGCGACACGGCGTTGATCATTTCGTCGCGAGTGAGCCCCAGCAGACCGGCCACCACGGCGGTCGATGCCACTTTGACCAGCACAACGTGATCGAGCCCGACTTGGTTGAAGGAGTTTTCCAAAGCGATGCAACCCTGTATCTCGTAGGCCTTGATCATCGCGCTGAGCACATCCTTCATCAGCAGCGGCTCGCGGCCTGCGGCGACGGCGCCGCGCGACAGCCAGTCGGCCACCGCCAGGATGCCACCCAGGTTGTCGGAAGGATGTCCCCACTCTGCCGCCAGCCAGGTGTCATTGAAGTCTAGCCAGCGGATCATGGAGCCAATATTGAAGGCTGCCTGCACCGGGTCGAGCAGGTAGCCAGTTCCGGGCACCCTGGCTCCCTCGGGAACTACGGTGCCCGGAACGATCGGCCCGAGAAGCTTGCGGCAGGCCGTATACTCCAGGGCCTCCAGGGCGCAACCCAGGGCGTCGATCAGGCTGTGGCAGGCTGTCTCGTAAGCCTGCGGTGACTGGATATCGTATTTCAGAACGTAATCGACGATATCGACCAGAACCTGATCGGGGGATGCATCACTGATTTGTGCAGACATGAAAGATTTTCGTCAAAGCCCTGCGGCAGGGGTACGGTTACCTGTAGAATGCGCGCCTTCTTTACGCAGCACCCGATACGGACCCTGTGGTCCATTTTGACCAGTACGCGCCATTTCACCCTGATATACCGGGCGGGGTCAATCCCGGTCGACAATTGCCATAGCAGCAATTAGGGCGCAAACTGAGCCTCTTTACAGAAAGCAGTGTGGGGATACCCAGATGATCGCATCCATTCTTAAACATCTGAGAGCCAACGGCGAGCAGCTTGATAGCGAGATTTCGCAAGCGCTCAATATCCCGATGGCACAACTGAAAACCCATGTCGCGCAACTCTCCGCTTCGGGCGACGTGATTTGCTGCAAGGTGACGCGTTTCATCGAAGGCAAGAAAATCGAAGGGATCAGTTGCCGCTTGTCATGCGACTTGCCGGCTCCGGCGCGCGGGCGCAAACCCGGTGTGAAAAAAGATCCCAACGCTGACAACAAGTATCCTGAGTAGACGAGGATGCCGTTGCAGGGCTGTTTCAGGTTCCTGTTAAACCTCTCCTTACGCTTTTCACTTTCCGCGTCTGCGCTGCGCTAACAGCTCGTGCATGGTGCGAACGGCAGGCGTCAGTGGCGTGCGGCTGACGGTCCATCCCGATTGAGCCGGTGGTGTCAGGAAACGGAAGCGCGTTGCCAGCCAGCCGAAAGCGCGATAAAGCACCGGGCGCGTATAGAGCGCCGCCCAGCCGGCCCAGACGACATTCATCAGCGTGCTCTTCGCCGCGCCCTGGCCAACCAGCGGGGCATGGCCGGGGCGTGCCTCGTGCGTCGCTTCGCCGCGCAGGCGGATGAGCAGGTCGGGGATCGGGATTTTCACCGGGCAGACTTCCTCGCAGGCGCCGCATAGCGTCGAGGCGGTTGGCAGGGCGTGCGTTGCGGCCAGGCCCATCATGTGCGGCGAGATGATTTCGCCGATCGGGCCGGGGTAGGTGGTGCCGTAGGCGTGACCGCCAATGCGGGTGTAAACCGGGCAATGGTTCATGCACGCGCCGCAGCGGATGCACTGCAGGGTGGCGCGCAGTTGTTCGTCGGTATAGGCCTGGGTGCGGCCATTGTCGAGCAGCACCAGGTGGACTTCCTTGGGGCCGTCGAGTTCGGCGCCGATGCCGTTCTTGTCGCCCGGCTGGCGCGGCCGGCTGATCATGTTGAAGTAGGTGGTGATCGCCTGGCCGGTCGCCGAACGTGTGAGGAGTCCGAAAAGCGGTGGTACATGCTCCAGCTTCTCGACGACCTTTTCAATACCGGTTATGGCGATATGAACGTTCGGCACGGTGGTGCACATGCGGCCGTTGCCTTCGTTCTCGACCAGACACAGCGTGCCGGTTTCGGCAACGGCAAAGTTGACGCCGGACAGGCCGATTTCGGCGGTCATGAATTTTTCGCGCAGCACGGCGCGGCCGATGCCGATCAGTTCGTCGACCGATTCCGTGTATTTGGCGCCCGGCACTTTCTCGGCGAATAGTTTGGCGATCTGCACCTTGGTCTTGTGAATCGCCGGCATGATGATGTGCGACGGCTTCTCGCCGTCAAGCTGGACAATGTATTCGCCCATATCGCTCTCCAGCGCTTCGATACCGGCCGCTTCCATGGCGTGGTTGAGCTCGGTTTCTTCGCTGACCATCGACTTGCCCTTGACCATCAGTTTCGCGGCGTGCTTTTGGGCGATGCCGACGATGATGGCGTTGGCCTGTTGCGCATTTTCGGCCCAGTGAACCTTGACGCCGTTGGCGGTGAGTGTGCGTTCAAGCTGTTCGAGCAGCTCGGGCAGTTTTGACAGGCTGTATTTGCGGACGTGCTCGGCGAGCGCGCGCTGCGCTTCAAACGCTGCAAGGTCCGGAAAGTGCCCCGCTCGCTTGGCCATCAGAAAATCCATGGCGCCGCGGAAACTCTGGCGCAGATGCTGATCGGATACGGCTTCGGTAGTGCGATTCTTGAATTCGCTGGCCGGGATGAAACTGAGTGGCTGGGTGTTCTCCTGAAGATTCTGCACTGCGTTCATCACAGCTCCTCCTCATTGACCAGCAGCAAGACGACCAGTTCTTTCGGTCCGTGAGCCCCATATGCCAGCGTGATCTGGATGTCGGCCGTCTTGGACGGGCCGGAAATCAGCAGGGCATTGCTTGGCATCGGGCTGGACGGGTCGCTCCAGCCCTGAGTGGTCATCGCATCGAACAGCGTATCGTGAAGCTGGTCCGAGTCCAGGAGGGCAAAATGGATTGGTGGCACGAGGGACATCAGGCGCGGTTCTCGTGCGTCAGGCCAAACGATCAGGGTGCCGGTTTCAGCGATGCCGCCGCGCGTCGAGGTGAACCCGGCATCGGTATCGCGAAATAGCTCGGTCTTCCATTCATCAACCGGGCGGTCGTATGGCTTCAAGCCATTGATGCCAGCGGCTTCAAGTGCTGCTGCATGCGGCGAGTGCGAGCCGTAGAGCAGCGAGTTGACGTTCTTGGCCGCACACAGTCCCTGCAAGGTCTTGGCCCAGTTGGCGTGCGTAACGCGGACGACTTCGCCGCGCCAGAAAGCCATTTTCTCGCAAAAACGCTCGATTCGCTGCGTACGGTTCTCCTGTGGCGAATTGCTGCGGACAGCGGCGTAGAAAGCATTAATGTCGGGAGGCAGTATTGGTTTGCCTTTCGGCGCGGAACGCAAACGCCGGAGGATGTTGTCCCGGGCGCTCATGCTTTTTCTCCCTTCGGAGCCAGGCGCTCACACAGAAAACTGGCCAGATGTCGGCCCTGGAAGGCATCCCCACGCTTCTGCAGGGTCGTGTTGATGTTCATCATGCAGCCGCAATCGGCCGAAATAAAAGCTTCGGCACCGGTTTCCTTGAGCGCGTCTGCCTTGTCGCCGGCCATTGCCGATGAAATCGACGGGTGCTTGAGCGAGAAGGTTCCGCCAAAACCGCAGCATTCGGATTCATGGTGCTGCAAGGCAACGTTGACATTGGGCAGTTGTGCGAGCAGGGCGCGTGCGTGTTCATGCGTTCCCATCTCCCGGCGTGCAGCGCAGGAGGTATGTAACGTCACCGTCGTTGGCTTGCCAGCATCCTTCCACTGTACCTTGAGTACATTGAGCAGGAATTCGGAAAGTTCGAAAACCCGCTCGGCCAGTGCTTTGGCTTTGGCTTTCAGTTGGGGTTCGTCGGCAAAGAGCTTGGGGTAATGATGACGCATGATGCCGGCACAGGAGCCGGAAGGAATGACCACAGGCCAATCTTCTGAAAAGAGCCGCATCTGCGTCAGCGCCACCGCGCGTGCTTCGTTGGCAAAGCCGCTGGTGTAGGCGGGTTGTCCGCAGCAGGTCTGATCTTCCGGGAAATGCACAGTGATGCCTTCGCGCTCAAGCAAAGTGATGGCATCCATTCCAGCCTCAGGGCAAAAAAGGTCGACGAGACAGGTGGCATAGAAATAGACATCTGTCGGGCGCTGACTGTATCGATTGCCTCTCTCCATGGCGGCTCCTGTGGTTAATTGGTAAGACCAAAAGTCTTGTCGAGGAATGTAAGGTACTTCGGGCATTTCGTCAACGTTGTAGGGCAAGATGTTTCGGCTTGCGATATTTTTCCTGCCGCCCTAAAATCATGTGGTCTTACCAATCTAGGGGTGGCTTTGTCGAAGCTTAAAACTCAGGTTCAGGTACCGCGCATCTCCGATGTCGTTGCGGCCTCCCTTGAACGACGTATCCTTGAAGGCTCGTTAAAGCCGGGTGACCGTTTGCCTCCCGAACGCGAGTTGGCCATTGAATTGGGTGTGTCGCGCCCATCGTTGCGCGAAGCGATTCAGAAGCTGGTATCCAAAGGCATGGTGCAAAGTCGGCAGGGCGGCGGTACGTTCGTGACCGACCGGCTTGAGTCGACTTTCTTCGATCCGTGGCATGAAATGATGGGTACGCATCCGATGCTGCGTGAAGACCTGCTCGAATTCCGCCGCATGCTCGAAGGGCAGGCCGCAGAATGGGCTGCCGAGCGGGCGACCGAAGCCGATCTGGTCCGCCTGAAACAGGCTTTTACTGCGATGAATGCCGCTTTTGATTCCGATGATCTTGCCCGTAGTTCCAGCGCCGACATTGCCTTCCATCAGGCCATCGGGGAAGCCAGTCACAACGTACTGATTGGTCAAATCACGGCTGCGCTTCTGCGCCTGATGCACGACCATATCCATGTCAATCTCGGTGAATTGAAAAAGATCCCGACTGCAATTTCTCTGCTGAAAAACCAGCACGCCGCGATTTTTACCGCGATTTGCGACGCCAAGCCGGTAGTCGCTCGTGCTGCGGCAGAAACGCATATCGACTATGTTCGTGCGTCGCTGACGGAGTCCTTGCGTTCTGTAGTCAGGCGGGAAACGGCCGCCCGGCGTTTGAATGCCGAATTTGCCGAAACATGAGCACTTCGATCAACTGGGTCTTCATGCCTTGACGCGCATCAGGCGCGCCTTCTCTCGATCCCAGTCCCGCTCCTTTTCGGACTCGCGCTTGTCGTGTTGCTTCTTGCCTTTGGCCAGGCCGATTTCAAGCTTGATTCGGCCGCGCGTGAAGTGCAGATTCAATGGTACAAGCGTATAACCGGCGCGTTCGACCTGGCCGATCAACTTGCTGATCTGATTTGCGTGGAGCAGCAATTTGCGTGTGCGGATCGGGTCTGGATGCACGTGAGTCGACGCCTCCGGCAATGCCGTGATGTGCATCCCGAAGAGGAAAACCTCGCCACTACGGATGACGACATAGGACTCCTTGATGTTCGCGCGCCCAGCCCGGATTGCCTTGACCTCCCAACCCTGGAGCGCAATGCCGGCCTCGAATCTCTCTTCGACGAAATAGTCGTGGAAGGCTTTCTTGTTGGCGATGATGCTCATGATGCGGCTCTCAGTGGTTATCGAGCGAGAATGCTAGAATGCAGGATTCTACAGGATTCGCAAGGCGCGGCTAACGATGGCGATGGTTGAGAAATCGGTACTGATCGAGCGTTCGGCGCAACAGATGTTTGACCTCGTCGACGATGTCGAGGGCTATCCTGGGTTTTTGCCCTGGTGCAGCCGGACCCGGGTCGAGTTCCGGGATGAAAAAAAGACGGTGGCTACACTGCACGTCAACTATCGCAGCGTCAAAACGCACTTCACCACGGAGAACGAGAAGGAAATTCCACTGAGCATGAGCATCAAACTCATTGATGGCCCGTTTCGCAGGCTCGAAGGGATATGGTATTTCAAACCGTTGACCGACAATGCCTGCAAAATCGAATTCAGGCTTTCTTACGAGTTTTCCAGCAAGGTTTTTGAAAAGGTCATCGGCCCGGTTTTCAGCCAGATCGCGAACACCTTCGTTGACGCATTTGTCATGCGAGCCAACCAGTTCTATGGGGTTTCGAATGCCTGAACCGATTCGCGTCGAAGTGGTTTACCCCTTGCCGCAGGAACAGGAGATCTTTTCCATCCAGATGCCCGCAGGGGCGACCGTGCGCCAAGCCGTTGAAGCTTGCGGCGTGCTGCAGAAATATCCCGAGATCGATCTTGCCAATAACAAGCTTGGTGTCTTCGCCAAGCTTGTCAAGCCGGATGCGCCATTGCGCGATCGGGATCGCGTGGAAATCTACCGGCCGTTGATTGCCGATCCGAAGGAAGTGCGCAAGCAGAGGGCGGCAGACGGCAAGGCCATGAAAAAAGGTGCGGCAGAACTATAAGGCGTGCTTCACCAAGACGCGTACCTTTACCTGCAATTCGAGCCGATGTCTTGGCGCGCCTTCGTAATTTCCTTTTCACGTTGCGCATCATCCATGTAATAACGCTCACCCTTGTCGTCATGCATGGAGATTCGTTCGCCGGATTCAAGTGCCTGCAAGCGACGTCGCGTGTTATCACAGTATTGCTGCTTTTCGGCTGAAGCGGATTGCTCCTTCTGCGCTTTCTCAGCACTTTCCTGGGATTCTTTCTGGCGCTTGCGGAATTCCAGGTCTCGATCAGCCAGCGTCTTCTGCGTTGCAGAGCTTGCGGCGGGGGAGGGCGCATGAATCTTCTGCGGCTGGCCAGGAGCTCCGATTGGGGGCTTGTCCGAATAGATCGTCTTTCCGTTCTCATCCTTCCACTGGTAAACCTGAGCGTTTACGCCGGCTGCGGCGAAGAGAGCGGTTACGGCGAGAGTAAAGACAAATCGTTTCATGGTCATCCGGTCCTAGCAAGGCATACGGTATAATACTTATTTGTGACCCAGGATCATAGGCCATGCGTTTAATTCAGAGGGCATTAACGTTTGATGATGTCCTTCTCGTGCCAGCACACTCCGAGGTCCTGCCTCGCGATGTCAGTCTCCGAACCCGCCTGACACGCAACATTTCTCTCAATATGCCACTTGTGTCCGCAGCCATGGACACCGTTACCGAAGCGCGTCTTGCCATTGCATTGGCGCAGGAGGGCGGCATCGGCATCGTACACAAGAATCTCAGCCCGAAAGCCCAGGCGTCTGAAGTGGCGAAGGTCAAGCGTTTCGAGTCGGGCATTTTGAAAGATCCGATTACTGTCCCACCCACCATGTCGGTGCGGGAGGTTTTCGAATTGACCGTATTGCACAAGATTTCCGGTTTCCCCGTGCTTGAAGGCAAGGTTGTCGTCGGTATTGTGACCAACCGCGACTTGCGCTTCGAAACCAACCTCGATCAAC
>NZ_FLQY01000020.1 GCF_900089945.1 Candidatus Propionivibrio aalborgensis | reverse complement strand
AAACTCATTGATGGCCCGTTTCGCAGGCTCGAAGGGATATGGTATTTCAAACCGTTGACCGACAATGCCTGCAAAATCGAATTCAGGCTTTCTTACGAGTTTTCCAGCAAGGTTTTTGAAAAGGTCATCGGCCCGGTTTTCAGCCAGATCGCGAACACCTTCGTTGACGCATTTGTCATGCGAGCCAACCAGTTCTATGGGGTTTCGAATGCCTGAACCGATTCGCGTCGAAGTGGTTTACCCCTTGCCGCAGGAACAGGAGATCTTTTCCATCCAGATGCCCGCAGGGGCGACCGTGCGCCAAGCCGTTGAAGCTTGCGGCATTCTGCAGAAATATCCCGAGATCGATCTTGCCAATAACAAGCTTGGTGTCTTTGCCAAACTCGTCAAGCCGGATGCGCCATTGCGCGATCGGGATCGCGTGGAAATTTACCGGCCGT
Organism: Candidatus Propionivibrio aalborgensis; assembly: GCF_900089945.1. GTDB lineage: Bacteria > Pseudomonadota > Gammaproteobacteria > Burkholderiales > Rhodocyclaceae > Propionivibrio > Propionivibrio aalborgensis. The sequence goes on along the minus strand of NZ_FLQY01000020.1, from coordinate 3,719 downwards.
TGATTGCCGATCCGAAGGAAGTGCGCAAGCAGAGGGCGGCAGACGGCAAAGCCATGAAAAAAGGTGCGGCAGAACTATAAGGCGTGCTTCACCAAGACGCGTACCTTTACCTGCAATTCGAGCCGATGTCTTGGCGCGCCTTCGTAATTTCCTTTTCACGTTGCGCATCATCCATGTAATAACGCTCACCCTTGTCGTCATGCATGGAGATTCGTTCGCCGGATTCAAGTGCCTGCAAGCGACGTCGCGTGTTATCACAGTATTGCTGCTTTTCGGCTGAAGCGGATTGCTCCTTCTGCGCTTTCTCAGCACTTTCCTGGGATTCTTTCTGGCGCTTGCGGAATTCCAGGTCTCGATCAGCCAGCGTCTTCTGCGTTGCAGAGCTTGCGGCGGGGGAGGGCGCATGAATCTTCTGCGGCTGGCCAGGAGCTCCGATTGGGGGCTTGTCCGAATAGATCGTCTTTCCGTTCTCATCCTTCCACTGGTAAACCTGAGCGTTTACGCCGGCTGCGGCGAAGAGAGCGGTTACGGCGAGAGTAAAGACAAATCGTTTCATGGTCATCCGGTCCTAGCAAGGCATACGGTATAATACTTATTTGTGACCCAGGATCATAGGCCATGCGTTTAATTCAGAGGGCATTAACGTTTGATGATGTCCTTCTCGTGCCAGCACACTCCGAGGTCCTGCCTCGCGATGTCAGTCTCCGAACCCGCCTGACACGCAACATTTCTCTCAATATGCCACTTGTGTCCGCAGCCATGGACACCGTTACCGAAGCGCGTCTTGCCATTGCATTGGCGCAGGAGGGCGGCATCGGCATCGTACACAAGAATCTCAGCCCGAAAGCCCAGGCGTCTGAAGTGGCGAAGGTCAAGCGTTTCGAGTCGGGCATTTTGAAAGATCCGATTACTGTCCCACCCACCATGTCGGTGCGGGAGGTTTTCGAATTGACCGTATTGCACAAGATTTCCGGTTTCCCCGTGCTTGAAGGCAAGGTTGTCGTCGGTATTGTGACCAACCGCGACTTGCGCTTCGAAACCAACCTCGATCAACCGGTCCGGAACATCATGACGCCGCGCGACCGGCTGGTGACGGTTAAGGAGGGCGCTACGGTTGAGGAGGGCAAGGCGCTGATCCACAAGCATCGCCTGGAGCGTGTGCTGGTCGTCAATGACGCGTTCGAACTTCGTGGTCTGATCACCGTCAAGGACATCATCAAGACTACCGAGCATCCGCTGGCCAGCAAGGACGGTTCGGGCCGACTCCGCGTCGGCGCAGCTATTGGTGTCGGTGCGGGCACGGCAGAGCGCGCAGAATTGCTTGCCGAAGCCGGCGTCGATGTAATCGTGGTCGATACCGCACACGGACACTCGCAAGGGGTTCTGGAGCGTGTGCAGTGGGTCAAGAGAAACCTGCCGCAGGTGGAGGTTGTTGGCGGTAATATTGCCACGGCCGATGCCGCACGCGCCTTGATCGATCATGGCGCCGACGGTGTCAAAGTGGGCATTGGCCCGGGTTCCATTTGCACAACACGCATTGTGGCAGGTGTCGGTGTGCCCCAGATTACGGCCATTCAGATGGTTTCCGACGCGCTCACGAATACCGGTGTGCCCATGATTGCTGATGGCGGGATTCGTTATTCCGGGGATATCTGCAAAGCGATTGCCGCCGGTGCCAATGCGGTCATGCTCGGCGGATTGTTTGCCGGCACCGAAGAGGCTCCGGGTGACGTCGAACTCTACCAGGGGCGATCCTACAAATCCTACCGCGGCATGGGATCGATAGGCGCGATGGCTGCGGGAGCGGCAGATCGTTATTTCCAGGACAGTGGATCGAACATCGACAAACTGGTACCGGAAGGCATTGAAGGGCGTGTGCCTTACAAAGGTTCCGTGTTGGCGGTGATCCACCAGTTGACCGGGGGCTTGCGTTCTTCCATGGGCTATCTGGGTTGCGCGACGATCGAGGAATTACACGAGCGCGCAGAATGCGTTGAAATTACTGCGTCCGGCGTTCGTGAGTCACATGTGCATGACGTGCAGATCACCAAGGAAGCGCCAAATTACCACGTGGACTGATTGATTCCGAATCCGGCCGGGCGGCTTGGAGGGTTTGTACCTCTTCGCCGCCTTCCTTTATTCCAGGCTCGCTCATGACTCACCAGAAAATTCTCATCCTCGACTTCGGTTCTCAGGTTTCCCAACTCATTGCCCGCCGCGTGCGTGAGCAACAGGTCTATTGCGAACTGCATCCGTTTGATGTGAGCGAGGATTTTGTTCGTCAATTCAATCCACAGGGAATCATCCTGTCCGGCGGACCGAATTCGGTCTACGAAAGTGAAGAATGGCGCGCTCCGCAGGTCGTTTTTGATCTGGGCATACCCGTTCTGGGCATCTGTTACGGCATGCAGACCATGGCTCAGCAACTAGGAGGCAAAGTCGAGAGCTCGGGCAAGCGCGAGTTCGGCTACGCGGAGGTCCGCGCCCGCGGGCATTCAGAACTACTGAAGGGCTTGCAGGATCGCAGCAACGATGCGGGCCATGGCTTGCTTGACGTATGGATGAGCCACGGCGACAAGGTTACCGAGTTGCCGCCCGGCTTCAAGGTGATCGCCAGCAACTCAACGTGCCCGATCGCTGCCATGGCCGACGAGTCGCGCAAGTTCTACGCGGTCCTGTTTCACCCCGAAGTCACCAACACGCTCAAGGGAAAGCAGATTTTTTCCCGCTTCGTGCATGACATCTGCGGCTGCAGAAACGACTGGACGATGCCAGGATATATCGATGAAGCGGTCGCCAGGATTCGCGCCCAGGTTGGCCAGGATGAAGTCATCCTTGGTCTCTCAGGCGGCGTCGACTCTTCGGTTGCAGCCGCACTGATCCACCGTGCCATTGGTGACCAACTGACCTGCGTTTTCGTCGACAACGGCTTACTGCGTCTGGATGAAGCCGAGCAGGTGATGGATACCTTTGCGCGCAATCTTGGCGTCAGAGTGATTCATGTCAATGCTACCGAGCAATTCATGAGTCATCTCAAGGGTGTGTCCGATCCCGAGCAGAAGCGCAAAATCATTGGCCGCGAGTTCGTCGAGGTCTTTCAGGTCGAGTCGCAGAAACGGGCTAACGCCAAGTGGCTGGCGCAAGGAACGATCTACCCGGATGTAATTGAGTCGGCGGGTGCAAAAACCAGGAAGGCGCACACCATCAAAAGCCACCACAACGTCGGCGGACTACCGGAAACGCTCAATCTGAAACTGCTTGAGCCCTTGCGCGAGCTGTTCAAGGACGAAGTGCGCGAGCTCGGCGTGGCGCTCGGCCTGGCACACGAAATGGTCTATCGGCACCCGTTCCCGGGGCCGGGGCTGGGGGTTCGCATCCTTGGCGAAGTGAAGCCTGAATTTGCCGATCTTCTGCGCCGCGCCGACGCCATCTTCATCGACGAATTGCGCGCTGCCGGCTGGTACGAAAAAACCAGCCAGGCTTTTGCCGTTTTTCTGCCAGTGAAGTCGGTTGGCGTGATGGGCGACGGCCGTACCTATGAATACGTTGTTGCCTTGCGCGCCGTCGAGACCCAGGATTTCATGACCGCGTACTGGGCCGAACTGCCGCACAGCCTGCTCGGCAAGGTATCTAATCGCATCATCAACGAGGTCCGCGGCATCAACCGGGTAGTGTATGACATTTCCGGCAAGCCACCAGCGACGATCGAGTGGGAATAA
>NZ_FLQY01000019.1 GCF_900089945.1 Candidatus Propionivibrio aalborgensis | reverse complement strand
TCGTCACTGGTCGCCCGCACCAGACCTGCGTCGGCGGTAACGACGTCCATACCGATCACGTTGTCGGTCGTCCACCCCCAGCGCCGCGTCAGGTAGCCGAATCCGCCGCCCAGTGTGAGGCCGGCAATTCCGGTCATCGAGACGAACCCGAGGACGGTGGCAAGCCCGTGAAGCTGCGTTTCACGATCCACGTCGCCGAGCAGGCAACCCGCCTGCGCATGAGCGATCTGCCGCTGCGCATCGACCCAGACGCCACGCATCAACGACAGGTCGAGCATCAGGGCGCCGTCGACCGTTGCCAAACCCGCGATGTTGTGTCCTCCGCCCTTGATGCAAAGCAGAAGCCGGTTGTCGCGAGCGAACTGCACACAGGCGATCACGTCGGCGGTGCCGAGACAACGCACGACGAGCGCCGGTGTCTGATCGATCATGGCGTTCCAGACGGTTCGTGATTCGTCGTATCCCGCATCACCGGCCGAAAGTATCGATCCCTTGAGACGCATCCTGAGACTGTCGAGAGTGGCCTGCTGCAGGTCGTATTCACGACCATCCAAGGTTTTTACTTTCATGGCCTGGGCTCCTTCTTCTGGTTCGATTGCTGCTAATGAATACGGAATGCTGCACCGGGTAAGGTCTTAGAACGACAAGTGACTACCTCTCGGAAAGACACGGGCATTATGCACCTTGCCGTATTCATGGCTCTGGACTAAGCTCGGACGTCACTCTCGGTACTGCCTGCCATGAACGTCAACCCCTATCACAACGTGTTCGAAGATATTCAGGCCTTGCTGACCGGCACTTTGCTGGTGGCCTTCGCGATCGTGCTGTTTCGGCAGGCCGGCTTGTTGACCGGAGGCACCCCTGGATTGACCTTTCTAGCCCACTACGCGAGTGGCATTCCTTTCGGTACGCTTTACTTTCTGATCAACATACCTTTCTACGCTCTGGCGTTCAAGGCGTTTGGTACGCTGTTTTCGCTGAAAACCTTTTGCGCGGTGGCCCTGATTTCGTTCTATAGCGAATGGTTTCCTCACTGGATCAACATTGAAAGCGTTGATCCAGTATTTGCTGCCATCCTTGGCGGTTTGTTGGCTGGAACCGGTTTACTGATGCTGATTCGCCATCAAGTCTGCGTGGGCGGCATTGGTATCCTGGCCATCTACCTGCAACAACGCCATGGCTGGCGTGCGGGAATTTTGCAGATGATCGCCGACGCGATCATCGTCTGCGGTGCCTTGTTCGTTGTTGACGAAGAACGGGTTGTGTTATCGATTCTGAGCGTGCTGGTGCTCAACATCGTGCTGACAATCAATCATCGCCCTGGACGTTATTTCGGCCAATAGGTCTGCTTTCGTCCGCCTCGCGTCCGACATGAAAGTGCGGTCGCTGGCAGCTATTGTCCCGCAGAGCGACATATCAGCCGACGCTCATCGACCGTTCTGTGCGACCTCTTGAACGGCATGGCATCGTATAATCTGCCTCTTGCCCTATTCTCAAGACAAAGCACCGCAATGACCCACACTATCAAGGCCCATCTCGCCGAACTGATGCGCGCTGCGCTGATTAGCGTCGTACCGGAGCATGCGGACGCCAACATCATTCTGGAACGCCCGAAGCAGTCCTCGCACGGCGATTTTTCTTGCCCTCTGGCGATGCAACTGGCGCGTTC
>NZ_FLQY01000018.1 GCF_900089945.1 Candidatus Propionivibrio aalborgensis | reverse complement strand
GAACTGGCTCAATTGCTGCGCTCCGAATTGCCAAAATCGCCTTTCGTCAGCAGCACCGAGATCGCCGGAGCCGGCTTCATCAACTTCCATCTGCTGCCGTCGGCAAAATTGGAAGTCGTTCGCAGCATTCTTGTGCAGGGCGAGTCATTCGGCCGCTCAACGCTCGGTGGCCGAAAAAAAGTGCAGATCGAATTCGTGTCCGCCAACCCGACGGGGCCACTGCACGTGGGTCATGGCCGGGGCGCGGCCTACGGCGCCAGCCTGTCGAACCTGCTGAGCTTCGCCGGCTGGGATGTGACTCGCGAGTATTACGTGAACGACGCGGGCCGCCAGATGGATATTCTGGCCCTATCGACGTGGCTGCGTTATCTCGAACTGTACGTAGATACTTTGGGTTGCGTCGCCTTTCCACCGAATGCCTATCAGGGCGACTACGTGCGCGAAATGGC
>NZ_FLQY01000017.1 GCF_900089945.1 Candidatus Propionivibrio aalborgensis | reverse complement strand
GTCGCGGCGACCTCGAGGAATTCGGCGTGCGCTTTGATGTCTGGTTCTCGGAGAAATCGCTGTTCGATACCGGCCTCGTTGCACGCTGCGTCGCTCGGCTGGAAAAAACGGGCCACCTTTACACGCAGGATGGCGCCCTGTGGTTCAAGTCGACGGCGTTCGGCGACGAGAAGGATCGTGTCGTGCAGCGTGACAACGGACTTTATACGTACTTCGCTTCAGACATTGCCTACCATCTCAACAAGTACGAACGCGGCTTCGAGCGCCTCATCAATATCTGGGGTGCCGACCACCATGGCTACATCCCGCGTGTCAGGGGCGCACTGGCTGCGCTGGGCCTCGACCCGAATCTCCTCGACGTGGCCCTCGTGCAGTTTGCCGTTCTCTACCGCAATGGCCAGAAAGCATCGATGTCGACACGCTCCGGCGAATTCGTCACCTTGCGCACCCTGCGCGAGGACGTAGGCAATGATGCCTGCCGATTTTTCTACGTGCTGCGCAAATCAGATCAGCACCTCGACTTCGACCT
>NZ_FLQY01000016.1 GCF_900089945.1 Candidatus Propionivibrio aalborgensis | reverse complement strand
CGAATGCTGGTCGACGACGACGCCTTGACGAACGCGCGTATTGCTCTGGCTGTCGCCGTGCGTCAAGTCATCCGTAACGGCTTGTCCATTCTCGGTGTGAGCGCCCCCCAATCGATGTAACATTGAACCGGATAGATGCCCATGAGTCGTGACATGAAACCTCGCAAACACAGTAAAGCAACGGCCAGAAGAAGATCGGGAGGCGGCATGCTGGTCGGCATATTCGTCGGTCTGGTTCTTGGTGTACTCTGCGCAGCGGGTGTGGTCTGGTACATCTTCAAAACGCCGCCGCCTTTTTCCAACAAGGGCCAACCCTCGCCGTCCACCGCTCAGCAAGCCGGCACTACAGTTGCCCCGCTGGCGCTGCCCGGCAAGCCGGGTGATCCTGTTCCGCAGAATGGTGACAAGCCGCGTTTCGATTTCTACAAGATATTGCCTGGCAACGCCGAGGCCATCCCCGATCCGAAACCCACCGAAGTAGTCAAGGACAAGGGTGAAAAGGAAAACATGCTCAAGGAGTCGGTCTATTTGCAGACGGGCTCGTTCCAGAATGTCGATGACGCTGACAACCAGAAGACGAAACTCGCGTTAATGGGCGTAGAAGCGTCGGTTCAGCAGGTCATGCTTCAGGACAGGGTCTGGTATCGTGTCCGACTCGGGCCATTCAGGAAGATGGACGAAGTCAATAACATGCGTTCTGATCTTGCCAAGCAGGGTATAGAGGCGAGTCTGGTCAGAAAGGATTGAGGAGAAGAGAATGCAAAGGATGAAAACGTTCATTACGGGATGGTTTGCTGCCGTCGTACTCGCGCTGGTTTCGATGGCCCTGCCGGCGCATGCCCAACTCGCCGTCGGACGAGACTACACCGTGATCGAGCCGGCACAAGGGACCGATGATCCGGGCCGAATTGAGGTCGTCGAGTTTTTCTCCTACGCCTGCTCACACTGCAACGAATTTCACCCGCATGTCAGCAAGTGGGCGTCCAAACTGCCGGGTGACGTTACTTTCAAGCGTGTGCCGGTGAGCTTTAATCGTCCACAGTGGGCCAATCTTGCCCGGCTCTACTACGCACTTGAAGCGACCGGTGATCTCGCCAAGCTTGATGGAGAGGTCTTTCATGCCCTGCACGACAAGGGTTTGAGACTGATCGACGACGATAGCATCCAGGAATGGGCAGTGTCTCAAGGTGTTGATGCCAAGAAGTTTTCCGACGCCTACAACTCCTTTGGTGTGGTCAGCAAGACCAAGCGCGCCGATCAGATGGCCCAGAATTTCAGGATTCGTGGTGTTCCCGCGTTGGCGGTAGACGGCCGTTATCTGGTCGTTGGCCAGAGCGTTAAGTCGACCGCAGAACTTCTGCCGCTGACTGACAAAATCATCAACAAGGTGCGCGCAGAACGAAAACTGAAGAAGTAGCTTTCTTTGGCCGGAGCCATGCTCGCCGACCCGTGCATTCCGCCGCACTGAAGGTCTTCATCACCGGTGCGTCGTCCGGCATCGGCAGTGCGCTGGCCACGCACTATGCCAGGAAGGGCGCAGTACTCGGACTTGCTGCCCGGCGTGGCGATCAACTCGCGATACTCGCCGATACGCTGTTCAGCGAAGGCGCGAAACACGTTTCCTGCTATCCACTTGATGTTACCGATGCTGACGCACTGCGTTCGGCAGCGATAGACTTCATCACCAGTGAAGGCGCGCGCGCCCCCGACATCGTGATCGCGAACGCTGGCGTCTCTTCCGGCACCCTCACCGAATGCTCCGAAGATCTTGAGGCCTTCCGGCGCATCTTCGACATCAACGTCTATGGCATGGCAGCGACCTTTTCACCCTTCATCGCCGCCATGCGGCAAGCCGCCAAAGCGGGTATTCCGGTCCGCCTGGTCGGTATCGCTTCGGTGGCAGGTGTACGCGGCCTGCCCGGTGCCGAAGCCTACAGCGCCTCCAAGTCGGCAGCGATCACCTACCTCGAAAGCCTGCGGCTTGAAATGCGCGAATCCGGAATCAAGGTCGTCACCATCGCCCCTGGCTACATCGAAACGCCAATGACGGCAATCAATCCCTACCGGATGCCATTTCTGCTAACGGCCGATGACGCCGCGCGCCGCTTCGCACGCGCAATCGAACGCGGCACCAGCTACGCTGTCATTCCCTGGCAGATGGGCATCGTAGCCAAGGTTCTGCGCCTGCTGCCCAACGCGCTCTATGATCGATTATTCGTCAACGCCCCAAGAAAACCAAGAGTTCTGTAGCCGGTTCAAGACTGACGATCAAATCACTTTAAGCAGGTCGGCGCAGAGATCCTCAGCGCGCCGACGTCCGTCGCGCGTCAGCGTGATGGCGTTGTGCCAGGGGACAAACTGGGCGCGAAGCTCTTCATGGGTTCTGGCAGCAGTTACGGCTTCATAGATCGACAGATGCGCCATCGGGCCGCAGAACGTCTTCAGCGTGTTCATGATGTAGTTCTTGGCCATCTCCATCTCCTTCGGGTCGGGCTTATCCGGTACTTCGCGAAACGTGACAGTATTGACGATACCGGCCCCGGTGGCCGCGGCTGAGGCTTCGGGCTGTTTTGGAGACTCAATGTACCCGGCTTCCACCAACGTTTCGAGAGTCTGTTCCAAATCGTCGACCAACGCCATGGCGCGAATATCGTCATCCGTGCGTTTGCCGTCCAGCATGATCAGAACCCGTCTTACGCGCGGTGTCAGGCCACCACCACGCTGTTCGATCTCCGCAATGCCCTTCGGCGTCTTTACAAAAATAATACTCATTGAATACATCCTCCATACAGCAGTATGTTTTTATTGACTTATTTTTGTTTACTGTAACGGATTTGACTCTGCAAAAACAACGATAATGTCCTATTTTTGCGAGTTTTTGATGATTGTTATTTGATCCACCCGGATGATTTTGTATCGGGTGAATTGTATTCTGCGCAGCCATGAGCGAGCTGTCGCTATCGATGCCAGTCGGTTGACATGGCATGGCGGTGCGCACGATCTCGTGTGCCGGCCGCAACCGTGTCAAGCGCTCTGCGCGGTTTCCGCAAGCGTGGGATTCTTGCGCCGTGCCAGCAGGCTATACACCGTCGGCACCACAAATAGCGTGAAGAAGGTGCCGAGCAACAGGCCACCGACAATCACCCAGCCGATTTGCTGCCGGCTTTCGGCACCGGCACCTGTCGCCAGCGCCAGAGGAATGGCGCCAAGTACCATGGCACCCGTCGTCATCAAAATCGGCCGCAGCCGGAGCTCGGACGCCTCGATCACCGCCCGTTTGATGTCGCTACCCTTTTCCTGCAACTGATTGGCAAACTCGACAATCAGAATGCCGTGCTTGGTGATCAAACCGACCAGCGTCACCAGGCCAATCTGGCTATAGACGTTAAGCGTACCGCCGGTAAGCCACAAAGCGCCGAGAGCACCGGTCATCGACAGAGGCACGGTGAGCATGATAATGAAGGGATCACGGAAGCTTTCGAACTGTGCGGCCAGCACCAGATAGATAAACGCCAGCGCCAGCACGAAGGTGATTGCCAGCGACGAACTGGAAGTCTTGAATTCGCGTGACTGGCCCGCATAGTCGATGGCGTAGCCCGGCCTCAGAACTCGGTTGGCCGTTTGCTCCATGAAACCCAAAGCCTCGCCCATGGTATAGCCAGGCGCCAGATTGGCGGTAATCGTCACCGCACGACGCTGACCGAAATGATTGAGTTCACGCGGGCTGAGCGTTTCCGTAACGCTAATCAGGCTGTCAAGCGGAATCATGCCGCCGTCCTTTGCACGCACAAATATATCGCGAATATCCGAAGGGCGGGTTCGCTCGGCGTCGGCAAGCTGAACGATCACGTCGTATTGCTCGCCATCCTGTTTGAATCGCGTCACCTGCCGCCCACCCAGCATGGTCTCCAGCGTCCGGCCGATGGTTTCAATCTGCACGCCGGTATCCGAAGACTTCTCGCGGTTGACGTTAACCGAAAGCTCAGGCTTGTTGAGTTTGAGGTCGGTATCGACGTTGGTCAGCCCCGGATTCTTCGCCACTTCGGCGAGAATAGCGTTGGTTGTTTCCAGCAATTCGGGGTAGGTCGCCGATGTCACGACGACAAAATTGATCGGACGCTCGCGCGGGCTTTGTCCAAGTGAAGGCGGTTGTACGGGGAAGGCCAGCACTCCCGGGATGCCCATGAATTTTGGAAACAACTCTTTGACCACCTCGCCGGCGCTGCGTTTGCGCACCTTCCAGTCGCTCAGACCAACGAAGGAAATACCCTGGCTGACCGTCGGGTTGCCGGCCACGACGAAATAACGTTCGACGTCCTTGGTGTCGCTGTAGATTCCCTCAAGCTGGCGCGCGTACTTGTCGGTGTAGTCAAGCGTAGCACCCTCCGGCCCGAGGAAAACCCCCAGGATAATGCCGCGATCCTCGACCGGCGCCAGCTCCGATTTGAGCGCCTTGAGCAGGACAACGCTGGTGGCCGCGACGAACACGAACGCCAGCATGACAATCCAGCGGCGATCAAGCGCAGCGGTGAGCACCCGCCGGTAGCCAGCAGTCATCCATTCGAGGAATTGTTCGACACGCACGTAGGCGGCGCCATGCTTTTCTTCATGGCGCAGAAGGAGCGAGCACATCATCGGCGAGAGCGTCAGCGCGACAAAGCCGGAAACCAGCACCGCACCGGCCAGCGTCAGTGCAAATTCAACGAAAAGCTTGCCGGTGCGCCCGGTCATGAAAGCCACCGGCGCATAGACAGCAGCCAGCGTAATGGTCATCGCCACTACGGCAAAGCCGATTTCCTGCGCGCCCTTGAAGGCGGCTTCACGTCGCGGCATGCCTTCTTCGATATGGCGATAGATGTTCTCCAATACCACAATGGCATCGTCGACAACCAGGCCGATTGCCAGAACCAATGCAAGCAAAGTGAGCGTGTTGATCGTAAAACCGAGAATGAACATCAGCGCAAAGGCGCCGATCAGCGAAACAGGGATGGTAACCAGCGGAATCAACGTCGCCCGCACGTTGCGCAGGAAGAAGAAGATGATCAGCAGCACCAACACGATGGCCTCGGCGATGGCCGAGAAGACCGCCTCGATCGAGCGGTCTATGAACACGGACGAATCATAGGCAATCTCAACGCGCATACCCTCCGGCAATTCACTGGTAACCTTGGGCAACTCGGCGCGCAAGGCTCTTGAGAGTGTCAGCGGGTTTGCCGTAGCCTGCTTGATCACGCCCAGCGCAACCGCCGGCTTGCCTTTGAATCGCACCGTGCTGCGCTCAGACGCCGCGTCGATCTCGGCCCGACCAAGGTCGCTGATGCGCACCGGGTAACTACCCTTGGCATCGCCGGCCTGTTTTACGATGATGTCGGCAAACTGGTCGGGTTGCGTCAGGTCGGTTTTGGCCACCACCGAATACTCGCGGCTCTCGCTCTCGATACGCCCAGCCGGCACTTCGACGTTCTGCCGGCGCAGGGCATCTTCGACATCCTGCGGCGTGAGATGGAAAGCCGCCAGCCGTTCCCGGTCCAGCCAGATACGCATGGCGAATTTGCGCTCGCCGAATACACGGACGTTGGCCGCGCCAGGCAAGGTTTGCATACGCGGTTTGACGATGCGGTTGGCGATGTCGGTCACTTCCAGTGCCGAGTGTTTGTCCGAGGAAAATGCCAGCCAGATGATCGGATTGGCGTCGGCTTCAACCTTGGCGATCACCGGTTCGTCGACGTCAGTCGGCAACAGGTTGCGGACGCGCGAAACCCGATCACGCACATCGGATGCCGCCGAATCCGGATTGCGTTCGAGCTTGAAGCGTACTGAAATCTGACTGTTTTCCTGGCGTGAAATTGAAGTGATGACGTCAACGCCTTCGATACCGGCCAGCGAGTCCTCCAGCGGCTTGGTGATTCGCGACTCGATGATCTCGGCCGAAGCGCCACGATAGGTCGTATCGACCGTCACCACCGGCTCGTCGATTTTCGGATATTCGCGCACCGGCAGCCGCGTATAGGAAACCAGCCCGATCAGCATGACCGAAAGCGAGAGTACCGTCGCGAAAACGGGGCGACGGATACACAGGTCAGAGATTTTCATTGAGCCGGTCCGCCGACAACCATGACCTGCGCGCCGTCCCGCAACTTGAGCTGTCCGGCAATCACGATTTCGTCGCCGGCTGCCAGACCATCTGCGATCTCAACCTGTGCGTCACGCCGCAGCCCGGTTTTCACCGGCACGCGCGTGGCCTTGCCTGCGACCACGCGGTAAACGAACGGGGCTTCCGTATCAGGCACGATGGCCTGCTCCGGAATCATCAGTACTTCCTTGCGTTGTTCCAGGATCAGACGCACGCGCACGAACATTCCGGGCCGCAAACGGCCATCGGCATTGGACAGATGCGCCCGGCACGAAATGGCCCGGCCGCCCGTGTCGAAAAGGGGGTCGATGGCATCAAGAACAGCCTCGAACTTCTGCCCCGGCAAAGCGTCGCTAGTGGCTTCAACAGCCTGCCCTGGCTTGATCTGGCCGAGATAGGCTTCAGGCAGACGGAAGTCGATCTTCAGGATACCTATGTCCTCAAGGTTGATCAGCTCCTGACCTTCCTTTACGTAGTCACCAACGCTCACATTGCGGATACCAACCACGCCTGAGAATGGCGCCGTGATGCGTGTCTTGTCGAACCTGGCCTGAGCCAGTGCGAGTGCGGCCTTCTGCACCTCAAGGGTGGCCTGAGTATTGTCGAGCGCCTGCTGGCTGAGGAACTTCTTCTCGATCAGTTCCCGTGATCGCTTCAGGTTGGCTTGAGCAAGACGGAGATTGGCCCTCGCCTGTTCATATTCGGCCCTCTGCGTCGCCGCATCCAGCCCGACCAGAAGTGCGCCCTTGCTCACGGCAGAGCCATCCTTGAAATTGATGGACGAAATTCGCCCGGCGATCTCGGGGCGAAGCACGACGGATTCGTTTGAGCGCAAAGAACCGACGGCGGTTGCAACCAGCGCAAAATCGGCGGCCACTACTCGGGCCGTTTCAACTGGTAACCCGAAACCGCCCGGCTGATTGGCGGGGGAGCCGGCAGTGGACTTGTTTCCAGAAGTAGCGCCTTGCGCGCCACCGGAAATCGCTGGCGACAAGGGCCCGGAAGGGGAACGAAAGGCCGAATAGGCCCAAAACGCCATCCCGACCAAGCCAAGAATGGCGGCCATCAGTACCCAGGAACGATGTTTTTTGCGCGGCATGGCAGTCCGAATCTCCCGTCGCGACGGGCGAAATAAATCAGGAGTTAATGACCGGTCAGTCAGTAACTGCGAAGTCTACCGGAGCTGGATGCATTTGGATAGCTCTGATGGAAATATCCGATTCAAGCTTCGGGAAAAAACGCCGATAATTCGATCAAGGATTTAAGTAAGGACAGGAAGAAGCAATGAGAATTCCAGCCGAAGTGGTGTCGCCGTACATCAATGAAGGCGACAACAAAGCGTTCGCTGAAGACAAGAAGGCGGGCCCGATAGAAAACCCGGCCCGGCTTCGTGCCACCTTGCCCCACTCATCTCAGGAGCCGCGGCAGGCTGTTGACGAGGGAAAGCCTGCTGTTGACGAAGGCCGCGAGCGTTCACCGCTTCGCAACAGGCGTAGTGATCGGCCCGTCAGCAAGGAGCGGCGGTTGGATGATCGCCGCAAGGAACAGATTCCGGTATTGCTCGACACTCGCCTTACGCGGTGTCGCCGGGCAAGCTCCCATTCTCAGGCCATCAATTTCAGGATCTGATCTTCCGATCCCGCTTTGCAAGGATCCGGAACGCAACTCAGACGATGATCGCCTGCGCCTCGCCCTCGCTACGCGCTGCGATGTAGCCAATTTCCAGCGCCTCCTGCGCGTTCGCATGCAACTGAGACAGCGCCTGCTGGACGTTTTCACGAGCCACAATGATCGCCATGCCGATGCCGCAGTTGAAGACGCGATGCATTTCGTGATCGGCAACCTGGCCCTCGCTCTGCAACCACTGGAAAAGCTTGGGCCGTAACCAGCTCGATTGCTCGATGACGGCCTTGACTGACTGCGGCAGCACGCGCGGAACGTTTTCCGTAAGGCCACCTCCCGTGATATGCGCCATGCCCTTGATCGGCAACGCCGCCATCAGCGCAAGAATGGGCTTTACGTAAATGCGCGTCGGCGCCATCAGCGCGTCAGCCAGGGTTCGGGTTTGCGCGCCGTCGCCATCGAAGGCAGTGTCGAGATCCGGATTCGAGCGGGCGATTATCTTGCGAACCAGCGAATAGCCGTTGGAATGAGCGCCGGAGGACGGCAGACCCAGGACGACGTCGCCCGGAACGATTTCTCGGCCCGTAATGATGGCCGACTTTTCAACCACGCCGACGGCAAAACCGGCCAGATCGTATTCACCATCCGGGTACATGCCCGGCATTTCAGCCGTCTCGCCGCCGATCAGGGCACACCCAGCATATTCGCAGCCCTGAGCAATTCCCTCGATGACACTGGCCGCCGTATCGACATCCAGCTTGCCGCAGGCGAAGTAGTCGAGGAAGAAAAGCGGCTCGGCACCCTGAACCAGCACATCATTGACGCTCATCGCGACGAGGTCGATACCGACCGTGTCATGGCGCTTGAGTTCGAAGGCCAGCTTGAGTTTCGTTCCCACGCCATCGGTGCCGGATACCAGTACCGGCTGGCGATAACGGCTGGTGGGCACTTCGAAAAGCGCGCCAAAGCCTCCCAACCCTCCCAGAACCCCTTCGCGCAGGGTGCGCTTGGCAAAGGGCTTGATGCGCTCGACCAGTTCGTCGCCCGCACTGATATCAACACCGGCATCACGATAGGAAAGCGACTGCTTTGCATGCTGATTCATCTTGTAGCGTGTCCCAAACGAGGCTAGCGAAGTCGCGGAGGTGCTAAAATGCGCGATTCCATCAGCAAAGGTCGGAATTTTATCCGAATTAGCCTCTCGCGTGCTGCCAGCACAGCGGCTTGCAGCACCTTCCCAATGCGCCAGCTTATCCTTGATTTATTGCCGGAAGCCTCGCCTCGCCTCGATAACTTTGTCGCAGGAGGCAATGTTGAGATGTTGACCGGGCTTGCGGCCTGGCTCGCACCCGACAGCTCCGAAGCCTCGCTGTTCTTGTGGGGCGAGAAAGGTTCCGGAAAGACCCACCTGTTGCACGCCTGCGAAGCCGAGTACAGCGACGCATCAACTGACCCCGACCTGACGAGAATGGCTCGCGCAGGCGAGGACAGCATGAGTGACGCCCGGTTTTTGTACGCAGTAGATAACGTCGAAATGCTGAGCGAGACCGGGCAGATCGCGCTCTTCAATCTGTTCAATCGCCTCCCGGCTTCGGGCAGACGCCTGATAACGACTGCCAGCCAGCCACCCCTTAAACTCTCATTGCGCGAGGACCTGCGCACCCGGCTCGGCTCGGGCTTGATCTATCGTCTGCATGCACTTAGCGACGGAGAGAAAAAGGTGGCTCTGGCAACGCAAGCCGAGGCGCGTGGCTTGCGCCTGCCACAGGATGCGCTCGATTATCTGTTGGCCCGCGCACCGCGCGACATGCGCAGCCTCGCGGCGCTCCTTGCTGCACTTGACCGTTATTCGCTTGAGCAAAAGCGTGCCATTACAGTGCCTCTGTTGCGCGAAGTACTGGAGTTCGAAAACCTCTCTGAAGCAAAGGCGTAGCGGAAAGCCAGCCATGCAACTTGCCTTGTTCGATCTTGACAATACGCTTCTCTCGGGCGACAGCGATTACGAATGGACGCAACATTTGATCAGCAAGGGCGTGCTCGATCGCGACAGCTTCGAGAGACGCAATGCCGAATTCTTCGAACAATACAAGTCGGGCACGCTGAACATCCACGAATTCCTTGATTTTCAGCTCGCTTCACTGGCCGAAAACACGCACGCCGATCTTCAAACATGGCATGAAGAATTCATGGCCGATCGCGTACGGCCGATGATTGGGCAAAAGGCCCGTGACCTCGTCAAACGCCATCAGGACAATGGTGACCTGTGCGCCATGGTTACGGCCACCAACAGTTTCGTCACCGGCCCGATCTGCCACGAATTGAACATACCCCACCTGATTGCCACCATCCCGGCTCAGGAGAACGGTCGATTCACGGGCAAACCGCGAGGGACGCCTGCTTTTCGGGAAGGGAAAGTCACCCGCGTCGAGGACTGGCTTGAATCGATGGGCTTGTGCTGGAAGAGCTTTGAGCGTAGCTGGTTCTATAGCGATTCGCTGAACGATCTGCCACTGCTGTCTCTTGTCAGCAATCCAGTGGCTGTCGATCCTGACAGCACGCTGCACGCCTACGCGGAATCTGCAGGTTGGCCCATCCTGAGTTTGCGTTGATGGTATGCAGCAATATGCTATTTGAAGTTAAGCGACTGATTTTCGTGAGAAATACGGCTATCATTGCGCGTAATTCATGACCCGGAAAATAAGCAGAAACGAGCGATGATCCGCAAATTCATAACCCGTGTCTTCGGACGCAAAGCGCCTGGCGCATCCGGCGAGCCCGCAGTTATCGGCGTCGGCAAACACGGTATCCGCCGCGACGCCATCAGCAGCGGCAGTCGGCGCACCGTGGAGACACTTCAAAAGAATGGCTACAAAGCCTATGTCGTGGGTGGGGCAGTGCGCGACCTGATCGCCGGCCTTGTCCCCAAGGACTATGACGTCGCCACCAACGCCACACCGGAACAGGTGCGCCGCTGCTTCCGTCGTGCTCGCATCATCGGACGCCGCTTCCAGATCGTGCACGTGATGATGGGGTCGGAGACCATCGAAGTCACCACGTTTCGCGGCCACCACGATCAACATGTCGGCAACAAGGCTCAGACCGACGACCAGGGCCGCGTGTTGCGCGACAACGTTTTCGGCAGCGAGAAGGACGATGCAGCGCGGCGCGACTTCACGGTCAATGCCCTGTACTTCGACCCAACCTCCGAAACCATCGTCGACTATCACCACGGCGTGGCCGATCTGAAGCAAAAGACGCTGCGCATGATTGGCGATCCAAAAATCCGCTACCGCGAAGACCCCGTGCGCATGCTGCGCGCCGTGCGCCTGGCGGCAAAACTTGGTTTGACCATCGACCCGGCCGCCGGCCGGCCGATTCGTGAAATGTCCGAGCTCATCGAGAACGTCCCGCCTTCCCGCCTGTTCGACGAAATGCTCAAGCTGTTGACTTCGGGCCATGCCGTCAGGTGCGTGGAACAACTCCGCGCCGAAGGGCTGCATCACGGGCTGCTGCCCTTGCTCGATGTGATTCTCGAACAGCCGATGGGCGAACGTTTCGTCATGCTTGCCTTGGAAAACACCGACCGTCGTGTGCGTGAGGGCAAGCCGATCTCGCCCGGTTTCCTTTTCGCCACTTTGCTCTGGCACGAAGTTCTGGCCAAGTGGGACGCCCTCATGACTGGTGGTGATCGCCAGGCCCTGACACGCATCCCGGCGCTCTTTCAGGCCATGGACGAAGTACTCGACGTTCAAGCCGAAAAACTGGCGATCACGCGTCGAATCGCCGGCGACATCAAGGACATCTGGGCGCTGCAACCGCGTTTCGAACAGCGTTCGGGAAAGCGCCCCTTTGGCGTACTCGAACAACCCCGATTCCGAGCCGGTTACGACTTTCTGCTCCTGCGTGCCGAATCCGGCGAAGTGGATGGCGAACTGGGTCAGTGGTGGACGGATTTCATGAATCACGATGGCGACGCCCGTAGCGCCATGCTGCTGCCGGCAAGAGCGAGCGAGACAAAGAAACGCAGGCGCCGCAAGCGCCGGATTGCCCCGGACTCCTCCACAGAAACAGCGGAATGAATTGAACCAACCGATGCGACTCGCCTACGTCGCGCTCGGCGCCAATCTGGCCGACCCGGTCGCTCAGGTTCGCGCCGCGCTTGAAGCACTGACACGGCTTCCGCAATCGCGCCTGCTGCGCGCCTCGTCGCTTTACAGCTCAGCACCGGTCGGCATTCGTGGCCAACCCGATTTCATCAACGCCGTCGCAGCCATTGAAACCATGCTGACGCCTCAGGCGATGCTCGCCGCCCTGTTCGAAGTCGAAGAACAGTTTGGAAGGCGGCGCGATTTTCACCATGCACCGCGCACGCTCGATCTGGATCTTCTGCTCGTTGACGGACAGATCATCGACAGCCCACAGCTCCAGTTGCCGCACCCGCGCATGCATCTGCGCGCCTTTGTCATTGCTCCGCTGATCGAAATCTCCCCGCAGTGTCGGATTCCAGGTCGCGGTCACGCAGCGGCATGGCTACCGGCAGTCAGCATGCAAGCGATCGAACGCCTCAATTCTCGGGAGCCATGAAGTATCGGGAAATCGACCCCGTGCGTTCGCGCCCATCATTTTTTCATGCAACAGCCGCTCAAGCTTGACTATCCTTGGGCAGCTCTGTGTATCCTAGGCACTGCGTATTTCGTATACCGTTCTAATTGTTCGCAATCACTCGGGGAGGGTGTGTCATGGGTCTATTCGGGAAGTCATCGCAAGACGCAGAGTTGCGCCAGCAACTGAATGTTGCTCAGAGCGAAATCGGCCATTTGAAACAGCAACTCGCCGATCTGGAGGCAGAACGCAAATCGATCGAGGATCGTTACAACTCAACGGCGGCCGTGAGCAGGGACCGGGACGACTTATACCAAAATCTCGGACGCTTCGGGCTCAGTCTCTCGGAATCGCAATCAAGTCTCGCGGAAATAGCAGCGATTATGAAGGAAAAAATTGCTGCCGCGACCAAGGCCGCAGAAATGTCCAGCGCCAGCCGCGACCTGACACGTACACTCAGCGACAATCTGAGTCTGCTGGCCGGCAACTCACACGGCACGATGGATCAGGTCGAAGGCCTCAATGCCAGCACCGAGAAGATCGGAAGCATTTTGGCGCTGATCAAGGAAATCGCAGACCAGACCAACTTGCTGGCTCTTAATGCGGCGATCGAAGCGGCCCGTGCCGGCGAAGCCGGGCGCGGCTTCGCGGTGGTCGCCGACGAGGTGCGCAAGCTGGCGGAACGTACGACCAAGGCCACCAACGACATTTCGGGATTGATTGGCAACATCAAGAACGACACGCTGCGTGCCAAGGACTGCATGTCCGATCTCTCGGGTCAAGCCGACGATTTCGGTCAACAAGGCATAGCTGCCACCGAGCACATCGAAGAGATACTGAGTCTTTCAAATAAAATGGAAGCGGTGATCATCGATGCCGGACTGCGCAGCTTTACCGAACTCGCTAAGGTTGACCACCTTGTCTATAAATTCGAGGTCTACAAGGTGTTCATTGGCATCTCCGACAAACGTTCCGAAGATTTTGCCAGCCACAAGGCTTGCCGTCTCGGGCAGTGGTACTACGAAGGCGACGGCAAGACGTGTTTTTCGAAGCTCGACGGCTATCAGGCGATGGAGACCCCGCATCAGCAGGTCCATCAGTTCGGTCGAGAGGCCGTCGCCAAGCTGCTCGACGGTGACTTCAGCGGCGGCACCCAGCTACTCACCCGCATGGAAGAAGCAAGCCAACAAGTTCTGGAATGCCTCAGCCGCATGGCGGCAGCCGGCTTGAGTGGCTCGGCAACATGATCCCGTAGAAATACGCCCGCATTGATGAAGAATACCCTGCGTACCGGGGTTCGCAACATTGTTGTCGAGGGCCCGATCGGCGTCGGCAAGACCAGCCTCGCCAGACGCCTGGGGGAACATCTGGACGCCGAATTATTGCTTGAGCAGCCGGAAACCAATCCATTTCTCAGCCGTTTTTATCAGAACCAGCAACGCTACGCACTGCAGACACAGCTTTTCTTCCTTTTCCATCGCCTTGACCAATTGCATGAACGTACTCAACTTCAACTCTTCCCGCGAACCGTGGTGAGTGATTACCTGCTGGAGAAGGACCTGTTGTTCGCTGGCCTGACCCTTAACGAAGACGAGTACAAACTTTACCGTCAAATCTATGATCGACTTTCGCCCCAGGCTTCCGTTGCACCCGATCTGGTAATCTACCTGCAGGCCAAACCAGAAACGCTGATTGCTCGTGTCCGCAAGCGCGGTATCGACATGGAGCGCCGGATCAGCGACGACTACCTGATGCTCCTGGGCGAGAGCTATACGCGATTCTTTCACCACTATGATGATGCGCCGGTAATGGTGGTTAACTCCGAGAATCTCAACTTTGCTGACAGCACCGATGATTTTTTGCTGCTCGTCCAGCGTATCGAATCCATGCGCGGTCGCCGCGAATACTTCAATAGAGGGGACTAATCCATGTCCACGCATTCCGCAACACGACGATTGACGCAACTTGACCTGGCAAAGATGCGGGCGGACGGGGAAAAGATCGCCGTTCTCACCTGTTACGATGCGAGCTTCGCGCAGTTGTGCGATGCCGCTGGGGTCGAAGTCCTGCTGGTTGGCGATTCGCTCGGCATGGTGCTTCAAGGCCACGATTCAACGCTGCCGGTGACCGTTGACGACATTGCCTACCATACCCGCAGCGTAGCGTGCGGAGCCAAACACGCTTTGGTCGCAGCGGACTTGCCGTGGTCGTCCTATCAGGAGTCACCTGTTCAGGCCTACCGCAACGCCGCCAGGCTGATGGCTGCCGGAGCTCAGATGGTGAAGCTGGAAGGCGGTATCGAAATGGCGGAGACCGTTGCATTTCTGACGCAGCGCGGCATTCCCGTCTGGGCGCATGTAGGCCTGACCCCGCAGTATGTGCACACTCTCGGCGGCTATCGTGTGCAGGGTCGGGGTGACGCAGCCGCCAAAGTCATGGCGGATGCCAAAGCTCACGTTGCAGCGGGCGCGGCCATGCTGCTGCTGGAAGCGATTCCGTCTGACCTGGCCGCCAAGGTCACCACTGAAAACCACGCTCCATCCATTGGCATCGGAGCAGGCAAGGATTGCTCGGGGCAAGTCCTCGTCCTGCACGATATGCTGGATGTCACCCCAGGCAAGAAACCACGCTTTGTCAAGAACTTCATGGACGGTCAACGGTCTATCGCCACTGCCATCGCCGCTTATGTCGCGGCGGTCAAGGACGGCAGCTTCCCCGGCCCGGAACATTGTTATTGACTTAACCTCTTTCAACCAAGAAGCACAAAACCCCATGCAGATTCACTCCGCCATTCCCGACCTGCGCCACGCCCTGAGAAACCATGGCCGCGTGGTCTTCGTCCCGACCATGGGTAACCTGCACGATGGCCACCTCTCGCTGATGGTGCAGGCGCGCGAACACGGGCATACGGTCGTCGCCAGCATTTTTGTCAATCGTCTGCAGTTCGGTCCGAATGAGGATTTCGAGAAATACCCGCGCACCTTTGAAGCCGACTGCGAAAAACTCCGGGAAGCGGACATTGATCTGCTGTTCGCACCGACCGAGGCCGACCTCTACCCCGAACGGCAGCAATATTATGTCGATCCGCCCGGTATCCAGAACCAGCTCGAGGGTGAAGTGCGTCCCGGTCATTTCCGGGGCGTTGCGACCGTCGTACTCAAACTGTTCAATATCGTACAGCCGCAGGTTGCCGTGTTCGGCAAGAAGGACTACCAGCAACTGATGATTCTGCGCAACATGACACGACAACTGGCGCTGCCCATTGAAATCGTCGGCGGCGAAACGGTGCGTGCCGATGATGGCCTGGCGCTTTCGTCGCGCAATGGTTACCTGTCACCGTCCGAGCGGAGCGAAGCTCCACGTCTTTACCGCATTCTGAGCGGTATCCGCGAAGCGGTTCTTGCTGGCGATAAGGACTTCGAGAGACTCGAACGTGCGGCCACTGTCGAACTCGACAGTCACGGCTGGAAGACCGACTACGTTGCAATACGCCAGCAATCCGACCTGCAGGTTCCACTGGCCGGAAACAATCCGCTCGTAGTGCTTGCTGCCAGCAGACTTGGCACACCGAGACTCATTGATAACATTGACATTTAATCTCTGCAACACGGCCTTGACAGCCTGAGATTAGCCGTTACAATGCGTATCCCCCAACACAACTTGCACGGGCAAAACCATGCAGAGAACGATGCTGAAGTCGAAGCTGCACCGCGTGACCACAACCCACGCGGAGCTTCATTATGAAGGATCATGCGCTATCGACGAGGACCTGCTCGACGCGGCCAACATCCGCGAGTATGAGCAGATCGATATCTGGAATGTCAATAATGGTGAGCGTTTCACGACCTACGCCATTCGTGCCGAACGTCGGTCGGGCATCATCTCGGTGAATGGTTCGGCGGCGCGCAAAGCTGCGCCAGGCGACATTCTCATCATTGCCAGTTTTGCGGTCTACAACGAAGTCGAACTCGCGAAATACGCACCGGCGCTGATCTACTTTGACGCACAAAACCGCATCGCGCGCCAAGGTAGTTCGATACCAGCGCAAGCGGCCGCCTGAACCGACGCTCCCCGACGTTCCGCTTCTCGCGTAATAAAAAAGCCCTGGCGGGTAGACCGGCCAGGGCTTTTTGTTGGTGAAGCGTCTTTAGTGCTTGCTTGCTCCCGATGCTCCGAAGCCCGTCTGACCACGAATGTACTGGTCTTCAAACGCTGCAATTTCGGACTTTGCCCTTACGCTCGAATCAGACTTCGAGACGATGAAGGCCAGCAGGAAAGCGATCGGCATGGCGAAAAGTGCCGGCTGGGTATAGGGGAACAGCGGCGCTGGATTGGCCAGCACATCAACCCATACCGACTTGGAAAGCACGACGAAGGTGACGGCGGAAAAGAGGCCGCCATAGCCGCCGAAAAGTGCTCCACGTGTGGTCAGGCCTCTCCAGAACATCGAAAGGATGAGCACCGGGAAGTTGGCCGCAGCCGCGACACCGAAGGCCAGGCCGACCATGAATGCGACGTTTTGCTTTTCGAACAGGATGCCGAGGATGATGGCCACGACACCGAGACAGATGGTGGCGATCCTCGAAACGCGGATCTCCGAAGCTTCCGTGGCCTTGCCTTTCTTGAACACGTTGGCGTAGAGATCGTGCGAAATCGCCGATGCGCCTGCCAGCGCCAGTCCGGAAACCACAGCAAGGATGGTCGCGAAGGCAACGGCTGCCATGAAGCCGAGCAGCATGTCGCCGCCAACCGCCTTGGCCAAATGCATGGCGACCATGTTACCACCGCCGATCAGACTGCCGCCGATCGTGCCGCCTTCAAAAAACTCAGGGTTCTGGCCGACGATCAGGATGGCACAAAGGCCCATCAGGAAAATCACGTTGAAGAAGTAGGCTACGAAGCCGGATGCATAGAGCACCGACTTGCGCGCTTCCTTGGCATCGGTCACGGTGAAGAAACGCATCAGGATGTGTGGTAGGCCGGCGGTACCGAACATCAGACCAAGGCCTAGGGAAATGGCATTGATCGGATTGGACAACAGACCGCCTGGTGTCATCAGCTTGAACCCCAGCGCATGAGTCGACGTCGCCTTCTCGACAAGGGTATGGAAAGAGAATCCGAACTGGCTGAAGGCCAGCAGCATTGCCAGCGTGCCGCCAAACAGCAGCATGCAGGCCTTGATAATCTGCACCCAGGTCGTGGCAACCATACCGCCAAAGGTCACATAGACCATCATCAGGATACCCACGCCAATGATAGCGACATTGTAATCGAGCCCAAAAAGCAGCTTGATCAACTGGCCGGCGCCGACCATCTGGGCGATCAGGTAAAAGCAGACCACAGTCAGTGACGAAATCGCCGCCATGGTCCGCACCTTGCCCTGGTCAAGACGGAAGGCCGTTATGTCGGAAAAGGTGAAGCGCCCGAGATTGCGTAGGCGTTCAGCCATCAGGAAGAGAATGATCGGCCAACCGGCGAAGAAGGACAGCATATACAGGTAGCCGTCGAAGCCCTTGCTGTAGACCAGTGCCGTCAAGCCGAGAAGCGTAGCGGCTGACATATAGTCACCGGCAATGGCCAAGCCGTTTTGGAAACCGGTGATACCGCCACCGGCCGTATAGAAGTCAGCCGTGGACTTGGTGCGGTTGGACGCCCAGTAGGTGATGCCCATGCTCAAAGCCACAAAAGCACAGAACATGATGATTGCGTGCCAGTTGGTCGCCTGTTTTTCCATGACGCCTTCTACCGGCGGCCCAGCGTAGGCCAAAGCACAAAAGATGAAGAGTCCTGCTGCGTTGGCAAGTTGAGTCATGCGTCGCATTATTTGACCTCCTTACGGGCTTGCTTGATGACTTCCTGAGTCAGGTTGTCGAATTCGGTATTGGCGCGTCGTACGTAAAGCGCCGAGAGCACCCAGAATAAAACGAAGAGAAAAAGCTCTGCGGCGACCCCCACCGTCAACATGGAACCATCGCTGACAGGTTGACCGAGGGTGCTTGGATTGTAAGCAACCATCAATACGAAGCCGTAAAACAGGACTAGAACGACAATTGAAAGCGTCCAGGCGAAGCGCCCTCGTTTTGCAACGAGCTCCTGGAATTTCGGATTGACCCGCATCCGCTCATAAATTTCACTGCTCATAGCATTACCCCCCTTTGAAAAAACTGCAGGATGAAACAAAAAATTGGGGATCATATACGGATTTGCTTAAATATGGAATTGGTAAGTGGTTAATAAGTATTGGATATTTGTTGGCCCATAGCTCCCGTTTTTTCCTCCTGTTCTTGCCCATTACCCCATATGCAGCCAATTTCGCTAAAATGAGCGGTTGGCGCCACACGACACCGGCCGCGCTTTTCAAAGCAACACAACCTTGTTCCCGTTTCCCAACTATTTCCTCCAGCCAATTTTCAGAAAGAAAGGATCACTTCCCGATGGAACGAATTTTCAATTTCAGCGCCGGGCCGGCCACTCTCCCCCAGGAAGTTCTCGAACTGGCGCGCGACGAGCTTGCCAATTGGCATGGTTGCGGCATGTCGGTCATGGAAATGTCGCATCGCGGCAAGGAATACATGGGAATTCAGGCCGAAGCCGAAGCCGATCTTCGTGAACTGATGGGAATTCCGGCCAACTACAAGGTGCTTTTCCTGCAAGGCGGTGCATCCAGTCAGTTCGCCATGGTGCCGATGAATTTGCTGCGCGGCAAAGCGTCCGCCGACTATCTGAACACCGGCGAATGGTCGAAGAAGGCCATCAAGGAAGCGAAGAAATACTGCGCGGTTAACGTTGTTGCGTCATCGGAAGACAAGAACTTCTCCTACGCTCCTGCGCAGGATGCATGGAAACTCGACCCAAATGCGGCCTATGTCCACTACACGCCAAATGAGACGATCGGCGGCGTCGAAATCTTCTGGACTCCGCAGACCGGCGACGTGCCACTGGTTGCCGATATGTCTTCGACTATCCTGTCGCGCCCGATCGACGTGTCGAAGTTTGGCCTGATCTACGCCGGCGCCCAGAAGAACATCGGCCCGGCCGGCCTGACGCTGGTCATTGTGCGTGATGATCTGCTTGGCCAGACCATCAACGGAACGCCAACCATGTTCGACTACAAGACCCACGCCGAGAACGAATCGATGTACAACACGCCTCCGACCTATGCCATCTATATTGCCGGACTGGTATTCAAGATGCTCAAGGCCAAGGGCGGGCTGGCGGCCATGGAGAAAGCCAACCGCGCGAAAGCACAATTGCTTTACGACGCACTGGATGCTTCCCGCTTCTTCAACTCGCCAGTGGCACCCGAGAATCGGTCGCTGATGAACATTCCCTTCACCCTGAAAAATGCCGTATGCGATGACGAATTCCTCAAGGACGCGAAAGGGCGCAGCATGGTGCAACTCAAGGGCCACCGCTCCGTCGGCGGGATGCGCGCATCGATCTACAATGCCATGCCCATCGAAGGCGTTCAGACGCTGGTCAATCTCATGAAGGACTTCGAGAAAAAGCACGGTTAAGCGCGCGATGACTACGATGGGCAAGACCAAGCGTACTCATCGTACTTGCCGTGATTTATCACGCTTCTCTGGATCCAACAGCAAATAGACGAGGAAACACGCATGACCCGCAAAATTCAGACACTCAATGCCATCTCGAAGAAGGGGCTTTCCCGGCTGCCCGAAGACTATGTCGTCAGCAATGACGGCACCGAACCGGACGCCATTCTGGTGCGCTCCCAGGTAATGCACGAACTGCCCATTCCGTCCAGCGTCCTCGCCATCGGCCGCGCTGGTGCCGGTACCAACAATATTCCGATCAAGACCATGAGCGAACGCGGCGTGGTCGTGTTTAACGCGCCGGGCGCCAATGCCAATGCAGTCAAGGAACTAGTCATCGCCGGCATGCTGATCGGAACGCGCAACTTGTACCCGGCGCTCAATTTTGTGAACGGTTTGAAGGGGGACGACGAGGCGCTGCACAAGCAGGTCGAGGCGGGCAAGAAGCATTATGTCGGGCATGAGCTGAGCGGCAGTACGCTGGGCATCATTGGTCTGGGTGCGATCGGCTCGATGCTTGCGGAATCGGCCATCCAGCTCGGCATGAACGTTATCGGCTTCGATCCGGATATCACCGTGGACGCGGCCTGGCGCCTGCCCGCGCATGTCAAAAAGGCAGCCAGCGTGGATGATCTGGTAAAGCGTGCGGATTTCGTCAGCATACACGTTCCCTTTCTTCCCGCGACCAAGGATTTGATCAATGCCGAGCGCGTCAAGCTGATGAAGAAGGGCTGCATTCTGCTCAACTT
Organism: Candidatus Propionivibrio aalborgensis; assembly: GCF_900089945.1. GTDB lineage: Bacteria > Pseudomonadota > Gammaproteobacteria > Burkholderiales > Rhodocyclaceae > Propionivibrio > Propionivibrio aalborgensis. The sequence continues at coordinate 2,156 of NZ_FLQY01000016.1, read as the reverse complement.
TGCCCGTGATGGCATCGTCAATGAGCAGGCCGTACTCGATGGCCTCAACGACGGCAAACTGCATGCCTATGTTTGTGATTTCGCGAGCAACCTGCTACGCCAGCATCCGCGCTTTGTCGCACTGCCGCATCTCGGCGCCTCGACCGAGGAAGCCGAAGAAAACTGTGCCATCATGGTGGCCGATCAGGTGGCCGACTATCTGGAAAACGGCAACATTCTCAATGCCGTTAATTTCCCCAACATCGCCATGCCGCGCGAATCCGGCTATCGGCTGGCCATCGCCAACGCCAATGTGCCGAACATGCTGGGACAAATCTCGACGACACTCGCCGACGCCGGGCTGAACATCCATAACATGGTCAACAAGTCGCGCGGCGATCTCGCTTTCACGCTGGTGGATGTCGAAACGGCTGTGCCGCAAGCCGTCATCGATCAATTGAACGCGATCAGCGGCGTATTGCGTGTGCGTTACCTGCCGTCCTGAAATGCGTCATCAAGGCGAGAAACGAGAACAACATGTCTGTCAAACCCATACCCGATGGCTACCACAGCGTCACGCCGTATCTGAGCATTAAAGGTGCCGCCGAGGCCATCGAGTTTTACAAGCAGGCCCTGGGGGCGAATGAGTTGTTTCGTCTGGTTATGCCCAGTGGCGATATCGGACATGCGGAAATAATGATCGGCGATTCGCACATCATGATGGCCGACCCGTGTGAAGAGTTCAATTTCCGTAGCCCCAAGGTGCTGGGTGGCTCGTCGGTTGGGTTGCACGTGTATGTCGAGGATGTAGACAAACTTTTTGCCCAGGCGGTCGCAGCAGGTGCGAAGGTCGTAAAGCCCGTGCAAGACCAATTCTATGGCGACCGTGGCGGCACGCTGGAAGACCCGTTCGGACACGTCTGGTTTCTGGCAACGCATAAGGAAGACCTTGCGCCAGAGGAAATCAACAGACGTGCCGAAGCGCTCTTCAAGCAGGGCAATGGGCAAGGCTAGGGGCAGAAGTAGCGCGCCGTCGTTTCGCAGCGTCATGTCTCCAGAATAGAAAAAGCCGTTCAGTGATCACTGAACGGCTTCTCCGGAGGCTTCCAGCCCAAAACGGCTTATCAGCTTCAGGCAACCAGCGGGGAAAGGCTGGTACGCATCTTTTGCATGGCTTTGGTTTCAATCTGGCGAATGCGCTCGGCGGAAACACCGAATTCATCAGCCAACTCATGCAATGTTGCGGGATCATCGCTGAGCCAGCGCTCCTCAACGATCCGGCGGCTACGCTCGTCGAGGTCGGAAAGCGCTGCCTGCAATCCCTCGCCCTGAAGATGATCGCGAGCGCGCGATTCAAGCACCTGTGTCGGCTCGCTACGGTTATCCTCAAGGTAAGCAATCGGTGCAAAATCATCCGCGTCGTCCCGACCCGATTCAAGCGCCAGATCACGACCCGATAGGCGGGTTTCCATCTCGATGACTTCTTCCGGCTTCACGCTGAGCTGATGCGCAACATTGGCCACCTGCGGAGATGTCAAAGACTCACTTCCCGGCTTCATGCTGCGCAGATTGAAAAACAGCTTGCGTTGCGACTTGGTCGTGGCCAATTTGACCATACGCCAGTTTCTCAGCACGTATTCGTGGATTTCGGCCTTGATCCAGTGCATCGCGAAGGACACAAGACGCACACCATGGGCCGGATCAAAGCGTCTGACGGCCTTCATCAGACCGATGTTTCCTTCCTGAATCAAATCGGCATGTGGCAGGCCGTAGCCGAGGTACCCACGGGCAATCGACACTACCAGACGCAGGTGAGAGAGGACCAACTGGCGCGCCGCCTCAAGATCCTCCTCGTCGCGGAATCGCGTCGCCAGCCGAACCTCCTCCTCCTGCGTCAGAAGCGGGAACTGCCGCGTTGCCTGAATGTAGGCGTCAATATTTCCAACCGAGGAGATCGACGGAAAAACAAGAGCTTGCGTCATTTCAACCTCTCCTTTCTATTGTTCACGAGATCATTTTAGCACTCAATAGCTGAGAGTGCTAAGAGGGCGAAAAGTTTCTTGTATCGGTTTGTAATTGAGGAAATCCAGCAAAGAACGTTCGATCCTGTAAAGGCGACACGAGTGTTGTTTTGATTGCCGCGTCGCCTCGATGGGCCGTTGTCAGGTTGAATACGC
>NZ_FLQY01000015.1 GCF_900089945.1 Candidatus Propionivibrio aalborgensis | reverse complement strand
GGCAGCGCGCAGGAGACGCAAGGCCAACTGGAGGCCGCGGCCGCAAGCTATCGACGGGCGTTGTTTCTGAAGCCTGGCTCTGAAAAGGTTCATCTCAGCCTCGGGGCGGTTCTGATGGATCTTGAGCAATTTGACTCAGCTATAACAACTTATCGAAAATTGCTAGACATTGACCCAAACAATGTTGAGGCATACGGTAACCTTGGTTCGGCATGCAAGGCGCTCGGACAATTCAGTGACGCAGTGGCGAGTTATCGCAGAGCGCTGGAGATCGCTCCTGACTTGGCTGCAGTTCACAGTAATCTGGGTGGGGTTCTATATCATCTTGGGTGGTCGAACGAGGCATTGGAGAGTCATCGACGGGCACTGGAGATCGAGCCGGATTTTGCAGAAGGGCATTTCAATCTGGGCATAACGTTGCAGAATAATGGGCAACTAAAAGAAGCGTTAGTAGAATACCGCCGGGCTCTGGTAATCCTGCCGGGCTATACAGATGCACACAATAATCTTGGCATTGTGTTAAGGCAGACTGGCCAGTTCCAGGACGCCGCAAGGAGCTTTCGTGAAGCATTGGAATGCGATTCCGACTACGTGGATGCACACATGAATCTTGGCGTTGTTCTCAAGGATCTTGGTCAGCTCGATGAGTCATTGGTGAGTACCTACAGGGCACTGGAACTC
>NZ_FLQY01000014.1 GCF_900089945.1 Candidatus Propionivibrio aalborgensis | reverse complement strand
GCCCGAGATCCTTTAAAGCATTTCCAATGTTGTTATACGCTTCTGCACTATCGGGCTGGATTTCAAGCACCCGCCGGTAACTCGCGATCGCTCCTTCATACTGCCGAAGTTCTTTCAGGACGTTACCCAGGTTGCCATGCACCTCAACACTATCTGGCTTGATCTCCAGTGCCCGGCGATAACTCCGGGCAGCTTCATCAAGACGCCCCAGGTCGTGCAGAACAAACCCGAGCTGGCTATGTGCATCGACATATTCAGGCTCGAGCTCGAGCACGCGGCCATAGTTTTCCACGGCCTCGTCCATGCGCCCAAGCCTTTTCAGGATACTGGCCAGCTTGTAGTGCACTTCGGCAGAGTCCGGCCGGATCGCCAACGCCCGTCGATAGCTTGCGGCCGCGGCCTCCAGTTGGCCTTGCGTCTCCTGCGCGCTGCCCAGAGCCACATGGGCATCCGCAAACTCCGGTTTCAGTTCGAGCGCCTTGTTGTAGGCGACCACCGCCGCTTCAGGATGGCCCAGGTGCAGGTGGGCGTTTCCGATGTTGTAGTGCGCCGCCGCCGAGTCGGGTTTGTAGGCTACCGCCTGGGTGTAGGCCGCCAGCGCGTGTGCCGCGTCACCCCGGTCGAGCAGGATGTTGCCGCGGTTGAAGTGAGCCCGCGCCAGTTCCGGCGTCAATTGAATTGCCGCGTCATAGCGCTGCAGGGCTTCGTCCAGACGCGCCTCTTCTTCCAGCGCCATGCCTTCTTCGAGCAGGCGCGTTGCGCTCTGTTCGGCCGTCTCGACGGCGGTGCTTTGTGCCTCGGCGGGCGGACTTCCGGTACCGCGCAGTCGATCAAGCAGACCCATGGCTGTCCTTTTTGGTGTGCCCGGATTGTCCTGTCTGTGCGTCGCACCATGTTTTCCACATGCCGCGCAAGGCCGCTTCAAAGTGTCCGGCAAAACGCTGGGCATCAAAGATCGGTGAGGCCAGAACCTGTTGCCGCAGTCCGCTGCGCAGGTCGGACAGCCGGTCCAGGTCGCCGGCATGCGATACCGCGCGGGCGACGTAATCATCCGGGGCCGTGGCGATCCACTCGGGCAAGCCGGCGTTCATCAGCAAACCGACGCCCTGACGCGACAGAAAACGCTCTCCCGCCAGGGTCAGGACGGGGATGCCCATCCACAAATTTTCTACGCTGGTCGTAATGCCCGGATACGGAAACGGATCCAGCGCAATATCCACTCGTTGGAAGGGAGCCAGATACTCCGCCCGGGGAACCAGTCCTTCCAGAATCAGGCGTGCAGCATCTATGCCATGTGTGCCAAACTGTTCAACGATGCGGTTCCGCACCGAGGCTTCCTTTAATTGCGGGGCTTTGAGAAACAGCCGGCTACCCGGCACGGCATGCAGTACGCGCGACCAGAGGGCGACGACGGTGTCGTTCATCTTGCTCAGGTTGTTGAAGCAGCCGAAGGTGACATAACCCGTGCTCAGTGCCGGCAGGGGGGAAACGTCAATGGCGACATCCGGGGGGGTGAAGCACAGGTAGCTCTCTGGCAAACGCCAGATTTTCTCGGTGAAATGGGCTTCTTCAGTCTCCGGTAACGTCCATGCATCAGCGATCAGGTAGTCGATCGCTCCGACGCCGGTCGTCGCCAGATATCCCAGCCAGGTCGCTTGTACCGGTGCCGGTTTCCAGGCGAACATGGGTAATCGATTGCCGCTGGTGTGTCCGGAAAGGTCAATGAGTATATCGATCCGGTCAGCACGAATGCGCTCGGCCAGTTGTTCGTCAGAGAATCCGGCTACGCATTGCCAGCCTCGGCAGGACGCCTTGATCCGTTCAGTGACTTCGTCGGCCGCATGTTGCGTGGAATAGGCAAAGAAACTCAGCCGATCTGATGCATGCCGGACCAATGCCTCCAGCACGCCTTCAAGGAAATTACCCACCGGGTGTTGGCGCAGGTCCTCGGATACCAGACCCACGCGCAAGCAGCGGTCAACTTCCGGTTGAATCTGCCAGACGACTGGGGCGCGAACCTGCCGCGCTACCACTTCACCAAACCGCCTGGCTTCACTCAATCGCTGGTCAGTAGAACAGTCATCCCGGTAGTTGTGAATGAACAGTAAATTGCTGTGTGCCGCAGCTAAATCCGGTTTGAGTTCCAGTGCCCTGTAGGTACTCACCAATGACTCATCGAGCTGACCAAGATCCTTGAGAACGCTCCCGAGGTTAACATAGCTCTCTTCGCTGTCAGGTTTGATCTGAATCGCCCGACGGAAGCTTGCTACCGCGTCAACGAGTTGCCCACAGAATATCAAGGCAACCCCCAGATTGATGTGCGCATCGACGCAATCGGGCTCAATCTCCAGCGCTTTGCGAAAACTTGCCAAAGCATCGATGTATTGCCCGAGATCCAGCAGTACATTTCCTGAAGTAATACGCGCTTCAGGGTATTCAGGTTTGATTTCCAAAGCCTTTTGGCAACTGGCTGCCGCGCTTTCAAGCCGCCCAAGTTTCCACAGGGCTGTACCAAAGTTAAGGTGAGCCACCGCAAAATCCGGTTTGAGTTCCAGTGCCTGTTGGTAGCTGGCCAGCGCTTCATCGAGATGCCCGAGATCCTTTAAAGCATTTCCAATGTTGTTATACGCTTCTGCACTATCGGGCTGGATTT
>NZ_FLQY01000013.1 GCF_900089945.1 Candidatus Propionivibrio aalborgensis | reverse complement strand
GCTTGCACCAACGAGATCTGGCCAGCCGATGGTTGGCATCCGGTGGTCGATGAAGAACACTGTCTGCTGACCTCGGATTTTCCCGAATGCCCGAATTGCCATGGAATCGCCAGGCCAAACATTCTGATGTTCGGCGACTGGGGCTGGGTGGACCGGCGAAATGCAATGCAAAGCCGGCGTCTGAATGCTTGGTTGAACAAGGTCGAGCGCTTGCTGGTTATCGAAATCGGCGCCGGCGCCAACATTCCGACCGTTCGCATGACGAGCGAATCAGTGTGCCGGCGGTTGATCCGGATCAACCCGACGGAACCTGAGCTGGGTTCGGCCGAAGGGGTGTCGATCGCTTGTGGCGGATTGGAGGCGCTACGCGGCATTGCGGCAGCCATGGGTGATTGTCTGCCGGGGACGGCATAACCCGCCGCATCCGGTGTGCTTCTGAATTTGCTTTGGGCCGAACGGCGAGGTTCGCTGTTACCTACTTTCTGACCGTCTCGATGTATTCAATCATCAACTGCGGTGTCTGTACGCCCTGGTACTCATTGACGGCGAGCCGGTACGCGGCATTGATGGTGCTGCCGGGGGCCTCGGTGAAATTGAACTGGATCGCCTCGAGCCGCTGCTCGCCCTTGCGCAGGCGCAGCTTGAGATGCTTCTCCTTGAGGATGCGCTGACTTTCGACGACGAATTCATCCTCGAACAGCGGCGCAGGGAATCCTTGTCCCCAAACCTCATTCTCCAGCAGGCGTGCCGCGGCGAGCGAAAAATGCGCGGACTCGAGCGGCCCGTCGGTTTCAAGCGTTCGCGTGAGGTCTGGCTGTGACAACAGTTCGCCGGCGATTTGTGCGAACAGTTCGCGAAAACGCGCAAAATCCGCCTCCATGATCGTCGCGCCAGCGGCCATGGCGTGCCCGCCAAAGCGCAATAAAAGGCCGGGAGCACGTTTGGAGACAAGATCGAGCGCATCTCTCAGGTGCAGGCCGGGGATCGAGCGGCCGGAGCCTTTGAGTTCCGTTCCGTTCTTGCCAGTCTCGCCGCGTGCGAAAACGAACACCGGACGGTGCTGCTTATCCTTGATGCGCGAGGCGAGGATGCCGACCACGCCCTGGTGCCATTCGGGGTCGAAAAGCGCGATGCCCGGGCCATTGCTGGTTTCAATCGACTCGAGGTGGATCGACGCCTGATCCTGCATGCCGGATTCGATTTCCTTGCGTTCGCGGTTAAGTGCGTCGAGTTCCTGCGCAATGTTCAGCGCACGTGCTTCGTCGTCGGTAATCAGGCTCTCGATGCCCAGCGACATATCGGCGAGCCGCCCTGCAGCATTCAGCCGCGGGCCGACGATGAAGCCAAGATCGAGACTCGTGGCTTTCGAGGGATCGCGTCCGGCGGCGCGGAAGATGGCACGCAGACCCGGCGTCAGCTTGCCGCCGCGCATGCGGCGCAAGCCCTGGTTGACGAGGATGCGGTTGTTGCGGTCGAGTCTCACGACGTCGGCCACGGTGCCGAGAGCCACCAGATCGAGCAGCGCTGCGAGATTCGGTTCCCTGCGCCCGCCACTCTCGGCAAACCAGCCGCGCGCGCGCAATTCGGCGCGTAGCGCCAGCATTACGTAGAACATCACGCCGACCCCGGCAATGCTCTTGCTCGGAAAGTCGCAACCGGGCTGATTCGGATTGACGATGCAGTCCGCCGCCGGCAATTCGTCCGTTGGCAGGTGGTGATCGGTGATCAGCGTGGCGATTCCCAGTTCATTCGCTCGCGCCACGCCTTCGATGCTGGCGATGCCATTGTCCACCGTCACGATGAGATCGGGGGCGCGCGTTGCGGCCAGATCAACGATTTCCGGAGTCAGGCCGTAACCGTAGGTAAAGCGATTGGGCACCAGATAGTCGATCACGGCGCCCGGATCGTTGCTCTGGTTGCCGCTCATGGCGCGCAGGGCGCGGATGCCGACGGCGCAGGCGGTTGCGCCGTCACAGTCGTAGTCGGCAACGATGAGAATTCTGGCTTGCGCCTCGATGGCGTCGGCGAGCAGGATCGCCGCCTGCGCGGCGTTGGTCATCAGGCTGGGCGGGAGCAGGTGCTTCAGGTCGTAGTCTAGTTCGCTGCGTGTCTGAATGCCGCGCCCGGCGTAGATACGGGCAAGCAGCGGAGGCAAACCCTGCTGCTCAAGCTGCCATTGAATGCGCGGTTGAACCGTGCGTGTTTTCAATTGCGTCATGCCGTGTCCTTCGCCAGGTGTTTTGCCAGCTCGCCCAAAGGCTGCGGGCGGCGCCACAGCTTCAACTGGTCGCTGCGCCTGCATTGCCAGTCCAGTGCCGCGTAGGCGGTCGAGGCTTCGATACGCAAATCCGTGATCCGTCCGTTGACCAGCGCCTTGCGAAGCGGCGCGAACCAGCGCTTTTCCAATCCATTCTGGCCGGCGAGCGCGATGCGATAGGCCTCGCCATTCTCGTAGTGCACGGCTGTCAGCAGATCTTCGAGTACAACGAGATGGCGGGTGTCGCGTGCAGCGTGGGCAAAGAGAGCGTTCGCATCGGCAGGTACCGGATGCGTCGGCACGCCGGCGGCGCGTGCAAGTCCGAGCGCGAGCGGGTTGCTGCTCCACACGCCGTCAAAGCGCGATTCGATGCGCGGAGGGAGCGTTCCGGCACCCCATAGCCACAGGCTGTTGATCGGCATCCGACCTTCGTCTTCACGCTTCCGGTTGGTTGCGTGCGCGTGCAGCAGCATTTGCGCGTCCACGAGCAGTTGTCTGAGGTTTTGTGCGTGTGATGAAGCCGTCAGAAGCCGTTCGACGCTGCGACCTGCGACAGCCGAAAGCGGCGGCGCGTCAAAATGATCCAGACCGGCGTGCTTATCAAGCTGCAGATACCAGCGGTCGGCGGTTGCTACATGGAAGCGCCCAAGCACCGAAAAATGGCGGTTCAGTTCGTCGGTGAGGCTTTGGGCTTCTTCCAGCGCAATGTCGAAGCTTCCGCTGTCGGCAAGAATCAGGCTTTCCTGATGGAAGCGCAGATGCACCGGGTCGCTGCACAGCCACCAAGCATCGCCGCCCAGGAGCGGTGCCTGCCCATCATCGGTTTCGCCGAGCAGTCGGAAGGCTGCATACGGCGCGCCTTCAGCATGGCCGAAAGCGTCAGTCAGTGTAGCCTCCAGCGATTGCGGCGGGCGTCGTGTCATTCTGCTGCGAGCGAGCAGGAGATTCAGCGCCGGGCAGTCAAGGTCATCAAAGGCGTCGCGGTCATCGGGTTCCGGCCAGATGAGTTCCGGGATGAGTAGGGTGAGCTGCATGCCGCCTTGATGTGAGATTGAGCAGCGAAAAGTTTAGCACGGCGTTTTTCGCAAACCCGTCAACGACCTGCGGATGCTCATGCCTTGCCTGAATGATTCCAGTAGCTGGCATCGCTAAAGGAACTTTTCAGTTGATCCAGAAACAGTCGAACCCGCAGTGGCAAATGCCGACGTTGCGGGAAAACGGCATAAATGCCCACCGGTGGAGCCGAATATTCGTCAAGCAGCGAAACCAGACGTCCGCTGCTCAAGTCGCTACCGACCTCCCACATCGAGCGCCAGGCCAGCCCTTTGCCGGCGAGCGCCCATTCGTGCAGCACTGCGCCGTCGTTGCATTCGAAGCTGCCTGCCACTTTCATCAGCCGAATTTCGCCACCCGGAGTTGCGCGCAACGTCCAGCCGCGTTGCTGGCCGAGAGAGAGGCAGTTGTGCGCGGCGAGGTCAGCGGGCTGCAGCGGCGACCCGTGGTGTTCAAGATAGCGCGGACTGGCCACGACAACTCTGCGCATCTCGCCCAGCTTGCTGCTGACTAGGCTTGAATCCGCCATTTCACCGATACGCACGGCGCAATCGATGCCTTCATTCAACAAATCCACCAAGCGGTCCGTCAAATCGAGCGTCACCGTGACGCCGGGGTTGCCCTGCATGAATTCCTCAACCTGGGGTGCCACGTGGCGCCGACCGAAACCGGATGGTGCCGAGACCTTGAGGTGGCCGCTGGCGCGCATTCCCCCAAGCGAGACCGCCGTTTCGGCATTGGCCAGTTCGTTGAGAATTCGCTGGCAATCCTCAAGAAAAGCTTGCCCCTCGAACGTCAGCGTCAGCCTGCGGGTTGTGCGCAGCAGCAGCTTTACGCCGAGGCGCGATTCCAGCGCATCAAGCCGGCGGCCAATCACCGCAGGTGTAATCCCCTCGACCTTCGCAGCGGCCGAGAGGCTGCCGCGCGTTGCCGAATTTACGAAAGCCTCGATTTGCTTGATCTGATCCATAGGGCCTATTGTATACAAAAAGTAAAAGATACTTTGATTCCAATTGCTCTTATAATTCAACGTGGCATCGAATAGAATTGTACTGTAGCGACTAAAACTTAATTCACAGGAGTAATCGTATGAGCCTCAACCTGCCAGCTGGAATACAAGTCACTGGGCCGATCAATCCCGGATACGAAACCATTCTTACCGCGGACGCACTGGCGCTTGTAGCCAAGCTGCATCGAGCGTTCAATAGCCGTCGACTGGAGTTGCTGAAGGCTCGTGCCGATCGCCAGGCGCGCATCGACGCGGGTGAAATGCCCGACTTCCTGCCCGAAACGGCTCATATCCGCAATGGCGAGTGGAAAATCGCTCCCTTGCCGAAAGCGCTGGAGCGCCGTCGCACCGAAATCACCGGCCCGGTTGAAGCCAAGATGATCATCAACGCCTATAACTCCGGCGCTGATTCCTACATGACCGATTTCGAAGATTCGAACAGCCCGAAGTGGGAGAACCAGATTCAGGGCCAGGTCAACATCTACAAGGCCATCCGCCGCGAACTCTCGTTCAAGAACGAAGTCGGCAAGGAATACAAGCTCGACGACAAGATTGCCACCCTGCAGATTCGTCCGCGTGGCTGGCATCTTGACGAGAAGCACGTGACTGTCGATGGCCAACGTGTTTCCGGCGGCATCTTCGATTTCGCCCTTGTCTTGTTCCACAACGCCAAGGAGCAGATCGCGCGCGGCGCCGGGCCGTTCTTCTATCTCCCGAAGATGGAGTCGCACCTCGAAGCGCGCCTGTGGAACGACATTTTTGTCATGGCGCAGGACCATATCGGCCTGCCGCAGGGCACCATCAAGGCTACCGTGCTGGTTGAAACTGTCCTTGCCACCTTCGAGATGGAAGAAATCCTCTACGAGTTGCGTGAGCATTCGTCCGGCCTCAACGCGGGTCGCTGGGACTACATTTTCAGTTGCATCAAGAAATTTAAGAAGAACAAAGACTTCTGCCTGGCCAATCGAGGTGCGATCACCATGGAAGTGCCGTTCATGCGCTCCTACGCGCTACAGCTCGTCAAGATTTGCCACAAGCGCGGCGCGCCAGCGATGGGTGGCATGAGCGCGCTGATCCCGATCAAGAACGATCCGGTGGCGAATGAAAAAGCGCTGGCCGGTATCCGCCATGACAAGACGCGTGACGCCAACGACGGTTTTGATGGCGGCTGGGTGGCGCATCCGGGCCTGGTGTCGATTGCTGCCGAAGAGTTCCAGAAGGTGCTCGGCGACCGCCCGAACCAGTGGGAAAAGCAGCGCACGGAAAACTTCACGGCCAAGGATTTTCTCAACTTCCAGCCCGAGCAGCCGATCACCGAAGCCGGCGTGCGCAACAACATCAACGTCGGCATCCATTACCTTGGGTAGCTGGCTCGCCGGCAACGGCTGCGTGCCGATCCACAACCTGATGGAAGATGCCGCGACGGCCGAAATTGCCCGCTCGCAGGTCTGGCAATGGGTGGTTTCACCGAAGGGAATCCTCGACGACGGCCGCAAGGTGACCGTTGAAATGGTGCGGCAGATGATCGACGAAGAGCTGCCGAAGGTCAAAGCGACAGTCGTCGCACAGGGCGAAGACACCGCCACCTATGACCAAGCCGCAGTCATCTTCGACAAGATGAGCCTGACACCGGAATATCCGGAGTTTCTGACCTTGCCCTTGTATGAGGCAATGGACTGATTGAAAAGATGAGTGGTGAAATGGAGAGCCAATCTCCAGTCACCGCTCTCTTTACAGCACGACCTGCGTGCCGAGTTCGACGACCCGGTTGCTGGGTATTTTGTAAAAACCTGTCGCGCTCGCGGCATTGCGGAACAGAAAAATAAAAAGCTTCTCGCGCCACAGCGCCATCCCCGACCCCACGCGAGGGATCAGCGTTGCGCGGCCGAGAAAGAAAGAGGTCTCCATCATGTCGATGTCCAGGCCTTGGTCAGCGCACAGCGACAGTGCCTGCGGGATGTCGGGTTCGTCCTTGAATCCATACTGCACGGTCACCTTGTAAAAATCGCCCTTCATCTTGCAGATCCTGACGCGGTCGATTTCTGGTACATAGGGTTCGTCAAAGACCTTCACCGAGACAACCAACACCCGTTCGTGCAATACCTTGTTGTGCATCAGATTGTGCAACATGGCATTTGGCACACGCTCATTGCTCGATGTCATGAATACCGCGTTGCCAGCCACGCGTGCAGGCATTGACACCAGCAGGGCATCGATAAAGCTATCAAGTTCGATCGCCGCGCCGCTTGTGCGCTCGGTCAACAACTGGCCGCCACGCTTCCAGGTGATCATTACCAGAAAGACCAAGGCGCCGGCAGCCAGCGGGAACCACCCGCCATCCGGAATCTTCAGGACGTTGGCAAACAGGAAAAGCAGTTCCAGCGCCAGGAAAACGGAAAAAAGCGCAACCGCCCGTCCCCATCCCCATCCCCAATTCTTCGCGGCGATGATTGTCGCCAGAACCGACGTGATGACCATGTCGCCAGTTACCGCAATACCGTAGGCGGCTGCCAGGTTATTGGTCGATTGAAATCCGAGAACCAGAATGACCACGGCAAGAAAAAGGCCCCAATTGACCCCCGGCAGATAAACCTGACCCTGAGCCTTTTCGGACGTGAATTTGACTTCCATGCGGGGCAGGAAGCCGAGCTGCATGGCTTGTCGCGAGATCGAAAAAGCGCCCGAAATGACGGCTTGCGAAGCGATCACCGTCGCCACTGTCGCCAGGCCTACGAGCGGGTAGAGCATCCATTGCGGCGCAAGGCGGTAGAAAGGGTTATCGAGCGCCGCCGGTTTCGCAAGCAGCAAGGCGCCTTGCCCGAAGTAGTTCAAGATCAGCGACGGCAGCACAAAACCAAACCACGCCTGTCGAATCGGTCTGCTCCCGAAGTGTCCCATGTCGGCATAGAGCGCCTCTGCCCCGGTTACCGACAGCACCACGGCGCCCATCGCGACGATGGCAAGGGAGCGATTCTCGATCAGGAATCCCAGGCCATACGCCGGACTGAGTGCCCGGAACACCCCGGGATTAGCTGCGATATTGTAGATACCAAGCACGCCCAGGGTCGCGAACCAGAGCAGCATGACCGGGCCGAACATGACGCCGACCGCGGCTGTTCCTCGCCGCTGAAAGTAGAACAGGCCAAAGAGTACAAGCAGCGTCGCCGGGATGACAACGTGGCTGAAGGCCGGCGCAGCCACTTGCAGGCCCTCCAGTGCGGAGAGCACGGATATCGCGGGAGTCACCATGCCGTCACCATAGAACATACCGGCACCGAGCAGCCCCACCACCGTGATGATCCGCATCCGTCTCGGGTTGCCTCTGGCATTGTGCAAAGCCAGGGCGATGAGCGCCATGATGCCGCCTTCGCCACGATTGTCGGCCCGCATGATGAATACCACGTACTTGATCGAGACAATGACAATCAGCGACCAGAGAATGAGCGACAGGATTCCAAGTATGTTGTCGGGCGTCAGCGGGATCGGGTGATTGCCGGCAAATACCTCCTTCATCGTGTACAGCGGGCTGGTGCCGATGTCGCCGTAAACAACACCCAGCGCCGCTAGTGCCAGCGCAGCCTGCTGCGGTTTGCTCAGGTCAGTTGCCTGATGCATCTTGGGTCTTCATTCATTTTTCCGGTTGGCCATCGGTCGGGATGCTTCCTTTGCGCAGGGGTCAGTTCTTGTTCTGCATCCGTTCGCAGGGGGGAGATTCTAGCCCTTATCGTTCATGCCTGAAATGCTCTTCCACTGACGCAGCTGGGCTATACGGTCGATTGGAACCTTTTCCGACGCGATCGGTTCCCTGGGCAGTTCGTCACAGCCTTGCTTCCGCGGCATCGCGAAAATTGACGCGACGTGGCCATCAGGCGATACTCGAAGTCTTTGCGCCGGAGCAATAAACCAAGTACGTGCCGGCGTTAACGCTTGAGCCTTGACGAGTAAACCATGCAAACCTCCTCACTGAAATACCTGAATCTGCTGTCGGAGAAGTATCCATCAATACAGGCTGCGTCGACGGCGATCATCAACCTCACAGCCCAGTTGCAGCTTCCAAAGGGCACCGAACATTTTCTTTCCGACATCCATGGAGAGTATGAATCGTTCCAGCACGTCATCCGCAATGGCGCCGGGTCAATCTGTCGCAAGATCGACGAAATGTTCGGCAACACCATGTCGAAGTCCGAGCGCCGGAATATAGCAACGCTCATCTACTACCCGGAGCTGAAAACGCCGATGATGCTTCAGTCGGTTCCGGACAAGGATGAGTGGAGTCGACTGACCCTGGTTCGTCTGGTCAAATTCTGCCGCAGACTCAGCGCAAAGTATCGGCGCGAGACGGTTAGAAACCTGCTGCCGAAGCATGTTGCTGAAACCATTGAGGAACTTCTGTACGACCAAGAGGGTGTCGAGCACAAGGCGGCGTACTACCAGAGCCAGATCGACACGATTGTCTCGACAGGCAGTGCGCAGGCATTCATCACCTGCCTGGCTGAACTGATTCAACGACTGGCGGTTGAACGGCTGCACATCATCGGCGACATCTATGATCGGGGCCCTGGCGCACACCTCATACTCGACGACCTGATGGATCACCACCAGGTCGACATCCAGTGGGGGAATCACGACATCCTGTGGATGGGCGCCGCCGCCGGCAGCGAAGCCTGCATCGCCAACGTCATCCGCTTTTGCCTTCGCTACGGCAATATGGAGACGCTTGACAATGGCTACGGGATCAGTCTGCTGCCGCTGGCTTCCTTTGCCCTGGAAACCTACAAGGACGACCCTTGCGAACTGTTTATCCCCAAAGTCTCCGCTGACGACTCGTTTACCAGTCAGGAAATCCGGATGATGTCGCAGATGCAGAAGGCCATGACAATCATCCAGTTCAAACTTGAAAGCCAGATCATCAAGCGGCGCCGGCAATACCAGATGCAGGACCGCCTGCTTCTGGATATGGTGGACTATGAACGCGGCGTCATCACGCTCAATGGCGTTGAGTACCCGCTGCTTGACACCTTGTTCCCGACCATTGACCCCAAGAACCCTGACGTTCTGACGGCCGAAGAACAGATGGTGATCGAGAAACTGAAGCTTTCGTTCGCCAACAGCAAGAAGCTCCAGCAGCATGTCAGGTTCCTTTTCTCGACAGGCAGCCTTTACCTCATCCATGACGGCAACCTGCTTTATCACGGATGTATCGCCATGGAGGATGACGGCGAATTCAAATCATTCAACGTCGACGGGAAATCGTTTGCCGGCAAGGAGTTTCTCGATCGGGTGGATCGCCTCGCGCGCCAGGGCTATTTCGATATCGATCATCTGGAGCGCAAGCAGTACGGCATGGACGTCATGTGGTTCCTGTGGTGCGCCCCTCAGTCACCTCTATTCGGCAAGGAGAAGATGGCCACTTTCGAGCGCTGCTTCATTGCCGACAAAGCCACCCATACCGAGAAGCGCAATCCCTACTACACCCTTCGTGATACTGAAGCGACCGCCCGCAAGATACTGACGGAATTCGGACTGAATCCGGATGCCGGCCATATCATCAATGGCCATGTGCCGGTCAAAGTGACCAAGGGCGAACGACCGATCAAGGCCAACGGCAGGTTGATCGTCATCGACGGGGGGTTTTCCAAAGCCTACCAGCGGGAAACCGGAATTGCGGGCTATACCCTGATATCCAACTCGCGCGGTCTGTTGCTTGCGGTACATCAACCCTTCGAGTCTACACAAAAAGCCGTTTCCGAAGAGCTCGATATCGACACCGAAACTCAGATCATCCA
>NZ_FLQY01000012.1 GCF_900089945.1 Candidatus Propionivibrio aalborgensis | reverse complement strand
GTCCATGACGAAGACGAGATCATGTTGATTACCACGGGCGGTGTGCTGATCCGCACGCGCGTCAGCGAAATCCGCGAGTTAGGCCGTGCCACGCAAGGCGTTACACTAATTGCGCTGGATGCCGGCGAAAAGCTTGCCGGTCTGGAAAAAGTTGTCGAAACGGAAGATGATCAGGATGTCGTGCCGGAGTCAGGCGATGAGAAAGCTCCAGGGATGGATCAATCGTAAAGTCCGATCCCCGAGCATGAGATCATGATCAAATGAGCCGCAAATGCCGACACCATGCCGGATATAGACCATGAGCGATGAGCTTCAGCAAAAACTCTCGATAGTACGGGCCGAGATCGACGCCATCGATGCACAGTTGATCGAGCTTCTCAATCGTCGCGCCAAGTGTGCGCAGCAGGTTGGGGAAATCAAGGCAAGTCACGGGGATGCGGGCTACATTTATCGCCCCGAGCGCGAGGCGCAAGTGTTGCGTCGCATTCAGGAAATCAATCCGGGGCCCCTGTCGAACGAGAGCGTTACCTGGTTTTTCCGCGAGGTCATGTCCGCCTGTCTGTCGCTTGAACAAGCGCTCGGTATTGCCTTTCTCGGTCCGCTGGGCACCTTCTCGGAAAGCGCGGCAACCAAACACTTCGGCCATGCGGCGCGACTGATGCCGCAAGTTTCGATTGATGACGTGTTTCGTGAGGTTGAAGCGTCGCACGCCGATTATGCCGTGGTGCCGATCGAGAATTCAACCGAAGGCGCGATCGGGCGCACCCTTGATCTCTTGCTGACCACACCGCTGAAGATCTGTGGCGAAGTCGTGCTGCGAATTCACCAGCATTTGCTGTCGAGTGAAACATCGCTTGGCAACATTAGCAAGGTTTATTCGCATGCACAATCACTGGCGCAATGCCACGAATGGCTGAATCGTTCCCTGCCTAATGCCCAGCGTATCCCGGTGGCCAGCAACGCTCAGGCGGCTCAGTGCGCTGCTGCCGAGGCAGGAACTGCGGCGATTGCCGGGGAGGCCGCCGCCGAGCGGTACCAGTTGCCAAAACTGGCGAGCAGCATCGAAGACGAGCCGAACAACACCACACGTTTTGTCGTTCTCGGTCGTCAGGAAGCGAGGCCATCGGGGCGAGACAAGACATCGCTGATCATGTCGGCGCACAACCGGACAGGTGCGCTCGGTAAACTGCTCGCGCCATTTTCCGAGTCCGGTGTATCGATGACCCGGCTCGAATCCAGGCCGGCGCGGCATACTTTGTGGGAGTACGTCTTTTTCGTCGATATCGAAGGGCATCGAGAAGATCCCGCCGTGGCGACGGCGCTGGCCGAGCTTGGCCAGCGCGCAGCCTATCTGAAAGTTATGGGTTCCTACCCGGTTACTGTCTACTGACGACCCGCCAACTTTTCAAGGATCATCCATGGCGCTGTGTGACCAGTCGTTGCCTAACGTTCGTGCCATTTCACCCTATCTGCCGGGCAAGCCGATCACTCAACTGGCTCGCGAAATGGGCATACCGGTTGAGCGAATCGTCAAACTGGCTTCCAACGAGAATCCCTTGGGCATGAGCCCGAAAGCGAAGGTGGCGGTTGAAAAAGCCCTCGTTTCACTGGAGCGCTACCCTGATGACTTCGAGCTGAAACATGCGCTGGCGAATCATGTTGCTCTGGGCATGGAGCACATCGTTCTAGGCAACGGATCGAACGACGTTCTTGATTTGATTGCCCGAGTATTTTTGTCACCGGGTCGTTCGGCCATTTTTTCGCAACATGCTTTTGCCGTGTATCCGTTGGCGACACTTTCGGCAGGTGCCGAACTGATCCAAGTTCCGGCAAAGGACTACGGACACGACCTTGAGGCCATGGGTAATGCGATTCGCATTGACACCCGGCTGATCTGGATCGCCAACCCGAACAACCCGACCGGCACCTTCCTGACATATCCGCAACTGAAGGCCTTTCTGCGAGCTACCCCCCCGGATGTCGTTGTCGTACTCGATGAAGCGTACAACGAGTACATTCCTCCATTGGAACGTGCCGATACGACCGCCTGGCTGGCCGAATTTCCGAATCTTGTCGTCACGCGGACCTTCTCAAAGATTTACGGTCTGGCCGGCTTGCGTATTGGTTATGCGCTGGCATCGGTTGCAATAGCCGATCTGATGAATCGCGTGCGTCAACCCTTCAACTGTAACAATCTGGCGCTGGCCGCAGCGACGGCCGCACTGGACGATCACGAGTTTGTGGCACGCAGCTATGCGCTCAATCGCTCCGGCATGGAGCAGATCGTCACCGGCCTGAAGCACTTCGGCTTTTCGCATCTTCCGTCGCATGGAAATTTCGTGACATTCAAGGCCGGCGATGCGGCGGCTCTGAATCAGAGGCTGCTCAAGCAAGGCGTGATCGTCCGTCCGATTGGCGGCTACGGTATGCCAGAGTGGTTGCGAGTGACCATTGGCACCGAGACGGAAAACTTTCGATTTCTCGAAGCGTTGGACAACGCGCTGACGAGGCCGCAGCAATGAGCGGAAGCCCCGAATTTGGCAAGCTGGTCATCTTCGGCGTTGGCCTGATCGGCGGGTCCTTCGCTCTCGGGCTCAAGGCTGCCGAACAGGTCGAGGAAGTCGTTGGCTTCGGCCGTAGCCTGTCCACGCTGACTCAGGCCATGGACCTGGGTATTATCGATCGTGTGGGTGCCAATGCCGGACAGGAAGTCGCCGATGCCGATCTTGTTTTGATGGCCACTCCGGTCGGTCAGATGCCGGAGATCATGGCGCGCATTGCTCCCTATCTTGGCGCTCAGACGGTCGTTACCGACGGTGGTAGCACCAAAGCGGATGTGGTCGCGTCAGCACGTGAGCATTTTTCGGACAAGCTTGGACAATTTGTTCCTGCGCATCCCATTGCCGGAGCCGAGAACAGTGGGGCAGCGGCGGCGCGCGCCGATCTTTATCGCGACAAGAAAGTGGTGCTGACTCCCTTGCCGGAAAACCCCGTTCTTAATGTGGCTCGTGTACGTTCGGCCTGGGAATGGTGTGGCGCACAGGTTCACGAGTTGCCGCCGGCCGATCATGATCGCATTTTTGCCGCCGTTAGCCATCTTCCGCACCTATTGTCTTTTGCTCTGGTATATGAACTGGCAGTGCGCGAGAACTGTGATCAGTTTTTTGATTTTGCGGCAAGCGGATTCCGCGATTTCACGCGAATTGCTGCCAGCCATCCCGAAATGTGGCGCGATATCTGTCTGGCCAACCGTCCAGCGTTGCTGGACGAACTCGACCGCTATCGCGCGCAGCTGGACACATTGCGCGATGCGTTGCAGCGTGATGACGGCGCCCTGCTTGAGCGAACCTTCGACGTCGCCCGCAAGGCGCGTCGCAACTGGGCGGACGGCAAGGGCAAGTGATGGTCATGGACTTCGTCGATCTGCCGCCGCTGCTGTCCGCAAAAGGCGTAGTGCGTCTGCCCGGCTCAAAGAGCATATCCAATCGCGTGCTTCTACTCGCCGCGCTCGCCGACGGACAGACTGAAGTTCGCGATCTTCTGGAGTCCGACGATACAGCGCGCATGATAGATGCATTGAGATTGCTTGGCGTTGTCGTGGAGTCTCTGGGTGATCGCGCCTATCGCGTGCACGGCGTGGCCGGCAAATTTCCGTGCCGGCAGGCCGAGCTGTTTCTAGGCAACGCCGGAACGGCGTTTCGCTCGCTGACCGGGGCGCTGGCACTGGCAGGTGGGCACTACACGCTGACCGGCGTGGCGCGGATGCATGAGCGACCCATCGGCGATCTTGTCGACGCCTTGCGCCAGCTTGGCGCCGACATCCGCTATCTTGGGAATGAAAAATTCCCGCCGCTCGAGATTCGCCCGTCCGCGATCCGTTCCGGTGGCGTACTGCAGGTACGAGGCGATCTGTCGAGCCAGTTCCTGACCGGCCTGTTGATGGCGTTGCCGCTGACCGGCGTAGAAACCACGGTAGAGGTGGTGGGCGATCTGATCTCCCAGCCCTACATTGAAATCACCCTCGCGACGATGGCGCGCTTCGGTGTACAGGTGGAGCGCCAAGGGTGGCAGCGATTTACCCTTCCCGCCGGCCATGCCTATCGTTCGCCAGGGGTGGTGTCCGTTGAAGGTGATGCCTCTTCGGCATCGTACTTCCTTGCCCTTGGTGCGATTGGCGGCGGTCCGCTACGCGTTGAGGGCGTCGGTCGCGATTCGGTTCAGGGTGATGTGCGTTTTGCCGACGCGTTGGCGCTGATGGGTGCCCGCGTCGAAAGAGGCCCGAACTGGATTGAAACTGCCGGGCCACTGCAGGGAAAGTTGCACGGGATTGACCTTGACTGCAAGCACATTCCGGATGCGGCGATGACGCTGGCGACGACCGCGTTGTTTGCGGAAGGCGCGACGACGCTGCGCAATATCGCCAGCTGGCGTGTCAAGGAGACCGACCGCATTGCCGCCATGGCGACGGAATTGCGAAAGCTTGGGGCGGCGGTCGAGGAGGGGGCCGACTTTATTCGCGTCACCCCTCCCCATTCCTCGTTCCTCACTCCTCCCGCGGGTATCGATACCTATGACGATCACCGCATCGCCATGTGTTTCTCCCTGGCAGCGTTTGCTAACACCTTGCGCATCAATGATCCAGGTTGTGTCACCAAGACTTTCCCCGATTTTTTTGCACGTTTCGCAGCGGTCACGCAGCCTGTTCCGGTAATTGCCATTGACGGTCCATCAGCCTCGGGCAAAGGTACGGTTGCGGCACGTCTTGCTTCGACACTGGGTTGGCATTACCTTGATTCGGGGGCCTTGTATCGCCTCACCGCCTTGGCCTGCAGACGCGCCGGCGTGACGTGGGACGACGAGGCGGCCACAGCAACCATCGCTGCCGGACTGGATGTGGTGTTTGGCGAGAACTCGATACGGCTGTCCGGCGATGAAGTCAATGACGCAATTCGCGACGAGGAAATCTCCTCAGGGGCTTCCCAGGTTGCGGCGCTGCCTGCAGTGCGTGATGCGCTGCTCTTCAGACAGCGCGTCTTCCGGCGGGCTCCCGGTTTGGTCGCCGATGGTCGCGATATGGGATCAGTGGTATTTCCGGATGCGCTGACCAAGGTTTTTCTCACTGCGAGCGTTGAAGTTCGAGCGGAAAGACGTCATAAGCAGTTGATCGAAAAAGGAATCGCTGCTAGTATCCTGCCTCTTTTGCTGGATTTGCGCGAACGTGACCAACGCGATAGCCAACGTAGCGTTGCGCCCTTGCAGCAGAGTGAAGACGCCAATTTGCTCGATACGACAGATTTGACCATTGAACAAGCCGTGTCTCAGGTCTTGTCCTGGAGCAAACAGGGCGCATAGAAAAGGGAGTGTGTAAATGCCGGGTGTGGGCAAATGCCGTTCCCTTAATTGTTGCCGGTTCAATACATTTCGCATGCCCGTCAGGACACTTCGTGTTCCGCTGGGGTAGCGATCAGAATCGGTGATTTTTTATTAACTTTACCCGCAGCCATGCGGACAGGTCATTTTATATATGTCAGCTAATCCCGTTATCCAGGAAAGTTTTGCAGATCTTTTTGAAGCCAGCCTTGCGCGTCAGGAAATGCGCCAGGGTGAAGTCATCACCGCTGAGGTGGTGCGCATCGACCAGAATTTTGTGGTCGTCAATGCAGGATTGAAGTCCGAAAGCTATATTGATCGCGAAGAATTCCTGAGCGATCAGGGCGAACTTGAAGTCAATGTCGGCGACTTTGTGCAGGTCGCCATTGAGCAACTCGAAAACGGTTTCGGCGAGACCCGCCTGTCGCGTGAACGCGCCAAACGCGTTGCCGCATGGAACTACCTTGAGGCTGCCTTGAACGAAGGCACCCTGGTCACCGGAACCATCACCGGCAAGGTCAAGGGTGGCCTGACCGTCATGGCCAACAGCGTCCGTGCATTCCTGCCGGGTTCGCTGGTCGACATGCGTCCGGTCAAGGACACTACGCCATACGAAGGCAAGACCTACGAGTTCAAGGTCATCAAGCTTGATCGCAAGCGCAATAACGTCGTCGTTTCCCGTCGTGCCGTTCTCGAAGCCAGCGTTGGTGAAGAGCGCGAAGCACTGCTGTCCAATCTTAAGGAAGGCAGTATCGTCAAGGGTATCGTCAAGAACATTACCGACTACGGCGCATTCGTCGATCTCGGAGGCATTGACGGTCTGCTGCACATCACCGACCTGGCCTGGCGCCGTGTCCGTCATCCGTCAGAAGTTCTGGCAGTCGGCGACGAAGTGCAAGCCAAAATTCTCAAGTTCGATCAGGACAAGAACCGCGTCTCGCTGGGCCTCAAGCAGCTTGGCGAAGATCCGTGGGTCGGCATCTCGCGTCGTTATCCGCAGAGCACCCGTATGTTCGGCAAGGTTACCAATCTGACCGACTACGGCGCTTTCGTCGAAATCGAGCAAGGTATCGAAGGCCTGGTGCACGTCTCCGAGATGGACTGGACGAACAAGAACGTTCATCCGTCCAAGGTGGTTCAGCTCGGCGACGAAGTCGAAGTCATGATTCTCGAGATTGACGAAGAGCGACGTCGTATTTCGCTTGGCATGAAGCAGTGTGCGGCCAATCCGTGGGACGATTTCTCGATGAACCAGAAGAAGGGCGACAAGGTTCGCGGCGCGATCAAGTCGATTACCGACTTCGGCGTGTTCATTGGTCTGCCGGGCGGCATAGATGGCCTGGTTCACCTTTCGGATCTGTCATGGTCCGTTCCCGGCGAAGAAGCGATCCGCAACTTCAAGAAGGGCGACGAAGTTGAAGCCGTCGTTCTCGCCATTGATACCGACAAGGAGCGTATCTCGCTCGGCATCAAGCAGCTTGACGGTGATCCCTACACCAGTTTTATTGCCACTCACGAGAAGAACGCCATTGTTCGCGGTGTCGTCAAGTCGGTTGATGCCCGCGGTGCGGTCATTACTCTGGAGGGCGACATGGATGGCCATCTTCGAGCCTCGGAAGTGTCGCGGGATCGTATCGATGACCTGACCAAGGTTTATAAGGAAGGTGACGCAGTCGAGGCGATGATCATCAACATCGACCGCAAGACGCGTTCGATCAACCTGTCGATCAAGGCCAAGGATCAGGCCGAGCAACATGAAGCGATGCAGAAGTTTTCAGCGGACAGCAACGCGAGCTCGGGTACAACAAACCTTGGCGCTTTGCTGAAGGCCAAGCTGAGCAACACACAATAAGGCTTGAGCATGACCAAGTCAGATATGATCGCGCGACTGGCGGACCGGTTTCCGCAGCTTGTCGCAAAAGATGCCGATTTCGCGGTCAAGATGATTCTCGATGCGATGTCCGAGGTTCTGGCCAAGGGCGATCGTATCGAGATTCGCGGGTTTGGTAGTTTTTCGCTGAACTACCGACCACCGCGCGTTGGCCGAAACCCCAAGTCCGGGGATAAAGTCAGTGTCCCGGCAAAATGGGTTCCACATTTCAAGGCTGGCAAGGAGTTGCGTGAGCGTGTCGATAGCGCGCTCAACGCGGGTTGAGTGACGAAGCGGTGATACCGTGAAATACCCTGTTGGGCGGCGACGAAGGTTGCCGCCCTTTTCATTGCTGGAGGATGACCGATGAATGCCTTGTTGTGGGGATTTCGCATTTTCATATTCCTGTTCTTGTTCGCCTTTGCCCTCAAGAACACGGATCCCGTGGGCGTCCGCTTTTTCTTTGATTCCGTCTGGCAAGCACCGCTGATCATCATCGTTCTGGCCTTTTTTGCGGGCGGTGCGGTACTGGGCGTGATGTCGCTGCTCGGAATGGTTTTCAACTTGCGCCGGGAAGTGGGCAAATTGAAGCGCGAACTGAAATCAGCGAATCAGCATCAGAATCGCGCAACGCAACTGGACTCGAAATAGCGTGCGGCGATCAGGTTTCGCGTGTGACCATAAAATTGGCATGGCATGATTGAATTCGAATACTGGCAACTCCTCTTCTTCCCCGTCTTCTTCGGACTGGGCTGGGCGGCTGCACGAATCGATATCCGGCACTTGGTCAAGGAGTCGCGTGCCTTGCCGCGCTCCTATTTTCAAGGGCTCAATTTCCTGCTCAATGAACAGCCGGACCGGGCCATCGAGTCCTTCGTCGATGCTGTCAAGGTCGATCCGCAAACCATTGAACTGCACTTCGCGCTGGGCAGTTTGTTCCGTCGTCGTGGCGAGACCGAACGTGCCATCCGTATGCATCAGAATCTCGTCGAGCGGGATGATCTGCCGCAGGATCTGAAGTTGCAGGCGTTGTCCGAACTGGGGCAGGATTATCTAAAAGCTGGTCTGCTCGACCGCGCCGAGGAAGTGTTCAACAAGCTTCGTGACTCGGCAATGGTCAAGGAAGCCAAGAGGAATCTTCTCGAAATCTACCAGCTCGAAAAGGACTGGGAGAAGGCGATAGCCATCGCCGCTGAACTGCCTGACATCGCTACGCAGAAGGAAATTGCCGAGTACTATTGCGAGCTTGCCGCCGCTGAAATGATTCGTTCGCGACGCGACGTTGCGTCGGGCTACCTGAAGACAGCGCTTGAGCGTAACCGGAAATGTGTTCGTGCCAGTCTGTTGCAAGGTGACATCGAGGCACAGCAAGACAGAATCGAGGAGGCTGTTGCCTGCTGGCAACGCATCGAGCAGCAGGACCCGACCTATCTGGCGCTGGTTGCCTCCCGTCTGCTTGATGCATTTCGCAAGCTGGCGCGTCGCGACGAAGGTTTGCAGCTTCTGCGTGGCTATCTGGAGCATTATCATTCGCTCGACCTGCTTGACGTCGTCTTTCAGCTCGTGCTGGAAAGTGAAGGCGCCGACGCGGCGTATTGTCTGGTCCGCGACGAGTTGAAACGCAACCCGACACTGCTCGGATTCGACAAGTTGATCGAAGCCCGATTGCTGGTCGCACCGCCCGAAACGCGCGCTGATCTGGATCTTGCCAAAAGCATTGTGCAGGGCTACACACGCCGGCTGGCACGCTATCGGTGCGATAATTGCGGCTTCAAGGCACGACAGTTCTATTGGCGCTGTCCAGCGTGTGGCGGCTGGGAGACCTACTCGCCAAAACGTACCGAAGAATTCGATTTGACGCCTTAGTTTGCCGGGGTAATTTGCATGGTTTTGGGAGATTTTTCGACAGTTCGCCTGCTCATTGTCGGCGATGTCATGCTCGACCGTTACTGGTTCGGAGAGGTGTCGCGCATTTCGCCTGAAGCGCCGGTGCCGATCGTCAGGGTCGAGCGTAGCGAGGAACGTCCCGGAGGGGCCGCCAACGTGGCACGCAATGCAGCGGCGCTTGGAGCACAGGTCTCCTTGTTGGCGCTGGTCGGTAATGATGAACCGGGCGAACGGCTAAGAGGCTTGATGAAAGAAAGCGACATCAACGCCAGCCTGTACATCGACGAAGCCGTTACGACAACGGTCAAGCTGCGCGTGATTGGCCGACAGCAACAACTGTTGAGAATAGATTTCGAGACGATACCTTCGCATGAAGTGCTGCGGGCAAAGCTTTCAGAGTTCGAGCAGCGCCTGCCCATGTGTGATGCCGTTGTTTTCTCTGATTATGGCAAGGGTGGATTGACGCACATCAGCGAGATGATCAGTTTGGCGCGTGCTTCCGGAAAGATCGTTCTGGTTGACCCGAAGGGTGAAGAGTACTCGAAGTATGCGGGCGCAACGATCATTACGCCGAATCGAGGTGAGCTGCGTTCTGTCGTCGGGCGCTGGAAGGACGAGGCTGAGCTGGAGCGCAAAGCCAGTGCTCTGCGCACAGAACTGGCGCTCCAGGCACTGCTGGTTACGCGCAGCGATGAGGGCATGTCGCTTTTCCATGCCGGGGGTACGGTCCATGAAAAGGCCGTGGCACGCGAGGTGTTTGATGTGTCGGGCGCGGGTGATACGGTAATTGCCACGCTGGCGGTCATGCTGGCGCGCGGTGCTGATTGGACGCACGCGATTCATGTTGCGAATGTCGCGGCCGGCATTGTAGTCGGCAAGTTGGGTACTGCCGTTGTGACGCGTGCCGAGCTTGACGCGGCACTGAACTGAGGGCGTTTTATGTATACCATTGTCACAGGCGCGGCAGGTTTTATCGGCTCAAATCTCGTCAAGGCGCTCAATGAGCGCGGTACAGACCAGATTATTGCGGTCGACAATCTTACGCGCGCCGACAAATTCAAAAATCTGGTTGATTGCGAAATCGTCGATTACATCGACAAGACCGAGTTCCTCGCACGACTGCTGGGCGGGCAATTCAACGGTCAGGTCGACGCCATATTCCATGAAGGCGCGTGTTCCGACACGATGGAGTCTGACGGTCGCTACATGATGGAGAACAATTTCCGTTATTCACTCGGGATACTCGATTGGTGCATCGACCAGGGCGTGCAATACCTCTATGCATCAAGTGCAGCGACCTACGGGGGAAGCAGTGAATTCAGGGAAGAGCGGGCATTCGAGGCGCCGCTAAACGTTTACGGCTATTCCAAGTTCCTCTTTGATCAGATTGTGCGTCGGCGTTTGCCGAAGGCTTCGTCGCAGATCGTCGGTTTTCGCTATTTCAATGTCTATGGTCCGCGCGAATCGCACAAAGGGCGTATGGCCTCGGTCGCCTTTCACCACTTCAACCAGTTTCGTGCCGAGCACAAGGTAAGGCTGTTCGAAGGCTGCAATGGTTTTGCGAATGGTGAGCAGAAGCGCGATTTCGTTTTTGTTGGCGATGTGGCCGCAGTGAACCTTTACTTCCTCGATCACCCTGAAGAATCCGGGATATTCAACGTCGGCACCGGACGCGCGCAAAGCTTCAACGAACTGGCCGCAGCCAACGTGAACAGTTGCCGCGCGCTGGCGGGTGAGCCCGCACAGTCGCTGGATGAACTCGTCAGGCTGGGCTTCATTGAATACATACCCTTTCCCGAAGCGCTTCGAGGCAAGTACCAGAGCTTCACTCAGGCGGACCTGGCCACGCTCCGGAAGGCGGGTTATGACGCACCGTTTGCCAGTGTCGAGCAAGGTGTGGCGAAATACGTTGAATGGTTGAACGCGCGTGTATAAAACGCTGGAAGATTTCGTTGGCGGCACGCCGCTGGTTCGCTTGAAGCGTCTGCCAGATGAGGGTCTGGAGGCGAGGGGCAACGTCATCCTGGCCAAGCTTGAAGGCAACAACCCGGCAGGGTCGGTCAAGGACAGACCGGCGTTGTCGATGATCCGTCGCGCCGAACAACGTGGCGAGATCAAACCGGGCGATACGCTGATCGAGGCAACCTCGGGCAATACCGGTATCGCTCTGGCGATGGCGGCGGCAATGGGCGGCTATCGCCTGCTTCTCGTCATGCCGGAAAACCAGAGTATCGAACGTCGCCAGACCATGCGTGCCTTCGGTGCGGAACTTGTCCTCACACCAAAGAGCGGCGGCATGGAGTTGGCCCGCGATGTGGCGGAGAAGATGCAGAAAGAAGGCAGTGGGTTGATTCTCGACCAGTTTGCCAACCCGGATAATCCGCTGGCACACTACGAAGGCACCGGACCTGAGATCTGGCGCGATACGCAAGGGCGTGTTACGCACTTCGTCAGCAGCATGGGCACGACGGGGACGATCATGGGCGTTTCACGTTATCTCAAGGAGCAGAATCCGGCCGTCTGCATTGTCGGCTGCCAACCGGAGGAGGGTTCGCAGATACCTGGAATCCGGAAGTGGCCGGAAGCCTATCTTCCGAAGTTCTTTGAGCCATCGCGTGTGGACCGCGTTGAGTCGGTCGCGCAGGGGGATGCCGAGGCCATGACACGGCGGTTGGCACGCGAAGAGGGAATTTTTGCCGGTATTTCTTCCGGTGGCGCAGTTGTGGTTTCCTTGCGGCTGGCGCGTGAAATCCAGAACGCCACGATCGTGACGATCATTTGCGACCGTGGTGATCGTTACTTGTCCACCGGCGTGTTTCCATCCTGAACCCATCGAGTTTCGTATGAAGCCCGTTCTCGTCTTCGATATTGAAACCATTCCGGACGTGCCGGGCCTGCGCCGTTTGCATGATCTCGACCCGGCATTGTCGGACGCCGAGGTCGCGGAAATGGCCTTTCAGCAATGTCGGGTCAAGAGCGGAAACGATTTTCTGCCACACCATCTGCAACGCATCGCCGTCATCTCCTGCGCATTGCGTTCTGGCGAGGATATTCGCGTCTGGTCGCTGGCCGAGCCTGAGCAGAGCGAAGCCGAGATTATTCAACGCTTCTTCGACGGTGTCGAAAAGTTTACCCCGCAGATCGTTTCCTGGAACGGGGGAGGGTTCGACCTGCCGGTGCTGCATTATCGTGGGCTGATTCACGGTGTTGTGGCGCCGCGCTACTGGGATCTTGGCGACGGCGACTACGGCGACAGCCGCGAGTTCAAGTGGAACAACTATATCAGCCGTTACCACACGCGCCATCTCGACCTCATGGATTTGTTGGCCATGTACCAGCCGCGAGCCAGCGTCCCGCTGGATGCTCTCGCCAAGCTGATCGGTTTCCCCGGCAAGCTCGGCATGGATGGAAGCAAGGTCTGGGAGGCCTGGCAGAACGGCGAAATTTCCGGGATTCGCGACTACTGCGAAACCGATGTGATGAATACCTATCTCGTGTCGCTGCGTTTCCGGCTGATGCGCGGCGAGTTATCGCGGGCTGAATACGATGCCGAGATCAGGTTTGTTCGCAGCGAGCTGGAGCGGCTCGACAAGCCGCACTGGCGGGAGTTCCTGGCCGCTTGGGGCGGCTGATGTCGCGGTGCTCGGGCGGTACCTTCCGTGAGTACATCGACAGGCTTGCTAAAGTTGTTGCGATGGAGGCCGTAGACCGACTTGTCTCCAACCCGAACCTCACGAGGTCCAGCGCCCTAAAAAGATACTGGGAAGTGCCATGTTGAATTTAACCCTGAATACCAATGACTCGATCGAAACCGTTCTGCCGACCGTTGAACTGGCCATGCATACCGGGGATGTCTGCAACATTCACAACATCAACTACCTGGGCCATATCCACATGGCGGCACTGACCCTGCTGGCGATGTCCGAAAATCTGTTGGATCCGGTGACCGGCCGGATCTTTCACCCGCACCCGGGTTTCCGCTTGCTTGGCATCGACGAACATGGGGTGACGCGAACACTGGTGATGTGATCTGAACAGTGGTCTGGGCGTGCTTTTCTTCGGACCCGGTCGCCATGAATATGGCACAGGGCGCAGCCCGCATTTCCATGCATCATGACCATCTGGTTGATTTGCAGTGTCGACTCAGCAATTGCCTGCGTATAACCGTATACCTCGCAACACGATGCGTGGATCGGTTTGGCATTGACGGCTAGGAAGTAGTCGTTGGTCCGTTCTTTAGGCGGGCGCTATCGTTTATAGTTACGCCTATGCCCCTAAAGATCGCCATTGCTCAAATCAACGCCACGGTCGGCGATCTGACCGGCAATGCGGCGCGGATTCTCGATTTCGCCGAACAGGCCAAGGCTCAAGGCGCCGATCTTCTGCTTACCCCCGAATTGGCACTTTGCGGCTATCCGCCGGAAGACTTGTTGTTGCGCGAGGACTTTTATGTGGCCTGTGAACGGGAACTCGATGCACTGGCAGCCAGAGTCAAAGGCATTGCCGTAATCGTTGGACATCCGCTTTTGCGCGAAGGGTGCCGCTACAATGCGGCCACCTTGCTGATGAATGGTGTGCGCATCGCGACTTACTGCAAGCAGCGCTTGCCCAACTATGAGGTTTTCGACGAGGAGCGCTATTTCGAGTCCGGAGATACCGCTTGCGTCGTGAACATCAACGGAGTCCGCTGCGGCATCAACATCTGTGCCGATGTCTGGGAGGCGGGGGCGGCGGATCTGGCTCGGGAATCCGGGGCCGAAATACTTCTCGTGCTCAACGCCTCGCCCTATCACATTGGCAAACAGCAGCGTCGAGCCGATGTGTTGCGGAAGCGCATCGCGTCAACCGGATTACCGGTGGTTTATGCCAATCTGGTCGGTGGTCAGGATGAACTGGTCTTCGACGGTGGGTCGTTTGCCATGGATTCGCGCGGTGTGCTGTGTTGTCAGTTGCCCAAGTTCGACGAAGCGCTGGCAATGGTTGATTTCGATCATGGCGAGCCGCAGCCGGGCATTATCGTTGCGGATCAGGCCGTCGAAGCCGAAGTTTATCGGGCGCTTGTCATCGGCGTGCGCGACTACCTCGGGAAGAATGGTTTCCCGGGCGCAATCATCGGGCTTTCGGGCGGCATCGACTCGGCGTTGACTCTTTGCATCGCAGTCGACGCACTTGGCGCAGACAAGGTACGTGCCGTGATGATGCCTTCGCCATACACCGCCGAGATCAGTTTGTCGGATTCGCGGGAGATGATTCGCCTGCTCGGCGTGCGCTATGATGAAATTCCCATTGAGCCGGCGATGCAGACCTTTGCCAGCATGCTGGAGAAAGAATTTTCCGGCTTGCCAGCCGACACGACGGAAGAGAACCTGCAAGCGCGCATTCGCGGCATGATCCTGATGGCGCTCTCGAACAAGACCGGGTCGCTGGTATTGACGACCGGTAACAAGTCCGAGATGGCAGTCGGATATTGCACGCTCTACGGCGACATGGCTGGCGGGTTTGCGGTAATCAAGGACATTGCCAAGACGCTGGTTTACCGTCTGTCACGCTGGCGGAATTCGGTTTCCTGCGCGATTCCCGAGCGCATCATTACGCGGGCGCCTTCGGCCGAATTGAAGCCGGGGCAGACCGACCAAGACAATTTGCCGCCCTACGATGTGCTTGATGCCATCATCGAGGCGTATATGGAAGACGACCTCAGTCCGCGTGAGATTATTGCCAGAGGTTATGCCGAAGCCGATGTGTGCCGTGTCGTACAACTGCTCAAGATCAGCGAGTACAAGCGACGCCAGGCACCGGTGGGTATCCGCGTAACGCAGCGAGGTTTTGGCAAAGATTGGCGGTATCCGATTACGAATCGCTATCGCGACCCGTACTGAACTCATGCTGAAACCCGATTTCTGGTACGATTTGGCAAGATTTTTCCGGAGTAAACTGCTATGAAAAAAATTGAGGCTGTGATCAAACCCTTCAAACTCGACGAGGTGCGCGAAGCGTTGTCGGAAATTGGCGTATCGGGCCTGACAGTGACTGAAGTGAAAGGCTTCGGCCGTCAGAAGGGCCATACCGAGTTGTATCGTGGCGCAGAGTACGTCGTCGATTTCTTGCCCAAGGTCAAGATCGAGATCGTTGTCGCGGATGATGCGGTCGAAGGCGCCATTGAATCAATCATCAAAGCCGCACGCACCGGCAAGATCGGTGACGGCAAGATCTTCGTCTCTCCCGTTGAACAGGTTGTACGTATTCGTACCGGCGAGACGGGCGAATCAGCCGTTTGATTTTCCTCCCGTTCGACACAGACGGCTCGCAAATTCGCGAGCCGTTTTTGGTTCGGCCGGCAGGAGTATAAGCCGGCATACCTTTCGAAAACTACGCCATCCCCAAGCGATTATTCCGATTCTCAGCCGATTCTCAGCCCCGAAAATCTGCCTTGAGCAACACCCACAACGCACCTTCGCCGCCGTCGCAGGGCGGGGCGTGGCAGAAGGCCAAAACATCCTTGCGACGCGCGAGCCACGATTTGACCAGTTGACGCAGGATGCCCTCCCGGCCGGGGGAGCCGTGTCCGCGACCATGCACAATGCGCAGGCATCGTTTGCCGGAGCTGTGTGATTCAGCAAGAAAGCGCGAAACTTCTTCATGTGCCTCGTGTCGGTTGAGGCCGTGCAGGTCGGTGTGATTCTGGATCGACCAGCGGCCGCGGCGCAAATCGCGTAGAACGTTGCGCGGCAGCCCCGTGCGCAGGTAGGAGTCGGCATCGCCGATGGCCAGCAGATCGTCGATTTCAAACGGGCCGTACAGGGATTCGGTGACGGCTGCCGCCTCATCGAGCTCCCTTTGGCGCGGACGCGGACTGGGCTTGGGCGGTTCAAAAGCAACACGCTCAGGTACGCGCAAGGGGACAGCGCCATCGACCGCAGCACGAAAGGCGGCCAGATCTTCCGGGGTCGGTTGGCGGCGTTGAGTCATCGGAATTGACTAGTGAACAGAATATCCACCACAAAGCATCCTGAGCACACCGGGAAAGCCTGGCTGTCTATCCTGGCAATCCCCGTATTTCTTGCGCTTTGTGGCTCTCAGTTCTCAAGACTGTCGAGATAGCGTTCGGCGTCGAGTGCGGCCATGCAGCCGGTGCCGGCCGAGGTGCAGGCTTGTCGGTAAATGTGATCCTGCACGTCGCCGGCAGCGAAGACACCGGGGATCGAAGTCGCCGTTGCATTCCCCTTGCTGCCACACTCGGTAATGATGTAGCCGCCTTCCATCTCCAGTTGCCCGACGAAAAGGTCCGTATTCGGCTTATGGCCGATGGCGATGAATACGCCCATCAGCGCGATATCTTCGCAGGCGCCGTTCAGCGTACTCTTGATGCGGATTCCCGTAACCCCTGATTTGTCGCCGAGTACCTCGTCGAGCGTGTTGTTCCATTTGATGGTGACTTTTCCGGCTTTTTCTTTCTCAAAGAGTTTGTCCTGCAGAATCTTTTCTCCGCGCAGCTTGTCGCGCCGATGCACGAGCGTCACGTGACTGGCGATATTGGCCAGATAGAGCGCTTCCTCGACAGCAGTATTGCCGCCGCCAATAACGGCCACCGGCTGGTTCCGGTAGAAGAAGCCGTCACAGGTGGCGCAAGCGGAAACACCTCGGCCGGAAAACGCTTCCTCCGAAGGCAGGCCGAGGTACTGCGCCGAAGCACCGGTAGAAATAATCAGTGCATCGCAGGTGTAGGTTCCCGCGTCGCCCATTAGCGTGAAGGGCTTCTCGGTCAGCTTGGCCGTATGGATGTGGTCAAAAATGATCTCGGTTTCGAAGCGCTTGGCGTGTTCTTCGAAGCGCTGCATCAATTCCGGTCCCTGTACGCCCTGGGCGTCGGCTGGCCAGTTATCGACGTCGGTGGTTGTCATCAATTGGCCACCCTGGGCCATTCCGGTAATCAGCACGGGTTTGAGGTTGGCGCGGGCGGCGTAAACGGCTGCCGTGTAGCCGGCAGGCCCGGAACCGAGTATAAGAAGGCGGCAGTGGCGCGGAGTGAGGGTCATTTCCATTCCATTCGAGGCTAAGCGAGAGGAAAATTATAACCGGCAATGCTCGATCCAATTCGGGGTGAATTGCTACCAATCCCATAAAGTGTCTTATAATTCCAACGCAACCTATTGAAATAATTGCTCAAACGGAAGGAGCAATCATGCAGGCAAAACAGCAGAAGGCGGGTGCGAAGTCAGGACTGACTTTGTTGCAGAGTATTCCCATGTTTGCGGGCTTGCCGGATGCGCAACTCGAACAGATTTCCAGAATGGCAGTGAGTCGCAAAGTGGCACGAAATACGACCATTGTCTATGTCGGTGACAGTACGGACTCACTGTTCGTCATTGTAAGCGGAAGTGCGAAAGTGATGAATCGGGACCCCGAGGGCAACGAGGTCATTCTGTGCTTTCTGAACGAAGGTGAATGCTTTGGAGAGATGGGTTTGATCGACGGGTCTCCGCGCTCGGCAGACGTTGTCGCCAACGAAGCCTGCGAGCTGCTGGTCATTGCCAAGTCCGATCTGATGAAAGCCTTGGCAGAAAACCTTGATCTCTGTCTGAACATCATGAAGAGCCTAGTGCTGCGATTGCGCGAGGCAAACCGAAAGATCGAGAGTCTGGCACTGATGGATGTTTATGGCCGGGTGGCCAAGCTGCTGCTCGATCTTTCCGAGAAGGAAAACGGCATTCGCACAATTCGGCGCAAGATAACAAAACAGGATATGGCCAAGATGGTGGGGGCATCCCGCGAAATGGTCAGTCGCGTAATGAAGGATCTGGAGCGTAGCGGTTACATCCGTGTCGAAGCGGGACGGATCGTCCTCAACGAGGACTGAACATTGGTCGAACCGCTCCGGTTGTTGCCTGCAGCCGGCTATAATCCTCGTTTGTCCAGTTTCTACTGATATCGATGGCTTCGCTGCTCAAGAACAGGATTGATCGGGCTTCCAATCCGCCCAGCCCGCTACCGGAAAAGATTGCCGCCATATTGCAGGAATCGCGCTGGCTGGCGCTGGTTGTCCTTGCCGCATTTCTTGGCTTGGCCTTGTGGGGCTACCAGCGGGATGATCCCGGCTGGTCGCATGCTGTGCATGGAGGGGCACTTCACAATCCGGCGGGTCGTGGCGGCGCCTGGATCGCCGATTTGCTGCTTTATGTCTTTGGTCTATCAGCCTGGTGGTGGATCGTCTTCCTGGTTGCCGTTGTCTGGTGGGGCTATCGTCGGCTTGACGGTCTGCGTACGACGGATCGGCGCCCTTTCTATATCGCGCTGGCCGGCTTTGTAGTTTTTATCCTGGCCAGTTGCGCACTTGAGAACTTGCGTTTTTACACGCTCACGGTTCAGTTGCCGCTCGAACACGGTGCCGGCGGAATGCTGGGTATCGAAATCGGTAATGCGGCAGTGCGTTATCTTGGCTATACCGGTGCCACGCTGACTTTGCTTGCAGCGCTGGGGCTTGGTTGGAGCATATTTTCCGGAATGTCGTGGCTTTCGGCTGCCGAACGTTTTGGCAGCTTGCTTGAAACTACTTACGGCGCGGTTCGCGACTTGATCGAGCGCTGGCAGGACAGACGCATTGGACGTGAGGTGGCGCGCGAGCGCGAAGCAGTGGTTGACGACGAGAAACGTCGGGTGGAAGGCCATGGGCCGATATATATCGAAGCGCCTGAGCCGGCGGCCCCGCTGCCGGCCAAGGTCGAAAAGCGGATCGAACGCGAGCGTCAGGTACCGCTCTTCCCCGAGGCAGTTGTTGGCGGCCTGCTGCCCCCACTGCATTTGCTCGAACAAGCCGAATCCCACACCGACCATGTCAGTAGCGAGAGTCTCGAGTACACGTCGCGCCTGATCGAACGCAAGCTCGCCGACTTTGGTGTTCAGGCCAGGGTGCTCGCCGCGTATCCGGGACCGGTAATCACGCGTTACGAGATCGAGCCGGCGGTCGGGGTCAAGGGTGCTCAGATCGTCAATCTGGCCAAGGATATGGCGCGTGCTCTGTCCATGGTTTCAATCCGGGTCGTCGAGACGGTACCCGGAAAATCGTGCATGGCGCTTGAGCTTCCGAACGCCAAGCGGCAGATCGTTCGGCTTTCCGAGATTATTTCGAGCAGTGCCTATCACGATATGTCATCGCCGCTGGCCATGACGCTGGGCAAGGATATCGGCGGTCATCCGGTAGTTGTCGATCTGGCCAAGATGCCGCATTTGCTGGTCGCCGGAACGACCGGGTCGGGCAAGTCGGTCGGAATCAATGCGATGATTCTTTCGCTGCTGTACAAATCCGAACCGGACAAGGTGCGTTTGATTCTGGTCGACCCGAAAATGCTCGAACTGTCCATCTACGAAGGCATCCCGCATCTGCTGGCGCCGGTGGTGGTGGATATGAAACAGGCGGCCAATGCGCTCAACTGGTGCGTGGCGGAAATGGAAAAACGTTACAAGCTGATGTCGGCCATGGGCGTGCGCAATATTGCCGGGCTCAACCATCGCATCAAGGATGCGGAGAAGGCCGGGAACAAGTTGACGAATCCATTTTCGCTGACGCCGGAATCGCCTGAGCCTTTGATTTCAATGCCGAACATCGTCGTGGTCATCGACGAACTGGCTGATCTGATGATGGTCGCCGGCAAGAAGGTCGAGCAGTTGATTGCACGACTCGCCCAGAAGGCACGTGCGTCGGGCATCCATCTGATTCTCGCGACACAGCGACCTTCGGTCGACGTGATTACCGGCCTGATCAAGGCCAACATACCCACGCGAATGTCATTCCAGGTGTCATCGAAAATCGACTCGCGCACCATTCTCGACCAGATGGGCGCCGAGGCACTGCTGGGTCAGGGCGATATGCTTTTCCTTGCACCGGGAACCGGGTATCCGACGCGCGTGCATGGCGCTTTTGTGGCCGACGATGAAGTACACCACGTTGTCGATTACCTGAAGCGCGCCGGTGCGCCGGACTACGTCGAAGGCGTGCTGTCAGGCGCCGGTGTTGACGATGACAGCGACGAGGCGAGCGATGGTGGCAACGGCAATGGAAATGGCGGCGATGGCGAATCCGACGCGCTGTACGATCAGGCTGTAGAGATCGTTCTCAAGAACCGCCGCGCTTCGATCTCGCTGGTTCAGCGCCATTTGCGCATTGGCTACAATCGCTCGGCGCGCCTGATCGAAGCCATGGAGAAATCCGGGCTGGTATCGGCCATGGATGGGCGCGGTGGCCGCGAAGTCATTGCGCGAAAGACGCAGGAATGACAAGAGTCAGCTCACCACAGAGACGAATAACAGATGCAATACACTAAGAATTGGTCCATCTCGCTCTTGTCTGTGTCTCTGTGCCTCTGTGGTTTGCTGTTGATAAATAAAGCCCATGCCGGTGCCATCGACAAGCTGCACGCCTTCTTTGAAACAACGAAGAGCATGCGCGCCGATTTTGCGCAGATCGTAGTCGCCAAAAATGGCAAAAGGCCGCAGCAGTCGACCGGCGTGATGATGTTCTCGCGACCCGGAAAATTCCGCTGGCAGATCGAAAAACCCTATAGTCAGTTGCTGGTCGGTGATGGCAAGAAAATATGGATCTACGATCCTGATTTGCGCCAGGTGACGGTGAAGAAGTTCGACGCCGCCCTTGGCAGCTCGCCGGTGGCGCTGCTTGTTGGCGAGAGTGATGGTAAGGGGAGCGACAAAGGTGCCCTTGAGAGAAACTTTACCCTGCGCGAAGCCGGCGAGCGGGAGGGTCTCGAATGGCTGGAGGCGATCCCGAAATCGGCGGACAGTGGTTTTGAGAAATTGTTGCTGGGGTTTTTCGGAAACGATCTCAAGTCGATGGAGCTGTTCGACAATTTCGGACAGGTCACAACCTTGTTCTTTTCAAATCTGGACCGCAATCCACCGCTATCGCCCGCGCTTTTCCGCTTTACGGCCCCTGCGGGCGTCGATGTCCTAGGTGAGTGATCTCTTCGCACAGCCTCATCCAGTGCCCCTCGCGGAAGCGCTGAGACCCGCGACGCTGGACGAGGTGATCGGCCAGCAACATCTGCTCGGCGCCGGGAAGCCTCTCAGGCTGGCGTTTGAAGCGCGCAAACTGCATTCGCTGATTCTCTGGGGACCGCCAGGCGTCGGCAAAACGACGTTGGCACGCCTGATGGCCGATGCCTTTGATGCCGAATTCATTGCCCTGTCTGCGGTATTTTCGGGGATCAAGGATATTCGGGAGGCGGTAGCGAGTGCTGAAGCCGCATGGGCTCGGCACGGTCGACCGACGATACTTTTTGTTGATGAAGTCCATCGCTTCAACAAGGCGCAACAGGATGCCTTTCTGCCTTACGTTGAAAGCGGGCTGCTGACGCTGGTTGGTGCGACGACCGAGAACCCCTCGTTCGAAGTCAATTCTGCCCTCCTGTCGCGCGCTTCGGTTTATGTTCTGAATCCCCTGTCCGAAGATGAATTGGGCGTGTTGCTTGAGCGCGCCTGCCGGCAGGCCCTGCAAGGGTTGAGTTTTGAGGACGATGCGCGATCGCGCTTGATCGGCGCGGCTGACGGTGATGCGCGCCGGCTGGTCAATCTGCTGGAGCAGATGCGTACTGCGGCGGCCACAGCGAATCTGTCGCAAATCGACAGCGTCTTGATCGAAAACACACTGGCGCAGAATCTGCGCCGCTTCGACAAAGGTGGCGAGGCCTTTTACGACCAGATTTCGGCTCTGCACAAGGCGGTGCGCGGCTCCAATCCCGATGCGGCGCTGTACTGGTTCTGCCGCATGCTCGACGGGGGCGCGGATCCGCGCTATCTGGCGCGGCGAATCGTGCGCATGGCGTGGGAAGACATCGGCCTCGCCGACCCGCGTGCGGCACAAATTACTGGCAGCGCAGCCGAAACCTACGAACGCCTCGGCTCACCCGAGGGCGAACTGGCGCTGGCCGAAGCCGTGCTCTATCTGGCGCTGGCAGCCAAATCGAATGCGGCCTACGTCGCGTATAATGCGGCGCGAGGATTCATTGCCAAAGATGCTTCCCGGCCGGTGCCGCTTCACTTGCGCAATGCGCCGACGCGGCTGATGAAGGAACTCGACTACGGCAAGGATTACCGATACGCGCACAATGAAGCCGAGGGCTTTGCCGCCGGCGAAAACTATTTTCCGGAAGGTATGCCACCGGTCGAATGGTACCGGCCGGTCGAGCGTGGGCTGGAGATCAGATTGGGCGAAAAGCTTGCTCATCTGCGCGATCTTGACCGCGATGCGCTGAAATTCACAAGAACTCCCAAAGACTCAGAGGACTGAAATGCTTGATATTCAACTGTTGCGTAACGATATAGGTGTTGTTTCCGAACGGTTGGCAACACGAGGTTATACCCTTGACATTGCCGCATTCCAGCAACTCGAAGCCGAACGCAAGTCGCTGCAGACGCGCACCCAGGACTTACAGGCCAGCCGTAACAGCCTGTCCAAGCAGATTGGCGTGCTCAAGGGCAAGGGGGAGGACGCTTCGGCCGTCTTGGCCGAAGTCGCCACGCTGAAGGAAGAACTCGATGCCAACGAGATCCGGCTCGACGCCTTGCTCAAGACCTTCGACGCCTTTGTGGCGATGATTCCCAATCTACCTCAGGAGAGTGTTCCGGTCGGCAAATCCGAAGTCGACAACGTCGAGGTGAGGCGTTGGGGGACACCGCGCAACTACGATTTCACGGTCAGAGATCACGTCGATCTGGGCGAAGCACTTGGGCTGCTCGATTTTGCCACGGCTGCCAAGATTGCCGGCTCGCGTTTCTCGCTGATGACCGGGTCGCTTGCCCGCCTGCATCGCGCCATTGCCCAGTTCATGCTCGACGTGCATAGCGAAGAGCACGGCTATACCGAAGTCTATGCACCCTACCTGGTCAATGCCGCCAGCCTGTTCGGCACCGGCCAGTTGCCAAAATTCGAGGAGGATCTGTTCAAGATATTGCGTCCTGATGCCGAACCGCTGTATCTGATTCCGACCGCCGAAGTTCCGGTTACCAACATCGTGCGCGACGAAATTCTGGCTTGGGAAACTCTGCCGCTCAGACTGGTCTGCCATACACCGTGTTTTCGCTCGGAGGCAGGTTCCTACGGCAAGGACACGCGCGGCATGATTCGTCAGCACCAGTTCGACAAGGTTGAACTGGTGCAGATTGTTGCAGCTGACAAATCAAATGAGGCGCATGAGGAGTTGACGCGTCACGCCGAGATCATTCTTGAGAAACTTGATTTGCCTTATCGTCGCGTCGCCCTATGCACCGGCGATATGGGCTTCTCTTCGGCCAAGACTTACGATCTGGAAGTCTGGCTGCCGGCACAGAATACCTACCGCGAAATTTCTTCCTGCTCCAATTTCGAGTCCTTCCAGGCGCGGCGCATGCAGGCGCGCTGCCGAAATGAAAAAAACAAGACCGAGCTGGTGCACACGCTCAATGGTTCGGGCCTTGCCGTTGGGCGCACCTTGGTCGCCATCATGGAGAACTACCAGAATGCCGACGGCAGCATTTCCGTGCCCGCTGTCTTGCGTTCGTATCTTGGCGGCCTGGAAAAAATCGCGGCGCAAAAGTAAGCCGCTCGGATCGTTATGGCGTTACCGGTTGTTCTGTTCGCAGTTTCTGTTGCCTGCTTCCAATGACAGATACGTGTTCCAATGGATTGTAAGCTGGTTCGTAGCGATCAAGTATGTCGGTGAAGACGCGGATGTTCTCAACCATGATGACGGCTTCTCCGCCACGCCCCTTGCCGGATTTTAGCCGGCTGTAGTACTGAGGAAGTCCGAGCAAGGGGAGGACCTTCTTCATGGCATACCAGGAATCCGGGTTGGCCTTTAGCGTCTTGGCAATGTAACGGGCGGCGTTCAGGTGACCCATGCCCAGATTGTAGGCGGCAAGCGCCAGCCATAAACGATCGGGTTCGGCAATGCTCGCCGGGAGCGCCTCGCGCAGGTCACGGATGTACTGGGCTCCGGCACTGATGCTTTGCGCTGCATCGAGCCGGTTGCTGACGCCCAGCAGGTCGGCAGTATCCTCGGTCAGCATCATTATGCCGCGCACGCCGGTTGGACTGGTCGCCAGCGGATCCCACTGGGATTCCTGGTAGGCGACCGCCGCCAGCAGCCGCCAGTCGATTCCTGTTCGCGTCTGAGCCTCTTGAAAAAGGGGGCGATAGGGCTTGAGAACAGAGTGCATGCGCTCGATGAAACGAATGCTGTCGGCCTCGGTGAGCCGCTTGACATGCCCGAAATAACGGTCTTTCAAGCGATCCATTTCGCCATTCTTCTGCGTGCGCTCCAGAAAAGCGTCGGCTCGGGCAATCAGTTCAGGATCAACACCCGGTGAAAACAGCCAGACTATCGGTCGGGCTGCGTCGATCTTCAGCGCGTCCTGCAATTCCGGGTAGAAATTGTTCCCAATATTGAATGCTGCGTTATTGACTAGGGTCGCCTCCAAGCGTTGGGTTGCGACGCCTTCCAGCAAGTCGAGCTCACGGCGTTTATGACTGCCGACGATGATCATTTCTGGAAATTCACTACTCAGTTCGCGTAACGCCTCCTCCTGCCGCGAACCGGAAACAACATGTATGGTCTTGTTGGCCAGTTGCTCGATGCCGGTCAATGGCAATGCCGCTTCGTGGGAGACCAGCACGTCATAGTCCTGGAAGTAAGGCGTGCTGCTGTGAATCTCCGGATCGTCAACCGGCGACTGCCACGCGGCTGCCATGTGCGCTTCGCCGTTTTTGAGTCGTAGCAGTATGTCACTGTCGCTGGCGGCAACAACAATACGGATCTTCAGACCCAGTTCCTTGGCGAACATGCGGACCAGGTCGTAGTCAAAGCCCGTGGCGCCATTCGTTTCATCAACCGAGTAGGTGGTTGAACCCACTCGGGTGAGGACGACAAGCTTTTTGGTACTTTCGAGAGGCTGCCGAGTGCTATCGCCGCAGCCGCCAGCAATGACGGCGAGAAGAAGAAGGATCAGGCGCATAGGCTGTCGAGTTGTGCTAAACTCCCGCCCCTGACGGAGAGGTGGCAGAGTGGTCGATTGTACCTGACTCGAAATCAGGCGTACTGCAAGGTACCGAGGGTTCGAATCCCTCCCTCTCCGCCAGATGCCAAGCCACCTTCGTATCCAAGCGCCGCACGAAGTGCTTTGCCGTATTATTTGCCATCGCAGATACCGTTCATTGTGCGCTTGAATGGTCTATCCTGACACAAGAACTCGGTCATGCACTATCGACGGGCTGTTCTTCTTCTGTGGATCCGGCGAGACGTGTGATCCCCTTTTATGCGGGCACCCGAGATGAAAACGCTACTCGTTGTATATAACTCGATGACCGGCGGCACCGAGCAAATGGTGCGTGCGCTGGTCATGGGTGCCAAGCTTGAAGATGGAGTGACGACGCGACTACTCCATGCATCGGCCGCTTTGGCGGCGGATGTCATCAACGCCGACGGTTACGTGTTCGCAACGCCGGAGAATCTCGCGGCTATTTCGGGGCTGATGAAGGATTTCTTTGATCGCTGCTATTACCCTGCGCTCAATCGGATCAACGGTCGGCCTTATGCCGTCCTGGTCTGTGCAGGCAGCGATGGGCAAAACGCCGTGCGACAGATTGACCGCATCGCTACCGGATGGCGACTGCGACGTACAGCCGAAGCTCTGATCGTTTGCACACACGCGCAATCTCCGGAAACCATACTTTCGCGCAAAACCATCAGCCCGCCTGATCTTGATCGCTGCAGGGAACTTGGAGCAGCGTTCGCTACGGGACTAGCGATAGGCGTGTTCTGATCGCACGGACAATTCCGCCGTCCACAAACCGAAGCAAGCGTGGCGTTGGGGCAAAAAAAAGCCGCCTGCTGGCGGCTTTTTTGATCGAGTCAGATCAGTGAAACTGCTCTTCTTCTGTCGAGCCGGTTAGTGCGGTGACCGATGAGACTCCGCCCTGGATAACGGTGGTGACTTCGTCGAAATAGCCGGTACCGACTTCCTGCTGGTGCGATACGAAGGTGTAACCACGATCACGCGCCGCAAACTCGGGTTCCTGAACCTTTTCGACGTAGGCCGTCATGCCGCGTTTTACATAGTCTTGCGACAGATCGAACATGTGGTACCACATGTTGTGGATGCCGGCGAGGGTGATGAAC
This sequence comes from Candidatus Propionivibrio aalborgensis, assembly GCF_900089945.1. Lineage (GTDB taxonomy): Bacteria > Pseudomonadota > Gammaproteobacteria > Burkholderiales > Rhodocyclaceae > Propionivibrio > Propionivibrio aalborgensis. The sequence goes on along the minus strand of NZ_FLQY01000012.1, from coordinate 29,294 downwards.
TGGTACTTGTAGCCCATGGCGCCGAGTTCTTTCTGGAATTTGGCGATGGTGGCGTCGTCCAGATTCTTCTTCCAGTTGAACGAAGGCGAGCAGTTGTAGGCAAGCATCTTCCCCGGGAACTTGGCATGTACGCCCTCGGCGAATTTCCGGGCAAACTCCAGATCCGGTGTGCCCGTTTCGCACCATACGAGGTCGGCGTAGGCCGCATAGGCCACGGCGCGGGAGATAGCCTGCTCCAGGCCTTTTTTCGTTTTGTAAAAGCCTTCCGCTGTGCGCTCGCCGGTGACGAAGGGCTTGTCGTTCTCGTCATAGTCGGAGGTCAGCAGGTCGGCAGCTTCGGCATCGGTACGGGCGATAACCAGCGTCGGTACGCCACAGACGTCAGCAGCAAAACGTGCGGCAATCAGTTTCTGGACCGCTTCCTGGGTTGGCACCAGAACCTTGCCGCCCATATGGCCGCACTTCTTGACCGAGGCCAGCTGGTCTTCCCAGTGAACGCCGCCAGCGCCAGCGCGGATCATGGCTTTCATCAGCTCGAAAGCGTTGAGCACGCCGCCGAATCCGGCTTCAGCATCGGCAACGATCGGCGCGAAATAATCAACGTAGCCTTTGTCTCCAGCGTTAATGTTCTTGGAGAACTGAATCTCGTCGGCGCGACGGAATGAGTTATTGATGCGCTCGACAACCTTCGGGACGGAGTCGACGGGGTACAGCGACTGATCGGGATACATCGCGGCATAACCGTTGTTGTCCGCGGCAACTTGCCAGCCGGACAGGTAGATGGCTTTTACACCTGCCTTGACCTGTTGCATGGCCTGGCCTCCGGTCAATGCGCCGAGGCAATTGACGTAAGGTTCGCTGTTGACGAGGTTCCACAACTTCTCGGCGCCTTGACGGGCTATGGTGTATTCGATCGGGAAGGAGCCACGCAAACGGACAACATCAGCCGCTGAGTAGCCTCGCTTGATTCCCTTCCAACGTGGGTTTTCAGCCCAGTCTTTTTCAAGTTCGGCGATTTGTTGTTCACGTGTGCTCATAATTGATCTCCCAAAAGATTAGAAACATGACCGGAATTCGAGAAAAACAGACTGCAAGTCTTGTCTATGGATGATTCACTATTCCGAGCAGTCTATACGAACAATTATAGAGCGCTTTTGCTTCAGCATCAATAGTCTTATATAAGACATAAGATATTTGCCGCTCGCGATAATTTTTGGTCAGGCGTGCGACTTGATCCTGCCGAATCAAGTTGGAGGCGATCGTTCGGGAATTGCTGCAAGAAGGTCTTAAGTCAGCGCCGACGATGAGACGATCACGCCGTCCTCATCAGCGTAAATCCATTCGCCCGGCTTGAAGGTGACACCGCCGAAGGTGATGTCGATGTTGCGGTCGCCAACGCCCTTCTTGATGCTTTTCAGAGGGTGGGTATTGAGGGCACGAACGCCAATGTCGATCAGGTTGATATCACCAGAATCCCGGATACAGCCGAAGACGATCGCGCCTTCCCAACCGTTTTTGTGTGCGAGGATCGCCAACTGATCGCCGACCAACGCGCAGCGCGTTGAACCACCCCCATCAATCACCAGCACCTTTCCGTTTCCAGCTTCAGCGAATGCCTCGCGCACCAGCGAGTTATCTTCAAACAGCTTGAGCGTGACGATCTGGCCACTGAACGAAGTTCGAGCGCCGTAACGCTGGAACATTGGAGCGACAACACGCACGGCGCCTGCAAGGGTCTGCTCTTCGTTGGAATCGAGAAGGTCGGGGGTTTTGAGACTCATGGGGGGGCCTGAATGAAAACAAAATACTTGGGGGCGATAAGAAAGCCCTGAGGAGAGCGCCTTGTCCAGGCTAGTCAAACGACCGCTTCGGCTTCTTCTTCAAAAACCAGTCTTACCTTGTCCTCTTCGTCCAGATCGACCGTTACCTGACCGCCGCTGGTCAAGCGTCCGAACAGCAATTCGTCAGCCAGCGCCGAGCGGATGGTGTCCTGAATCAGGCGCGCCATGGGGCGTGCGCCCATCAGTGGATCGAATCCATGGGCGGCAAGGTGTTCCTTCAGCCGATCGGTGAAGGTGGCTTCCACCTTCTTCTCATGCAACTGTTCCTCAAGCTGGATAAGGAACTTGTCGACCACGCGCAGAATAATGTCGTGGTCAAGTGCCTTGAAGGAAATGGTGGCGTCGAGCCGGTTGCGGAACTCGGGCGTGAACAGTCGTTTTATTTCGACCATCTCGTCGCCTGCCGTCTTGACATTGGTAAAGCCCATACTGGTTTTTTGAATGGATTCCTGACCGGCATTGGTGGTCATGATGATGACCGCGTTGCGAAAATCAGTCTTGCGGCCGTTGTTGTCCGTCAGGGTGCCATGGTCCATCACCTGCAACAGGATGTTGTAAATATCCGGGTGGGCTTTTTCGATCTCGTCAAGCAACAGTACGCAATAAGGCTTCTTGGTGACTGCCTCAGTCAATTGCCCGCCCTGCTCGAAACCGACATAGCCCGGTGGCGCGCCGATCAACCTTGAAACCGCATGGCGTTCCATGTACTCCGACATGTCATAACGCAATAATTCATTGCCGAGGCAGTAGGCGAGCTGTTTGGCCACTTCGGTTTTGCCGACGCCAGTGGGGCCGGAAAACAGGAAGCAGCCAATCGGCTTGGTTGGATTGCCCAGTCCCGAACGTGCCATCTTGATCGCCCTGGTCAGAGCATCGATGGCTGCCTCCTGTCCAAAGACTACCGCTTTGAGATCGCGGTCAAGGTTCTTCAGCGAACTGCGGTCATCGGTCGAGACGTGCGTCGAGGGAATGCGTGCGATCTTGGCCACGATCTCTTCGATGTCCTGCTTGCCAATCATCTTCTTCTGACGGGACTTGGGAAGAATGCGTTGTGCGGCACCGGCTTCATCGATGACATCGATGGCCTTGTCCGGGAGGTGGCGGTCGGAGATGAAGCGTACCGAGAGTTCAACGGCCGAGGTCAACGCTGCAGCCGAGTACTTGATGCCGTGGTGCGTCTCGAAGCGGGTTTTTAGACCCTTGAGAATTTCAATGGTCTCGGCGATAGAAGGTTCATTGACGTCGATTTTTTGGAAGCGACGCGACAACGCGTGGTCTTTCTCGAAGATGCCGCGGTACTCGGTGTAGGTTGTCGCACCGATGCACTTGAGCTGGCCGTTGGAAAGCGCCGGTTTGAGCAGGTTCGACGCATCGAGTGTGCCGCCGGAAGCCGATCCGGCACCAATCAGGGTATGGATTTCGTCGATGAACAGAATGGCCTGGGGTTTTTCGCTCAGTTGCTTCAGAACGCCTTTTAAGCGCTGCTCGAAGTCGCCGCGATACTTCGTGCCCGCCAGCAGCGCGCCCATGTCTAGTGCGTAGACGTTTGCCTTCTCGAGAACCTCCGGCACGTTATTTTCAACGATTCGACGGGCAAGGCCCTCGGCAATGGCAGTTTTGCCCACCCCCGCTTCGCCTGCCAGCAAGGGGTTGTTCTTGCGTCGACGGCAGAGTGTCTGGATGACCCGCTCAAGTTCCTTTTCACGCCCGATCAGAGGATCGATCTTGCCTTGCTGGGCAAGTGCGTTGAGATTGATGGTGTAGCTCTCCAGCGGCCCGGCGGCGACCTGGGCTTCACCTTCGGTTTCAACATCATTTTCGCTGCGCACCGTGCCTTGCGGTACCTTGCTGATGCCGTGGGAAATGTAATTGACTACATCAAGGCGGGCGATTCCCTGTTTCTGCAGGTAATACGCCGCGTGTGAATCCTTTTCGCCAAAAATCGCGACCAGGACATTGGCGCCATTGACCTCTTTCTTACCGGAAGACTGGACATGCAGGATGGCGCGTTGGATAACGCGCTGAAAACCGAGCGTGGGTTGCGTATCGATATCGTCTTCACCGTCGACCGTCGGCGTGTGCTCAACGATGAACTTGGTCAAATCCTTGCGAAGCTGTTCTATGTTTCCGCCACAGGCGCGCAAGGTCTCGGCGGCTGAGGTGTTGTCAAGCAGCGCAAGCAGAAGGTGCTCGACCGTGATGAACTCATGGCGCTTTTGTCGTGCCTCGACAAAAGCCATGTGCAGGCTGACTTCAAGCTCTTGCGCAATCATTCAGTTTTCCTCCATTACACACGCCAGGGGATGCTGGTTTTCCCTGGCGAAGATCGCAACCTGCTCGACCTTGGTGGCGGCCACATCACGCGGATAAACTCCACAGACGCCTCGCCCCTCGATATGTACTTTGAGCATGATTTGCATTGCTTGTTCTCTGTTCATGGAAAAAAACCGCTGCAACACAAGAACAACAAACTCCATTGGCGTGAAATCGTCGTTGAGCAACAGTACGGTGTAAAGCGGCGGCGGCGCGGTCTTGCTGCGTTTAGCCTCGAGTACGGAACCTTCCTGCTGCTGTTTTGCCATGATTCAATTCTAACCAGTCTTTTCGAATGTGCAAAACCACTTTAGAACCGCTTTGTTTGCCTCTTTCGTTGTACAAATCCCGCTGTGCCGGCATTCGCGTTCAAAAATGCTTGACGCATCCACCATAACTAGCGTAAAAAGTCTTCATGTTTTGGTTCAAGTCCTAATTTGAATTTCAAACATGCACGTCGGGCGATGCCCGGATCTTGTCTCTTTTCAAGGAAGTAGCAATATGGCAACAGGTACAGTTAAGTGGTTCAATGACGCCAAGGGTTTCGGTTTCATTACTCCGGATGATGGCAGCGAAGATCTTTTTGCGCATTTTTCCGCGATCACCATGGGCGGATTCAAGACCCTCAAAGAGGGCGAGAAGGTTTCCTTCGACGTTACGCAGGGTCCTAAGGGCAAGCAGGCTTCGAATATTGGGCGTGCCTGAGCTTAGTCTCAGAGCTGCGCCGAGAAAACCCGCCTTTGGCGGGTTTTTTTTCGTCGAGCGAATTTGACAGGGCACGCCTGAAACATCTGGAAACACGGCGATACGATCGAGTCCGGTATCATTGCGGCATGTACTTGGAATTGTATTCATGAACATAGTGAACTTCTGCCTTTCCAGCTCGCTATTCCGCATAGTCCGTGCCGTCTTGCAGCTGACGGTGGCAATAGCGGTCTCGGGATTCCCGAATTCATGGGCCGCTGAGCTCCCGGATCTCGGAGAGTCGGCGCGTGCCGATTTTTCGCCGCAGGTTGAGCGCCGGATCGGCGAGAGCATCATGAACGAGATTCGACTGCGTGAACCCAGCTACGTCGACGATCCGGAAATCAACGACTACCTCAATCGCCTGGGCCACCGCCTTGTTGAAGCCAGTGCGAATCCGGTTGGCGATTTTCACTTTTTTGCCATTCGCGACAACACGGTAAACGCGTTCGCGATGTTCGGTGGCTTTATCGGCGTAAATACCGGAACCATTCTTACAGCACAGTCCGAGTCGGAACTGGCGGGCGTGATTGCTCACGAAATCGGGCACGTGACGCAGAACCATCTGGCCCGGCAGATCGCCAAGGAAAAGCAGAATACGATTCCAAGCATGATCGCCATGGCCGTTGGCCTGCTTGCTGCCCGTGCCAATGCAAATATCGGCATGGCCACAATATCTTCGGTGCAGGCCGGCGTGATTCAATCGCAGCTTGGGTTCAGCCGGGATTTTGAGCGGGAGGCAGATCGCTCGGGCTATAGAACCCTCGAGAAGGCCGGCTTCGATGTTCGTGGCATGAGCGATTTCTTCGAACGCATGCAGAAGGCTGGGCGAGTTTACGAGAACAATGCGCCCGTCTATTTGCGTACGCATCCGCTGACGATCGAACGGATTTCCGATATGCAGAACCGGGCGCAGAGCTCGCCCTATCGGCAGGTTGTCAGCAGCCTCGATTTTCATCTCGTGCGCGCCAAGCTGCGCGCGCTGATGGGTACGCCACGCGAGGCCGTGAGTGAGTTTGAAACCCTGTTGCGGGAAAGGAAATATGCATCGCAGGCGGCCGCTCAGTACGGGCTCGCCTTTGCCTTCATGAGGGCCAAGGACGTTCCGGCTGCGCAGCGTGAAATGGACGCTCTCAAAGCCCTCAAGGTGGCGTCGCCAATTATTGCCGATCTGGCTGCCGAGATCAGGGCGGCCGCCGGGGACTTGCCTGCTGCCCAGGACATCTATCGCGATGCCCTGTTACGCTTTCCTCAGGCCAAGTCGCTCGTCTATGGGTATGCCGAGTCGCTTTATGCGGGGAGGCAGTACGAACAGGCCTTGCAGTTTCTGGATTCACAAGTGCAGCTCAGTTTTTCTGACTACAAACTCTATGGCCTGCAAGCCAGATCATATTCTGCCCTGGGCAGGCGCTTGCAGCAGCATCGGGCGCAAGCCGAGTTCTATTTCCTGCAGGGGCAGCTCGGGCAGGCGGTTGAGCAGTTGCAGTTCGCACAGCAGGCAACCGATGGCAATTTCTATGAAAAATCTGCCGCTGATGCGCGACTCCGCGAATTGCGCAAGTTGCTGGCCGAAGAGGCGAAGCTGAAAAAGGATGGCGGTTGAACATCCATCTAGCAACAGCTTGCCGGCAGCAGAACCGTTTCTTCAAGACTGAACGCTGATCATGATCGATGGCCGTTTCGCATTGTTTGACAGCGATAACGGTCATGCCATTCTTTTGTCGGAGTATCGACGAGCGATCATTTTCGATGGCGATGATGAACGCCGCGATGATTTGGCGTCGGTATTTTCCGCATTTGAAGCGGCTGCAAGGCAGGGCGAATGGGTAGCTCTTGCTGCGGACTATGCGCTTGGCGGGTGTTTCGAGCCCGCCAGCACCTTGCCGAAAACCGGGCGCCCGTTGTTGCGGGGTTGGGTGTTTGGTCAGGCCCGGCAGCTTGACCCGGCGGCGCTCGAAGCGTTTTTCAGTGAGCAGCTGGCTGGCGTTTCCGAACAGGATCGGGTTGTGGGGGTGGCCGACCTTGTGGCGGCCCTCGATGCTGAAGAACATGCGTCAAAGGTCGAGCAGATAAGGCGCTGGATTGCCGACGGCGATTGCTACCAGATCAATCTCACCTTCCCGATCGATTTCAGGCTCTACGGCCATCCGCTGGCGCTATACGCCCGACTGCGCGAACGCCAGCCGGTGCGTCATGGAGCTTACATCGACACGCAAGAGGAAATACTGCTTTCCTTTTCTCCTGAACTGTTTTTCGAGCGGATCGGCGGTCGAGTCCTTACGCGCCCGATGAAGGGAACCACTCAACGTGGTGCGTCGCCGTCAGACGATGTTGTGAGGCGCAATGAATTGCTGGCGTCGGAGAAGGAGCGCGCCGAGAACATCATGATCGTCGACCTGCTGCGTAACGATCTGGGGAAGCTGGCGTTGCCCGGCAAGGTGCGGGTTGAATCCTTGTGCGAAGTTGAAGCCTATCCGACTCTGTGGCAGGTCGTATCGACAGTTTCGGCAGAGCTGCCCGATGTGTGCCTCTATGACTTGTTCCGGGCGCTATTTCCTTGCGGTTCGATTACCGGCGCTCCGAAAATTCGCGCCATGCAGCGTATCTCGGAGTTGGAGGACTCTCCGCGCGGCATCTACACGGGGTCGCTGGGCTGGATGGCGCCTAACGGCGATTGTCGTTTCAATGTAGCGATTCGGACGCTTGCGCTTGCCCCTGATGGGCGGGCTCGCCTCGGCGTCGGTAGCGGCGTCGTCATTGATTCGGAGCCCGAACGCGAATATGCCGAATGCCTCCTGAAATCGCAGTTTCTCACGGGCTTTGACCCTGGTTTCAAGCTCATTGAAACCATGCGTTTGGAGCACGGGGCGTATCGTCTTCTGGACTTCCATCTGGAGCGGCTTAAGGCTTCGGCGTTTGCCCTGGGCTTTGCGTGTGATGTCTCGTCGATTGCGGCGAGTCTGTCGGAGCAGGCATCGGCTCAGACAACCGGTATTTTCCGGGTTCGTTTGACTCTTTCCCACAACGGCCACTATCTGATCAGCCTTACTTCGATGGATGACGGCATTCAATCATGGAAGGTAGTTGTAGCGGACGAACGCGTGGATGCCGAGAACTACCTTCTGCGCCACAAGACCAGCGCGCGCGGCATGTATGATCGGGCCCTGGCCCGGCTGGCCGCATGCCCGGATGTGTTCGATGCGATTTTTCTCAATACGCGTGAAGAAGTGTGCGAGGGCGCGCGCAGCAACGTATTTGTAGAGCGCGGTGGCGTTCTGCTGACGCCGCCGTTGTCTTGTGGACTGCTTCCGGGCGTCATGCGCCGGCAGCTTCTTGAAACGGGGCGCGCCGTCGAGTGCGTCCTGGATCGGGACGACTTGCTCAGTGCGTCGCCGATCTACCTGGCAAACAGCTTGCGCGGGCTGGTTTCGGTGAGCCTGCAGACCTGAAGTGTCGGCGAGGGTGACAGGTCTTCTCCGAACCGTCAGCCGATGACGGTCACGACGATTCTTCGGCGATGGGAGAAAGTCCGGTGTTCCCACAAATAGATACCTTGCCAGGTTCCCAGCTTGAGGTCGCCGTTGCTTACCGGCACCGTGATTGAGCTGCCCGCCAGAATGTTTCTGCCATGCGCCGCCATGTCGTCATCACCTTCGCTGTCGTGTCGATACGCGGAGTCGCCGTCGGGCGCCCAGCGCAGCGCAAGTGTTTCAAGATCCCTGCGCACCGTCGGATCGGCATTTTCGGTAAGAATGACCGAGCAACTCGTATGCAGAACAAAAACATTGACCAGACCGGTTTCGATGTGCGAAGCGCGGACGATCCTGGCGACCTCAGCGGTAATTTCCGTCGTTCCCCGACCGTTTGTGGATGCCTCAATGGTCTGTTGATGCGGCACGTCTTCTTCCTTTGCCTGTTGGCTGCATGAATGCGTTATCAGGATTTTCCAGTACTGCCGAAGCCGCCGGAGCCACGCGTGCTGATGGTGAACTCGTCAACCACGTCGAATGCAACCTGCATTACCGGAACGATAACGAGTTGCGCCAGACGGTCAAGCGGATTGAGCGTGAAGCTCTCTTTGCCTCGATTCCAGGTGGATACCATGATTTCGCCCTGGTAGTCGGAGTCGATCAATCCCACCAGATTGCCGAGCACAATGCCGTGTTTATGACCCAGGCCGGAACGCGGCAGAATCATTGCCGCCAGTCCGGGGTCGGCGAGATGAATGGCGATGCCCGTTGGAATCAGCATGGTGTCGCCGGGGTGGATTTTCACCGGAGCCTCGATGCAGGCGCGTAGATCCAGTCCGGCTGAACCGGGAGTGGCGTAGTGCGGCGGGTTGTCCTTGAGTCGAGAGTCGAGGAGACGAACGTCGATGCGATGCATGTTGTTTCCTGTCAGATGAAGATGGATAGGGCAACGCCAAGAAGCACAACGATAAGCAGGCAGATGGCGATGCGTCTTGCAAGCTGACCCTTCTCCTGTTCTTCCAACTGCCAGTCCTGGATCGTCCGGCTGGCGCGTCTGAGTGCTGCACGACCGACGATGTAACGGGTCTTCTCGCGCGCGTAATCCTTAGCAGAGTCACTATGCTGCGAGTGCATCAGCGTCCCTCGACCAGCGCGGCAATGTGCCCGATGAGCGCCCTGGCCAACTCCAGTTTCGATCCAGGCGGAAGCGGGGTTGCACCATCTGCGTCGAACAGGGTCAGGGTGTTGTCGTCGCCGCCGAAGCCGTGTTGAATCAGGTTGCCGACGATCAGCGGTATCTTCTTTGTCATGCGCTTTTTCTCCGCGTATTCCGCCAGATTCCGGCTTTCGGCAGCGAAACCGACGCATAGCGGCGGTGCGGGCAGGGCAGCGACATCGGCCAGAATATCCGGATTCTGGACCAGTTCAATGGGCGGCGCACTCTGTCCGTCTTTCTTGATTTTGTGCTCGGCAACGGCTTGCGGGCGGTAGTCGGCCACTGCAGCGACACCGATGAATACGTCCTGTGCGGCGGCATGTTGCATGACGGCAGTGTGCATTTCGAGTGCGCTGATGACGTCGATGCGATTCACTCCGGGTGGTGTCGGCTGACTGACCGGGCCGCTGACCAGGGTAACCTTGGCTCCGGCTTCCTGCGCCGCGCGGGCCAAGGCAAAACCCATTTTTCCGCTCGACAGATTGGTGATGCCGCGAACCGGATCGATGGCTTCGAAGGTCGGCCCGGCGGTCAGCAGAACCTTCTTGCCATTGAGTCGTTTGGGCTGGAAGTGGGCAATCAATCGGGCCCCGATTTCTGCCGGCTCGATCATGCGACCCTGGCCGTTCTCTCCACAGGCCTGATCGCCGCAGTCCGGGCCAAATATGTTAATGCCATCGTCAATCAGCGTGGCGATATTGCGTTGCGTTGCCGCGTTCTCCCACATCTGCCGGTTCATCGCCGGTGCCGCCAGCAGCGGGCAGTCACGTGCCAGAGCAAGTGTGCTCAGCAGATCGTCAGCCAACCCGTTGGCCAGCTTGGCAAGAAAATCGGCCGAAGCCGGTGCGACGAGCAGAACGTCGGCTTCGCGCGACAGATCGATGTGCGCCATGTTGTTGGCCATACGCGCATCCCATTGGTCGCTGAATACAGGTCTGCCGGAGAGCGCCTGGAAGGTGACAGGCGTTACGAAGTGGGTGGCTGCCTCGGTCATTACCACCTGCACAGTGGCGCCCTCCTTGATCAGCAATCGAACCAGTTCGGCCGCCTTGTAGGCAGCAATTCCGCCGGTGATGCCGAGAGCAATACGTCGATCTTTCAATTCCATGCGAATGACCCGAGAGCTTGGCGATAGAATGCCAGACGGAACATTCTAACCGAGATTGCAAAATGGCAATTACCGACTGGCCGGAAAACGAACGCCCGCGTGAACGCTTGCTGGCGCAAGGCGCCGCGGCACTGACCGACGCTGAATTGCTGGCTATCTTTCTGCGAGTCGGCATGAAGGGAAAGAGTGCGGTTGATCTGGCTCGCGAGTTGATCCAGCATTTCGGCAGCCTGAATCGCCTGTTCTCGGCGACTCGAGACGATTTCTCCGCCATATCCGGCATGGGGCCAGCCAAATACGCCCAGTTGCAGGCTGTTCTTGAAATGTCGCGCCGGGCTCTGGCCGAGGAAATGAAGCGGAGCAATGCTTTCTCGACGCCGGCTGCAGTGCGCGATTATCTGCGCCTGCATCTGGCCGGGCTGGCGCATGAGGTCTTTCTCGCGCTGTGGCTGGACGCTCAAAACTGCCTGATCGCCGCCGAAGAGCTGTTCCACGGCACGCTGACGCAAACCAGTGTCTATCCGCGCGAGGTGGTCAAGAAAGCGCTGTGGCACAACGCTGCTGCGGTGGTTCTGGCGCACAATCATCCCTCCGGCGTCGCCGAACCTTCCAACGCCGACCAGTTGCTGACGCGGGAGCTCAAGCAGGCGCTGGCCCTGGTTGACGTGCGAGTTCTGGATCACTTCATCGTGGCCGGACAAAACCAGCCCCTGTCGTTTGCCGAACGCGGGTTGCTATAGGCCGCTCACAAATCGCATCGCACAATTAACTTGAGGCAAGCCCTTGTTTTGAGCTAGAATCCCCGACCTTCATCCCAAGCACAACTGGAGCAACAATCATGGCGCGAGTCTGCCAAGTGACGGGCAAAGGCCCGATGGTCGGGAACAATGTTTCCCATGCCAACAATCGAACCAAGCGCCGCTTCCTGCCGAATCTGCAGTACCGCCGCTTCTGGGTAGAGAGCGAAAACCACTGGGTGCGCCTGCGAGTATCGAACGCCGGACTGCGCACCATCGACAAGAACGGTATCGACGTCGTGCTCGCTGACCTGCGCGCACGCGGCGAGATCTGACCAGGGAACTTAAGCCATGCGCGAAAAGATCAAACTCGAATCGACCGCCGGCACCGGTCATTTCTACACCACGACCAAGAACAAGAAGACCATGCCCGAAAAGATGGAAATCAAGAAGTACGACCCCAAGGTGCGCAAGCACGTTGCGTACAAGGAAATCAAGCTGAAATAAGACGACGGGGTGATGCCCGAAGCGAAACGAACCTCGCCTATTGAGCGAGGTTTTTTTTGCCTGTCGAGGGAGCTTCTTTAGGGCGCTTCTTCCGGGAACGCATCCTTGAACGCATTGCAGAAACGCAATTCTTCAGGATAGGGAAAGAAATCTTCAAGGTAACCCGAACGGATTTTATCCTGTGCTGCTTTCCAGAACTTTGCATTCAGAAGATAGCGGTGGTATTTGAGAAAAGCTGTGCGCACTTTGGGCGACCCGAGCAGGAAGGAGGCAAATTCCTCGGGGAAAACATCGTTCTTTCCCACTGAATACCAAGGCTCACTGGACATTTCCATTTCCGGGTACGGAGCTTCGGGGATCACGCGGAAGTTGCAGTCGGTCATGTATTCGATTTCATCGTAATCGTAGAACACCACCCGTTTGTAGCTGGTCATGCCGAAATTCTTCCACAACATGTCGCCAGGAAATATGTTGGCGCTGGCCAGTTCGCGAATGGCATTGCCATATTCAAAGACGGCGTGGTCGATCTGTTCGGGCGTTGCGGAGTCGAGATAGACGTTCAGTGGCGTCATGCGACGCTCGATATAGAGGTGCTTGATAACCAGATCATCGCCATCTTCTTCAAGCAGCGAAGGAACGTGTGTGCGCAAGTTTTCGAGCAATTCGCCCGAAAAACGGTCTTTCGGAAAGGCGACGTCCGAAAATTCCAGCGTGTCTGCCATTCGGCCTACACGGTCGACTTTCTTGACCATCAGGTACTTGGCCTTGACCGTGTCGTGATCAACTTCCTTCGTCGCCGCGAATACGTCTCGGAGCATCTTGAATACATAAGGATAAGAGGGCAGCGTGAAGACCAGCATGACCATTCCGGGGACACCCGGTGCGATGATGAATTGGTCCCGCGAGTGACGCAGATGCTCATGCAGGTCGCGGAAGAACATCGTTTTACCTTGCTTGCCGAGGCCAAGCATGGTGTAGATTTCCGATCGAGGCTTGTTTGGCAGCATGCTGATCAGGAATTGAGCGTAACCTGAAGGCACCTCCATATCGACCATGAAGTAGGCGCGGGACAGCGAGAAAAGAGTAACGATCTTCGCTGGGTCGAGTAACAGGGTGTCGAGTACCAGTTTGCCTTCCGCGTTGTGCAGGACGGGTACGGCAAAAGGAGTCTCAATGTGGCCGTTGATGGCTTTGCCGAAAATATAGGCGCCCTTGTTACGGTAAAAAGCGGAGTGCAGCACCTGTATCTGAACGTTGGCTTCAGCTTTGGGCCAGCCCCCCAGAAACTGTGCCGCTGCGCGCAATGCACAATCGACATCCCGGTCGAGGTCTTCAAAGGGGCGTTGCCAATCGAAATCGAGAATGATCTGCTTGATCGTCTGTCGCAGTCCATGTTGACTTGGGTAGTAACTTGCATAGACGGGCGGGTCAGAGAGAATGTATTCGGTGGATAGCGCCGGGCGGGCAAAGATGTAGTCGTTGTGAAAATAGGTCCGGTGCAGGAGTCGTGAGCTAACCGAGTTGAAGAATGTTTCCGCGAGTTCAGGCTGCTTGTGATTGATCAACTGGCCAATGTAATGCAGCTTTAGTTGTTGCAAGATTGCGTCGTCGAGCGAATCGGTGCCGTACCGGGCTTCGATGAGTTTGGCGGTTTCTGTCGATCGGTTGTCGTAAGAGTGGATGCGCTCACGGACGGCATCCTGCACGCCTTTCCAGTCACCTTCTTCAAAAAGCTCTTTCGCCCGCTGACCGTACTCGCGAAACAATCGATAGTGGCGGTTGAAGCCCTCGATCATTGCTTTCGCAATTAGAAGGGAGGGGGGGTGTTCGTCGAAAAAATCTACCATCTTTGTTGACCGTGATTTGGGAGCCAGAAATTGTAGCACTAACTGCACCACAAGTAAGTATGACAATCGAGATTAACGGAATGCTGGCGAAACGCCGGTTTTTCCGCCATAATTGCGCCCTGTGCCAACTGAAGACAGCGTTTACGATTGATCACGCTGCATCGATTAACTTTCAAGTCTGCAGCAAATGCCAACAACGCGAGTTGGCTGATTTTCGGGCACGCGACCAGGGCATAAACAAATCACATTATTGGAGTAAACATGAGCGAAAGTCTGATCAAGATTCCGCAGGGCGGCCAAAAGATCGTTCCCGGTGAAAGCATTCCGGATAATCCGATTATCCCGTTTATCGAAGGCGATGGAATTGGCGTTGACATCACGCCGGTGATGATCAAGGTGGTCGATGCTGCGATTGAAAAGGCGTATGGCGGGAAGAAGAAGATTCACTGGATGGAAGTGTATGCCGGTGAGAAGTCGACGACGATGTACGGAGCCGACGTCTGGTTGTCAGCCGAAACGCTTGCCACCCTCAAGGAATACTCCGTTTCGATCAAAGGCCCGATGACGACGCCGGTTGGCGGCGGCATCCGCTCGCTGAACGTGGCCTTGCGTCAGGAACTTGACCTGTTCCAGTGCGTGCGTCCGGTACAGTACTTCAGGGGCGTGCCTTCGCCAGTCAAGCATCCGGAGCTGATCAATATGGTCATCTACCGCGAGAATACCGAGGACATCTACGCCGGCGTTGAATGGGAGTCCGGCTCCGAACCATGCAAGAAGGTCATCAAGTTCCTCCAGGAAGAAATGGGCGTCAGCAAGATCCGTTTCCCGGAAACATCAGGTATTGGCGTCAAGCCGGTATCCAAGGAGGGCACCGAGCGGCTGGTGCGTGCGGCAATCAATTACGCAATTGCCAACAAGCGCAAATCGGTGACGATTGTGCACAAAGGCAACATCATGAAATTCACCGAAGGTGCTTTCCGTGACTGGGCCTATGCGCTGGCCAAGAACGAATTCGGCGGCGTCGAGATCGACGGTGGCCCATGGCTCAAACTGCCAAACGGCATCATCATCAAGGATTCCATTGCCGACGCTTTCCTGCAGCAGATTCTGCTGCGCCCGGCAGAATACGATGTGATCGCCACGCTCAATCTCAACGGGGATTACATTTCCGACGCACTGGCCGCGCAGGTCGGCGGCATCGGCATCGCCCCGGGCGCCAATATCTCCGACAAGTACGCCTGTTTTGAAGCCACGCACGGTACGGCGCCGAAGTACGCTGGCCTGGACAAGGTCAACCCCGGCTCGCTGATTCTTTCCGCCGAAATGATGTTGCGCCATCTCGGTTGGATGGAAGCAGCCGACCTGCTCATCAGGTCCATGGAAGCGGCGATCGGCGACAAGGTCGTGACTTACGACTTCGCCCGTTTGATGGAAGGCGCAACCGAGGTGTCCTGCTCGGAGTTTGGCGACGCAATGATCGTTCGCATGTAGTTTGTAGCGCTTCTGGCGTTAGCAAAAAAGCCTCCGTTGTCGGAGGCTTTTTTTCGGGCTTCATGGTCACAGAATTCAAGTCAGGCTCTCTGTTTTCCGTGATCCGATACCGGGGTTCCTGCCAAAGCCGTGGCGAAGTACTTCCTTTGAAACAGGAGCGCCACATTGACCAGGCCGATCATCACCGGCACTTCAACCAGTGGGCCGATCACCGCGGCAAACGCGACGCCCGAGTCGATGCCATAAACCGCGACGGCAACGGCGATCGCCAGTTCGAAGTTGTTGCTGGCCGCGGTGAATGAGAGGGTCGCGCACTTTTCGTAATTGGCTCCCAGGCGCTTGCTCACGAAGAACGAAAAGATGAACATCACGACGAAATAGATCAGCAACGGGATGGCGATACGCACCACGTCCAGCGGAATGCTGACGATCAGCTTGCCCTTCAGGCTGAACATGACGACGATGGTGAACAGCAGCGCGGTCAGGGTGATCGGCCCGATCTTCGGAACGAAACGGGAGTGATACCAGTCCTTGGTCACAAAACGCAGCATGATCACGCGCGTCAGCACTCCGGCAAGGCACGGGATGCCCAGATAGATGAAGACGCTCTCCGCAATCTGCCCGATCGAGATGTCGATAACTGCTCCAGTGAGGCCAAAGAGCGGTGGCAGCACAGTGATGAACAGCCAGGCATAGACGCTGAAGAACAGCACCTGAAAGATCGAGTTGAAGGCCACCAGGCCAGCGGCATACTCGGTGGAGCCCTTGGCCAGTTCGTTCCACACAATCACCATGGCAATGCAACGTGCCAGTCCGATCATGATCAGGCCGACCATGTATTCCGGCTGGTCCTGCAGGAATATGATCGCCAGAATGAACATCAGGACCGGCCCGACGATCCAGTTCTGTACCAGCGACAGCCCCAGCACCTTCGTGTCGCGGAATACGTCGGGCAGTTCTTCGTAACGCACCTTGGCGAAGGGCGGGTACATCATCAGGATCAGCCCGATGGCAATCGGCATGTTGGTTGTGCCGACCTGGAAGCTGTTGATGAAATCCTCGATCCCCGGAACGGAAAAACCGAGACCGACGCCGAGCGCCATGGCGGCGAAAATCCAGACGGTGAGATACCTGTCGAGGAACGAGAGTTTTCTTGTGACGGCGCGCATATCACATCCCGTCTGCGGCAACAGGCTCTGCTTCCCTGTTCGCCAGTTTTCTCAGACGCGCCGTTCCGATCGGCTCCTCGGCCAGCAAAGGAACCACCGCGTAACGCTTGGCATGCCGGGATGCCACGGCATCGATCTCGCGCAGTTCATTTCGCGCACGCTGGCGTAGCAAAGGCGAAACGACAGTGGTGGCCGCGATGCTGTTATTGACCACCCAGGCCCAGGGCTCGATGCCGGCACGACGCAGATCCGCCTGCAGGTTCGCTGCCTCCAGAACGGGCGTGGTTTCGGCCAGCGTCACCAGCAGAACCTTGGTCTGCTTTGGATCCTGCAACTGCATCATCGGCGTGGTGAAATGCTCATCGGCGTTGCGCGACTGGCGCGCGATTTCGCGGTGGTAGGCGCCCGTTGCGTCAAGCAGCAACAGGGTATGCCCGGTTGGCGCGGTATCCATCACGACGAACTTCTTGCCGGCTTCGCGAATGACGCGCGAAAACGCCTGGAAGACGGCGATTTCCTCGGTGCAGGGTGAGCGCAGGTCTTCTTCCAGCAGGGCACGACCCTGCGCATCGAGGGATGCCCCCTGGGATTCGAGCACCTGCTGGCGGTAGCGCTCCGTTTCAGCATGCGGGTCGATCTGGCTGACCGTCAGGTTTTCGAGCGCGGCATCGAGTGTGTCCGAGAGATGTGCAGCCGGATCGGAGGTGCTCAGATGCACCGGATAGCCACGGCTTGCCAGCTCGACAGCCAGTGCGGCAGCCAGCGTTGTCTTGCCGACACCGCCCTTGCCCATCAGCATGACAAGGCCATGCCCGTCCACGGCAATCTCGTCGACCAGAGTCGCAAGGTCCGGAGCAGCCAGCGGAGCAGGCGACGTCTGCGCGGTATGGGCTGGGTCAATCTCGGTCATGGCATCGTCCGCCGACCCGAGCAACTGGCGAAGCGCGGTCAGGCCCACCAGATTGAAAGACTTCAGAGCCAGGCGATCGCAGGGCAGCCGCTTGAGTACGGCGGGGATCCGGGCCAATGCGGCTTGCTCCCGCTCGTGAATGGCCGCAGCCAGAGGATCGGCGGCCGTTTCGCTCGCGGGCAGAACGCCGTTGACCACCAGATACTGCTGCGAAAGGCCAATGGCGGCGAGCTCTTCGTGCGTTCGCGCGACCTCGCGCAAGGTGGCAATCTGGGCGCGGGCGACGAGAATCAATCGGGTGCGGTGACCATCGGCTAGCGCGTCGACCGCCGCCTTGTACTGCGAACGCTGCTTTTCCAGCCCGGCGAGCGGGCCGAGACAGGAGGCATCGCCCTTGCCCTCTTCAAGAAAACCGCTCCAGGCCCCCGGCAACTGCAGGAGGCGGATGGTATGCCCGGTCGGCGCGGTGTCGAAAACGATGTGATCGAAATCGACGGTGAGCGTCGAGTCGGTCAGCAGTGCGGTGAATTCGTCGAACGCGGCAATCTCGGTGGTGCAGGCGCCGGAAAGTTGCTCCTCGATGCCCTTGACTATCGCCTCCGGCAGCACGCCTCGTACCGGGCCGACGATGCGATCGCGGTAAGCCTGCGCCGCCGCCTGCGGGTCGATCTCCAGCGCGGACAAACCGGCAACGGCCTCAATGCCCACAACCTGATTGCCAATCGTCACGCCGAACACCTGGCCGACGTTGGAGGCAGGATCGGTGCTGACCAGTAGCACCCGCTTGCCGCTTTCGGCCAGTTGAATGGCGGTGGCACAGGCGATCGACGTCTTGCCGACGCCGCCCTTGCCAGTGAAGAAAAGAAAGCGCGGCGGATGATCGAGAAATTTCATGGAATCCGGCTTTCCCGTTCAGCAGCAGCGCTTGCCGCTGCAACATGCAGCCGCCGGCTCTTGCTGATTTGAAGGCGCACTGATACCGGCCCAGCGGGTGAGCTCTCCCCGGTTGGGATAACGCCCGGCGAGAGCGACTTCGCCGTCGACCAGGATGAGCGGCAAGGCTTCGGCGCCCGAACGTTCGAGAAAGCTTTTGACGACCGTGTTTTCGGCAAAAGCCATCGGCTGCTGCGCCAGATTGAAGCGTTCGACGTGAGCGCCGTTCTGCTTCGCCCAATCGACATCGGCGGAAAAGCTCACCAGTTGCTGATCCACGTCCACCCCGCAAACACCCGTGCTGCAGCACAGCGCCGGGTCATAAATCTGGATGTTGGTCATTTGAGTCTCCTTGGTAAATCGGCATCGTCCTTGCCGTAGAAAGTAATCACTGCGCTTCTTGTCCGGCTTCCTCATGAATACGCCGGGCGGCAGCCTTGACCTCGTCGGCCGAGAGCGTTTCGAGCGGCAAGGCGAGGAAAGCCCGGACGCGCTTCTCCAACTGGCGGTAGGCCAGTTCGAAGGCTTCCCGCCGCGCTTCGAGCGGCTCGACATGCGCCGGGTCCGCGATGCCCCAGTGCGCAGTAGCTGGATGCCCCGGCCAGATCGGGCAGGTCTCGCCGGCGGCGCTGGCGCACACGGTGAAGATGTAATCGAGCTGCGGCGCACCCACCGCGGCAAACTCGTCCCACGATTTGCTGCGCACCTCGGACGGCAGCGCGATGCCGTGCTTTTCCAGCGTTTCCAGCGCGACCGGATTGACCTTGCCGGAAGGCTTGCTGCCTGCCGAAAAGGCGCGAATGCGGCCCTTGCCGAGATGGTTGAACAGGGATTCGCCAATAATCGAACGGGCGGAATTGCCGGTACACAACACCAGCACGTTGAGGGGGTTGCCAGTTGTCACGTTTGCTTTCCTTTCGGGATACAGAGTTCGGGATGACCGCCGCAGCAGTCCTCGGTCAAAAATTCGATCAGCGCGTTGATGCTGGCCATTGCCACGCGGTAACGCAGGAAACGACCTTCCTGCACCGTCGTAACCAGACCGGCCTGGGCCAGCGTCTTGAGATGAAACGACAACGTCGGCGCCGGCAAGCCAAGCTGCTCGCCGATCACTCCCGGCGTCAGCCCTTCGGGGGCGTTACGCACCAGCAAGCGGAAGACGGCCAGACGGCTTTCCTGGGCCAGGGCGGCAAGTGAGCTGACGGCATCGTTGGTTTCCATGTTTCCAATACTATGGAAATATTTGCGGTTTGGCAAGTGCTGTGTTGGGAGTGTCGCGGGTTCTTAGATTTGTCCGGTTCTGTAGCGCGCTATCTGTATGATCGCCAAAGAGCCCAAACGGAGAAGTGCTATGGGGCGCGAATTGCCCCAGAACCCGCAGGCAGATACGGTATACCCACTTAGGCGAATCAGCAGCCTAGCACCCATTGCTTGCCAATCTACCACCTTCGACCTTTGCCGGCGCGTACCAGTTCATTTCCGCGCCTCCGATTCTCGGCGCTAACGACCGACGAGGTTTCTGGCCGTATGAGATTAGCGGAGCGCGCATCAATCGGGCGGCTTAAGATTGATTGTGCGCGAGGCATTATCACGCATAGCTCTTGCGCAGACTGATATGTGGTCTAGACTTCGCGCGTAGAGAATTTGACTTTTCCGTCGTGGAATTCAAGACGGAAGCTCTGATCCGCCGGGCTGACGTTCTGGGAGATTATCGTTCCGATTCCTATGCTTTTGCCTGCGACATGGACCGCGATGCAGTGGCAGTATGTGCTGGATTCAATGTGTATGTCGGCGATCCGAGCAACTGTCGGCATTTGCTCGGATGCGATCATTGGGGCAATCACGAAGCGTCGTTCGTCGACATTCAACGGAGCTTGTGAGACCGTCGATGGATCAAAGCGTAATGAGCGAATCAGAAGAAATTCGCCGCTATAATGCTGTGCAACTATCAATCGAGGCAATCCAACATGGACGCTCCCGTCGGTGCAGTCCACTGTCCAAAGTATGTAGGTGATGGGCGCTATCTTCTCAAACCGACGCAAGCGGTAGTCATAATGTGCTATTTCGTACCCGCCACCAAACATGTTTCTGATTGTCGTTGCAGCATCACCTTGAAGATATTCAGTTTGAAGAAGCGCTGCACCAAAGAATAGATTGGCACTTAGGGCGGTCAGAATTGGATTGTCGGGGCCGACAGCGCATGCATCGGAAGAAATCACAGACTCTGTGAGGTCCTTGAATATGCAGGCTCCGGTCCCTGCATAGAAGAGTTTGCCATGTGATTGGCTGTCGAGTTCCTCAGCATGAAAATGAAATCGCCGTATTCCGTCCTTCTCCGAAATTAAGCCGATGAACGATGCGGGATGCAGCGCCAATTCTTCCTCACCGTTAAGGTATTCAAAGATGTCGCTATAACTCAGAAGGCCCAGCGCATCACGTCTTCGTAGCTCTGCCAGCACAAGGGATGCACCAAGCCAACTACCTGACCACGCCACGACCAGCCTATCCGACACAAGGCAGATCTTTTGAGCCAATCTGCTAACTACCCAACCGGAGTTGCCGAAGAAGTTGCTTACGTTCCCTAAGGCGGGAATGGAGACGTTTGGGGCAGTATTGGCGGTTGGACCCGTCAACAGCAGGTCTCCAAAGAGCGTCGGATGTCCGTCCGCTGCAAGTGATGCTATCAGTGTCATCTTGGTTAAGTCCGTCGGCGCAAAATGCCTTGATCAATCGCAGCTTGGCTGTTTAGTAATTCGATGAATAGCGATACTACGCCACGCACCCATAAACAATTTCGTGTAGCACTCGATGCAAGTGCCAGCTTGAAGCGATGTGTCAGCGTAGTACGACTACCAACAGCCTCGCAGCCCGATACCTACCTAGCAAATCTTTAGCCCGGAGCCAGATCGTCCGCCATATACGCCCGCACGATCCCTTCAAAGTCTTGATCACCTGTGAAGCCCAGCGCGTGGGCACGCGTCATGTCCCAGCAGCCGGGCCAGCCGCCGACGATGCGTTGTACGACGGGATCGCTTTCCCAACGAATCTTGTCGATCGCCGGCTTGCCGGCAACCCGGCCCAGGGTATCGACCATCTCCCCAACCGTCACGCTGACGCCGGGCAGGTTGAGCACCGGGTGTTGCGCGAAGGCCTCGCTTTCCAGATCGTGCGCCCAGACTAGGCATTCGATGGCCTGGCGTGGGGAAAGCAGCCACAGACGGGTATCCGCCGTCACCGGGCAGACTGTCGCTTCGTTGTTCAGCGGTTCCCGAATAATGCCGCTGGCAAATGACGATGCGGCTTTGTTGGGTTTGCCCGGCCGTACGGATATCGTCGGCAGACGCACGCCGCGTCCGTCGATGAAGCCCCGGCGACTGTAGTCGGACAGTAGCAGCTCGCCGATGGCCTTCTGGACGCCGTACGAGGACTTCGGGCTGAGCGCGGTGTCGTCCCGAACAATCTCGGGAAGCTCACCGCCATAGACGGCGACCGAACTGGCAAACAGCACTTTCGGGCGATGTTCCAGTTGGCGGCAGCGCTCGAAGAGAAGGCGCAAGGCCTCAATGTTGACGCGCATCCCCAGATCGAAATCCGCTTCCGCCTGGCTGCTGACTACCGCGGCCAGATGGAAGATTGACGCGGTATCGGTGTCGACAAGGTCGCTGATCGCCAGCGGATCGGCAAGATCGCCGGTGACAGCCAAAACCCGTGGATCGGTGAATCCGTCGGCCTTGACGACATCGAACAACACCAGCCGGTCGATTGCTTCTTCCTCGCCCGTAGAATTCCTGAGCACGCCGCGTTGCAGCAGCTTCCTGGCCAGTCGCCGACCCAGGAACCCGGCGCCACCGGTAATCAGTACTTTCATGTCATCGTCCTCTCAAGTCATGCTCTTTAACCAGCCCAGCCCGTCCTCGGTCTTGCCGCGCGGGCGATACTCGCAACCGACCCAGCCCTGGTAACCCAGGTCGTCCAGCAACCGGAACAGATGGCGGTAATTGACTTCTCCTTCGTCAGGCTCGTGCCGCTCGGGAACGCTAGCGATCTGGATATGACCGATGCCAGTGATATTGTTCTTCAGCGTAACGCTGAGGTCGCCCTCGACAATCTGAGCATGATAGAAATCCATTTGCACCTTAAGGTTAGCGGCGCCTATCTCGTTGCGCAGGGCATGCGCCTCGGCCTGCGTGTCGAGGAAGTAGCCGGGCATGTCGCGCGTGTTGATCGGTTCGATGAGCAGCGTCAGGCCCTGGCTGGCAAGCGCTTTGGCCGCACAGCGCAGATTGTCGACCAACACCGCCCGATGCTGCGCCCGGTCGGCACCTGCCGGAAGCAAGCCGGCCATGGCATGGAGGCCGGGAGTCCCCATGGCCAGCGCATATTCGAGCGCCAGGTCCACGCCGGCGTGGAATTCCGCTTCGCGTCCCGGAATCGAGGCGATGCCACGCTCTCCCGCCGCCCAGTCGCCGGGCGGCATATTGAACAGCGCGCTCTTGAGTCCGGCGTCCTTGAGCCAGCGGGTCACATCCGCGACCGGGTAATCGTAGGGAAAAAGAAATTCAACCGCCGGAAAGCCGGCCCTGGCGGCAGCGGCAAAGCGCTCCGGGAACGGGAGTTCGGTGAACATCATTGTCAGGTTGGCGGCGAATCTTGGCATGGCGGCTCTCTCAGCAAAGGGTGTTCATTCTTCGCAACTGATATTTGTAACGCATGTCAAACGACTCTGTTTGTCTCTAGTCACGCCGTGTTGAATGGCGCCACCGCCAAAATATTTCGAAGTCATAATCAGTATTGGCGTGCGAAGCCTGATTATCATTGACTGCTAGGCAGAGGCTACGGATAATTTGGCTCGTGTGTTTGAAATGCCTGTCCATATTGTTGCCCATTTTTATTGGCGTGTGGAGGGTTCCGCCGGTCAAGCCGGCTATCCCAGATGGAGAGACCCCGTGAAGATTCCCAGTTTTGTGATTGTGCTTGCCGTTGCCGCCGCTTTGTCCGGACCGGCAGCCTTTGCCCAGGATGGGGGGGCGGTTATCAACGCCACATTCACCTCGGACGTTGCAGACGGCAAGCCCGTCGATTTCCGCCAACAGTTCATGAATTCGACACCGGCCGTTTTCTACTACGGCGAACTGGTCGGTCTCACCGGGCAGACCGTAAAGCTGCGCTGGAGTCTTGAGGGCAAGAGCAAGCAGGAAGAATCAATCAAGGTGACACGTGCGCAGCAACCCGTTTGGTCGAAAATGAAAATGCAGGAGGAATGGACGGGTGATTGGACGGTCATGGTGCTGAATGGCCAGGGCCAGGTGATCGATCAGCGGAACTTCGCATTCAGCCCCCCTTTGTAAGGCAGCGATTCCGCATTGCCGCAGCACCGCCGATTCCTGGCGCACGGTTGCGGTGGACAAAAAAAGCCGCAGACTCGCTGCGGCTTTTTGTTGAGCAGGTACCCGCTTAGAGCATGGCCTTGACTGCTTCAGCTTCGTCGGTGAGTTCCTTGAGGGTCTTGTTGATCTTCTCGCGCGAATAGTCGTCGATTTCGACCCCTTGAACGATCTTGAACGAGCCGCCTTTGCATTCGCAGGGGAAGCCGAACACGATACCGGCGGGGATGCCGTAGGAGCCGTCGCTCGGTACGCCCATGGTGACCCAGTTGGCTGAACCAAGCACCCAGTCATGGATATGGTCGATCGCGGCGTTGGCTGCGGAAGCGGCTGAAGAAAGGCCGCGTGCCTCAATAATGGCAGCGCCGCGTTTGCCGACGGTCGGCAGGAAGACATCGTTGTTCCAGACCGGGTCGTTGATCAACGTCTTGACGTTGTCGCCATTGGACGTGCAGTTGCGATAATCGGCGTACATCGTCGGCGAGTGATTTCCCCACACCACCAGATTCTTGAAGCTGGCAACCGGACGCTTGCTCTTTTGGGCGAGCTGCAGGACGGCACGGTTGTAATCGAGACGTAGCATGGCGTGGTAGTTGGCCGGGTTGGTACGGCCAACCTTCTTGGCAGCGGAGGCGGCGATCAGTGCGTTGGTGTTGCAGGGGTTGCCGACGACCAGGACTTTCACATCCTCCTTGGCGTTCTCGGCAATGGCTTTGCCCTGAACGGTGAAGATGGCGCCGTTGGCCGTCAAGAGATCGGCACGTTCCATGCCGGGGCCGCGCGGGCGGGCGCCGACCAGCAGGCAGATGTCGGCGTCCTTGAATGCAACGTTGGGGTCGTCGGTGGCGATCATTCCTTCGAGAAGCGGGAACGCGCAGTCGTCGAGTTCCATCATGACACCCTGGCAGGCTTTCTGGGCTTGCGGCAGGTCGAGCAGTTGGAGAAAGACCGGTTGGTCTTTTCCGAGCATTTCACCGGAGGCGATCCGGAAAAGCAGGCTGTAACCGATTTGGCCGGCAGCGCCGGTAACGGCGACACGAACTGGGGATTTGGACATGGTGCGGCTCCTGTAGGTAAAGATGAACTGCAAAAAAACCAGAAAAGTACCGTTGCATTGTCCGTAACTGGTTCATTCAAGGCAAGTAATACCAGAGGAGAATCATAAGAGCGAATCTCTCTTGGTGTCAAATGTCGTTTTTGATGGTCATGTGTCTTATATAAGATATTTATAATAAAATGGACTTGAAGGGAAATTTGTGCTGAAATTCATAGTATGAACCGGCCGGCAACAACGCATTCTCCAACCTTCAGTCCGCTCTACCAGCAGATCAGGGCGCTGATTACGAGGAGTCTCGAATCAGGTGAGTGGAAGCCTGGCGATATCATTCCCAGCGAATCCGATCTGGCCGAGCGCTTTGGCGTGAGCCAGGGTACGGTGCGGAAAGCGATTGACGAGCTGGCAGCCGAGAATTTGCTGGTGCGTCGCCAGGGGAAGGGCACTTTCGTTTCAACACACGACGATCCGCGATCCTTTTTTCGCTTCCTTCGGCTGGCGTCCAATGAAGGCGAGCTGCTCAGGTTGCAGAGCATTCCTTTGGAGTGCTGGCGAGCCAAGGCGGGGCCTGACGTTGCCCGTACTCTCGCTCTTGAGCCGGGTGCGCCGATCAACATCGTTCGCCGACTGATGCGGTTTGGCGATGAGCCCGCTGTCTATGACGAAATCTATCTGCCTGGCGAGTTATTCCCCGATCTGTCGCTGGATATTCTCAATTCCGTCGCGGTATCCATGTACAGCTTGTTTGAAAGTCGGTATTCGGTACGCATTATCAGGGCTGAGGAGCGCTTGCGGGCAGTCTCCGCCGACCGGGTGAGTGCAGAACTGTTGCAAGTGGCCGAGGGTAGCCCCTTGCTGCTTGTCGAGCGTGTTACGTACACCTATGACAACAAGCCGGTTGAGTGGCGTCGCGGGTTTTATGCAACCAAGAATTTTTACTATCACAACGAATTAGGGTAGTTCATATCGAAGTGAGTTTTGCGGGGTAAG
This sequence comes from Candidatus Propionivibrio aalborgensis, assembly GCF_900089945.1. GTDB lineage: Bacteria > Pseudomonadota > Gammaproteobacteria > Burkholderiales > Rhodocyclaceae > Propionivibrio > Propionivibrio aalborgensis. The sequence goes on along the minus strand of NZ_FLQY01000012.1, from coordinate 3,580 downwards.
GGAAAGCTGTTCCGCAGCTAGAACTTATTGGGTTTATGTAGGTCTAAGCGGCCATTTTTTTGGCCGTCCAACTTGGGGGGTGATGTCCATGGCAGAAATGATTCTTAAAAAGAAGCGTCCGAAAAATCTGGATTTGATGACGATCCGATTACCTTTGCCGGGTATTCTGTCGATCGTTCATCGCGTTAGCGGCGCTGTAATTTTCCTTCTCTTGCCTGTGCTCCTCTGTTTGTTCGAGAGCAGTCTCACTTCCCCTGAGGCCTTTGCCGCGGCCAAGAGTTTCGTCGCGCATCCGCTGGTCAAACTGATTGTGTTCGGACTGATCTGGCTGTACCTGCATCATTTCTGTGCGGGCATCCGCTATCTGCTGCTGGATATGCACAAGGGAATCGACCTCGCGTCGGCGCGTCTTTCCAGCAAGATTGTCTTTGCGGTGAGTATCGCCCTGACCCTGATTATCGGAGGGAAAGTGTTATGGTAAATCGAATTCTCGTCGGGGCGCACTACGGCCTCAAGGACTGGGTAATCCAGCGTGCGACGGCCATCATCATGGCGGTTTACACGGTCATTTTCTTTGCTGCGGTCCTTGTGGTCGGGCCGGATTCCTTCGACAGCTGGCGCGGAATTTTCGCCAATGGCTTCATGAAGTTTGCCACCTTCCTGTGTTTCATCAGCCTTTTCTATCATGCCTGGATCGGTATTCGGGATATCTGGATGGACTACGTCAAGCCGGACGGCTTGCGTCTGCTTCTGATGATTGCAACCGCTGCGGCGCTGGTCGGTTACACCGGCTGGGCGGTGCAGATTCTGTGGAGAATTTAAGTGAGCAAGATAACCATACCCGTTCGTAAATTTGATGCAGTAATCGTTGGGGCCGGTGGAGCCGGTCTGCGCGCAGCCATTCAACTATCCGAAGCTGGTTTGAAGACCGCTGTTCTGTCCAAGGTCTTCCCCACACGTTCGCACACGGTTGCCGCTCAGGGTGGCGTGTCTGCCTCGCTGGGCAACTCCGAGGAGGACCACTGGCATTGGCATATGTACGACACTGTCAAGGGATCCGACTGGCTCGGAGACCAGGATGCCATCGAATACATGTGCCGCAAGGCGCCCGAGGCCGTTGTCGAGCTTGAGCACTTTGGCATGCCTTTTGACCGGACCGACGAAGGCAAGATTTATCAGCGACCCTTCGGTGGTCACATGTCCAACTTCGGCGAAAAGCCGGTGCGTCGCGCCTGCGCGGCGGCCGACCGGACTGGTCACGCCATGTTGCATGCCCTCTATCAGCGCAACGTACGCGCTAATACGCAGTTTTTCGTCGAATGGATGGCGCTCGATCTGATTCGTGATGCGGAAGGTCAGGTTCTCGGTGTCATTGCACTGGAAATGGAAACCGGCGAGATTGTAGCCTTTCATTCCAAGGCGACTGTCTTCGCAACCGGAGGCGCCGGTCGGATCTACTATTCATCGACCAATGCCTTTATCAATACAGGTGACGGACTGGGCATGGCGGCTCGTGCCGGTATCGCCCTCGAAGACATGGAGTTCTGGCAGTTCCATCCGACCGGCGTTGCCGGCGCCGGCGTGCTGATTACCGAAGGCGTGCGCGGCGAAGGCGGCATCCTACGCAATTCGGACAACGAGCGCTTCATGGAGCGTTACGCTCCCAACGCCAAGGATCTGGCGTCGCGCGACGTCGTTTCGCGCGCCATGGTCACTGAAATCAATGAAGGTCGCGGCTGCGGTCCGGCCAAGGACTTCGTACTGCTCGACATCACCCACCTCGATCCGGCGACGATCATGAAGCGCCTGCCAGGCATCCGTGAGATTTCGATCCAGTTCGCCGGTATCGACCCGATCAAGGCGCCGATTCCGGTAGTGCCGACCTGCCATTACCAGATGGGCGGCATTCCGACCAACTTCCACGGCCAGGTCGTCAATCCTGACGGCAGCACCGTGACGGGGTTCTACGCCGCCGGAGAATGCGCCTGCGCTTCGGTACACGGCGCCAACCGTCTGGGCACCAATTCCCTGCTCGACCTGCTGGTGTTCGGCAAGTCGTCCGGCGACTCGGTGGTCGAAGCGATCAAGGCTGGCCCGAATACCCTGAAGGATTTACCGACGAATTTCGCCGAATCCACGCTCGGCCGTTTGAATCGGCTGAACACGCAGACGAGCGGCGCGAGCGTCAATGAGACGCGCCTCGAATTGCAGCGGACGATGCAGAAGCATTGTGGCGTGTTCCGCTTCAAGGACATGCTTGAGGAAGGCGTGCGCAAGATTTGCGAAGTCGAGAAGAGCGTGCGGCTGACCGAAATCGGCGACAAATCAGCGACATGGAATACGGCTCGCGTCGAAGCGCTGGAACTCGACAACCTGATCGAGGTAGCCAAGGCGACCATGGTTTCTGCCGAGGCGCGCAAGGAGTCGCGTGGCGCACATGTGCGCGACGATGCACCGGATACCGCCGCTAATCCGAACGGCCGGGACGATGAGAAGTGGCTCAAGCACACCCTGTGGCACCGCGAAGGCAACAAGCTGACCTACAAACCGGTGCAACTCAAGCCGCTCTCCGTCGAAACCATCGCGCTAAAGACGCGTGCCTACTGATCACGGCACTCACATGCCCAGGAGTCAATGACTATGTCAAACCCAACCATGCAATTCAAGATTTACCGCTACGATCCGGACAAGGATAGCGCCCCGTACATGCAGGACATTTCGATCGAGGTCGATCCGGCGATTGATCGCAAGCTGCTCGATGTGCTGACCAAGCTCAAGGCGAAAGACGATTCGCTGTCCTACCGCCGTTCGTGCCGGGAGGGGATTTGCGGGTCCGATGCGATGAACATCAACGGCAAAAACGGTCTGGCGTGCCTGACCGAGATCAACGAACTCAAACAGCCGGTTGTTTTGCGCCCGCTGCCGGGTCTTCCGGTGATACGCGATCTGATCGTCGATATGACGCAGTTCTTCAAGCAATATCACTCGGTCAAGCCGTACCTGATCAACGACTCGCCACCGCCGGAGCGTGAGCGACTGCAGACGCCAGAGGATCGCGATGAACTCAATGGTCTGTACGAATGCATTCTCTGCGCCTGTTGCTCGACATCGTGCCCGTCGTTCTGGTGGAATCCGGACAAGTTCGTTGGCCCAGCAGGGCTTCTGAACGCCTACCGCTTCATTGCCGACACGCGTGATGAGGCAACCAACGCGCGTCTTGACGATCTTGAGGACCCTTACCGCCTGTTCCGCTGTCACACCATCATGAATTGTGTTGAGGTCTGTCCGAAGAACCTGAATCCGACCCAGGCCATCGGCAAGATCAAGGAAATGATGGTCAGGCGAGCGATTTGATGGAGGCCGACGCCGAGCTGAACCGGTTGCGCTGGCGTTGCACGCGTCGCGCCATGCTGGAGATGGATTTGCTGCTGGGAGACTTTCTCGACACGCACTTCTCCGGCCTGACTCCGGAACAGGCGGCGGCGTTTGTGGTACTGGCCGATATGGAGGATCTGGAGCTTTGGCCTTTGATTACCGGTAAGCGCGAGTGTGCGAACTCCCTGCAGGCCGAGGTCGTGTC
>NZ_FLQY01000011.1 GCF_900089945.1 Candidatus Propionivibrio aalborgensis | reverse complement strand
GAGAGATTCTTGGTCGATCGGACCTTTTCCCTAAACTCGAACAGCGAAGGTTTCCAGGGATCTTCGGCGCCGATCAGCTCCTCTTCGCGACAACCGACGATCTTCCCTTCGTCGAGAAAATTCACCGAATAGATGATCTGGTCCTGCAAGAAAGTACCGATGTCGACCACGAAACCGATGCTGCCGCGGCGAACCAGCGGCGCGCCGGTTTCCAGGCCGGGGTAGGTGCCGTCGTTGCGGACATTCCGGATCAGGCGTACCGATTCTCCGAAGTCCCAGCGCGTGTCCATCATCACCGAAACACTTTCTCCAGCGGCACAAAGGAGCTTGTCCCGCCACCGGGCGTTTCGGCGCGCTGGAAAACGGCGAAGACTCTCTCGGTCGACGCGTCGGACGTTTCGAAATCCTTGTAGGCGCGCTCCAGCCACAGGCGGTAAATAACGCGCTGGGCATCTTCTGCCGGCGGCAGGTTGGGCGCCTGCTTGGTCAGATAGTCATGGAAGCGCTGCAGGATATGCAGGCGATTTACCTGGACAACTCGGGCGTCGTATTTGACGTCGAAATAGTCGAGGAAGTCCTCGGCGGAAGCCAGTTCGTGCATTGCTTCGGTTAACGTCAGTGTGTCATCCATTGCAGCCTCCTCGGAGTACGGGTTACAGATCACGGGACGGTGAGTTCGGAAACAGCTTCGGCGGAAATGTCTTCGGCTGCCTCCGACGGGCTTTGAAATTCATCGACAACGTCGAGCAGTTTCATGGCGCCGAGCTGGTCGCGGGAATCGAGCGAAGCCAGCTTCGTCAGACGGGCACGGGATTCGGGAATGCGACCAAGCCGTAGCAGGACGACGCTGGCCGCTTTGTGCGCCAGCAGGTAAAAGCGCAAGAGCCCGAACGAGGTGGCAGCGGCAGCGGCGAGCCAGGCTTCGTCGAGCTCAGCCCAGTCCGCCGGCAACCCGAGATGGCGACCGGACAGGTAGATGGCGCGCTCGGCAACCTGCATGGCGTCTTCCAGCCGGTGCTGGTAAAAGTAGTAGCGGTATAGGCCGACCAGTACCGTGAGATTTTCGGGGGCGAGGCGGCGTGCGCGCAGCAGGGACGTTTCGGCGCCGGCTCCACCATATTCGTGCGCAGCCTGGGCGATCAGATCCTCCACTTCGGCGGGCAAGGGATCCTCGAAATACAACGTGCAGTCGGAAAAATCGAGCAGGTCCATGGCGTATTTCAGTTCAGTTCGCGTTGCATCGACTCGTGCTCACAGCACAGATCGCCCGCAGAACAGGTTCGGCATTGCCCGACATGCTCGGACGGTGGTGGTTCGTGACGCAGATCGGCGAGATCCCGCTCCAGCATGTCTATGCGTTCGATCAGGCAGGCGATGGATTTGGCCACCGGATCGGGGAGCAGGTTGTGGTCGAGGTTTATGCCGCCGATGTGCTCCTGATGCGGTCTCGGTCCGCCGCCGGCAAAGCTGTCGACGATGCGTCCCGGCACACCGACCACGGTGCGATCGGCCGCTACGTCTTTGACGACCACCGAGTTGGCTCCGACACGAACACGCTCGCCGACGGTGATCGGGCCGAGAATCTTTGCGCCGGCGCCAACCACGACGTTGCTGCCCAAGGTCGGGTGACGTCTGCCCTTGTTCCAAGACGTGCCGCCGAGGGTGACGCCGTGGTAGAGCGTTACGTCGTCGCCGATTTCGGCCGTCTCGCCGATCACCACGCCTGCGCCATGGTCGATAAAGAGGCGGCGTCCGATGCTGGCTCCAGGATGAATATCGACGTTGGTCAGCGTACGCCCGAAGAAGGACAGCAAACGCGCCGAGAATCGCCAGTCGGTCTTCCACAGGCGATGCGCCAGCCGGTGTATGAACAGGGCATGCACGCCGGGGTAAGTCATCACCACCTCCAGCCTCGAACGGGCCGCCGGGTCGCGCTGGAAAACACAGGCCAGATCTTCTTTCAAAACCGTCCAGAGACTTGGCGAAAATCGCATCGTTGCAGTCATGGCATACGCTTCAGACATGGAGTGGGCTCCTGATCGAGGCCAGAAGTTCGAACAGGTCGGGGATTTCCGGAGCGTGTTTGCAGG
>NZ_FLQY01000010.1 GCF_900089945.1 Candidatus Propionivibrio aalborgensis | reverse complement strand
TTCGCCATCCGTGAAGGCGGTCGTACCGTCGGCGCCGGCGTCGTCGCTAAAATTATCGAGTAATCATTACCTCGGGGGCAGGGCGACTGCTCTGCCTCGCCGCTCTTTGGAAACCAAAATGCAAAACCAGAAAATCCGAATCCGTCTGAAAGCCTTTGATTACCGCCTCATCGATCAGTCGGCTCAGGAAATCGTTGAGACCGCCAAACGTACTGGCGCTGTCGTTCGGGGACCGGTTCCGTTACCGACCCGTATCCAGCGTTTTGACGTCCTGCGCTCTCCGCACGTCAATAAGAGTTCGCGTGACCAATTTGAAATCCGGACCCACCTACGCCTGATGGACATCATCGATCCGACCGATAAAACGGTCGATGCGCTGATGAAGCTTGACCTCCCAGCCGGTGTTGACGTCGAAATTAAGTTGCAGTAACTGCCTGATTGCGGCTATAATCGCCGCCTTTCGCTTGGTGACGTCCTTGACGTTGCCACTTTTGACTTGAAGCGCTAGCCGGCCAATCGTAGCCGGCTTGAGGAGAATAACCATGAGTCTAGGCCTTGTCGGGCGCAAGGTCGGCATGACGCGCATTTTTACCGATGACGGTGCTTCCGTTCCGGTTACTGTGCTCGACGTGTCGAACAATCGTGTCGCCCAGATCAAAACGCCTGAGAATGACGGCTATGCGGCCGTCCAGGTGGCCTTCGGTAAACGCCGGCCATCGCGTGTGAGCAAGCCTTTGGCAGGTCATCTCGCCAAGGCAGGCGTTGAGGCGGGTAATCTGCTTAAGGAATTTCCTGCGTCCGCCGAGGATCTCGCTACCCTGAAACCGGGCGATCAGATCAGCGCGTCGATTTTCACCGTCGGTCAGAAGGTGGATGTCACCGGCCAGACTATCGGCAAGGGTTACGCTGGCGCCATCAAGCGTCACCATTTCAAATCGCAACGCGCCTCACACGGCAACTCGGTGTCTCATAACGCTCCGGGTTCCATCGGTATGAATCAGGATCCAGGAAGAGTCTTTCCGGGTAAGCGCATGTCAGGGCATCTGGGTGATGCAAAACGCACTCAGCAGAACCTTGTGGTTATTCGCGTCGATGTCGAGCGCCAGTTGTTGTTGGTCAAGGGCGCGGTACCAGGCTCCAAGGGGTCGGATCTGATCGTACGTCCTGCAGTCAAGGCGGGGGCATAATGGAACTCAAGCTGATTAACGAGCAGGGCCAAGAAGCCAATCGCCTGCAGGCGTCCGACGTACTTTTCGGCCGGGAGTACAACGAATCCTTGGTTCATCAAGTCGTTGTCGCCTATCAGGCCAATGCACGCAGCGGTAATCGTGCTCAAAAAGATCGTGAGCAGGTCAAGCACACGACCGCGAAACCGTTCCGCCAGAAGGGTACGGGCCGTGCCCGTGCCGGTATGTCGTCCTCGCCATTGTGGCGTGGAGGTGGTCGTATTTTTCCGAATTCGCCGGACGAGGATTTCAGCCAGAAGCTGAACAGGAAGATGTACCGCGCCGGCATGGCATCTATCTTTTCGCAGCTCGCGCGCGAAGATCGTCTGGCTGTAGTGGAGAGCATTGCTGTCGATGCCCCGAAGACCAAGCTCTTCGCCCAGAAGATAAAAAGCATGGGCTACGACTCTGTTCTGGTTCTCGTCGAAAGCCATGACGAGAACGTGTTTCTGGCTTCGCGAAACCTGCCCAACGTGCTGGTTCTTGAGGTCAATGAGGCTGACCCGGTTTCATTGATCCGCTTCCCGAAAGTGCTGATGACAAAGAGCGCTCTTGCCAAGTTTGAGGAGATGCTGGGATGAACCAACAACGTTTGATGCAAGTCTTGCTTGCGCCACAGGTCTCCGAAAAAGCGACCTATGTGGCCGACAAGAATGAACAAGTGGTTTTCCGTGTCGCGTCCGATGCGACCAAGCCCGAAGTCAAGGCTGCTGTCGAGTTGCTTTTCAAGGTTTCGGTCGAGTCGGTGCAGATCGCCAACGTCAAGGGTAAGCAAAAAAAGTTTGGGCGCTACATGGGTAGCCGAAAGAACTGGAAAAAGGCTTATGTCAGTTTGAAGGCCGGTCAGGAAATCAACTTCGTCGATGGGGGGGTTGCTTAATGGCACTCGTCAAAGTCAAACCGACGTCACCCGGCCGCCGTGCCGTTGTCAAGGTGGTCGATCCGAGCCTGCATAAGGGCAAACCGTTGGCGTCTCTGGTCGAACCGCAGTCGAAACATGCCGGACGCAACAATAATGGTCACATCACCACGCGACACAAGGGTGGCGGGCACAAGCAGCACTATCGCTTGGTTGATTTCAAGCGCAACAAGGACGGTATCCCGGCCAAAGTTGAGCGCCTTGAATACGACCCGAATCGCACCGCGAATATTGCATTGCTCTGTTATGCCGATGGCCAGCGTAGTTATGTCATTGCGCCCAAGGGTATGGTTGTCGGTCAGCAGGTCGTCAGTGGCTCCGAGGCGCCGATAAAGTCGGGTAACACCCTTCCAATTCGCAACATTCCTGTCGGTACGACGATTCACTGCATTGAGATGGTTCCTGGCAAGGGCGCACAAATAGCTCGGTCAGCCGGAACTTCAGCGCAATTACTGGCGCGCGAAGGTGTTTACGCCCAGATTCGTTTGCGCTCCGGTGAAATCCGTCGGGTGCATGTCGAGTGCCGTGCTACGGTCGGAGAGGTGGGTAACGGTGAGCATAGTCTGCGTTCCATTGGCAAGGCGGGCGCTAATCGCTGGCGCGGCATTCGTCCTACCGTTCGCGGTGTGGTAATGAATCCCGTTGATCACCCGCATGGTGGTGGTGAAGGTAAAACCGCGGCAGGTATGCACCCAGTGAGCCCGTGGGGTACCAAGACCAAGGGTTATCGTACACGCAGCAACAAGCGCACGACCTCAATGATCGTGCAGCGCCGTCACAAACGCTAAGGGATAGAGAACTATGGGACGTTCCGTAAAAAAGGGCCCGTTTGTCGATGCCCATCTGATCAAGAAAATCGGCGCTGTACGAGCGACTAGCGACAAGCGTCCGATCAAGACTTGGTCCCGCCGTTCAACGGTGCTGCCGGATTTTGTTGGTCTGACCATTGCGGTGCATAACGGCAAGCAACACATCCCGGTGTATGTCACCGAAAACATGGTGGGCCACAAGCTTGGCGAGTTTTCATTGACGCGTACTTTCAAGGGTCACACCGCCGGCAAGAAGGCGAAGAAGTAAAGGAATGGATATGGAGACTCGTGCCACTTTGCGCGGCGTTCGGTTGTCGGACCAAAAAGGTCGGCTGGTCGCTGACCAGATCCGCGGTTTGCCTGTTGATAAGGCGCTCAGCGTGCTTACATTCAGCCCGAAGAAAGGCGCCGGCATCATCAAAAAAGTGCTGGAATCAGCTATTGCCAATGCCGAACACAACGATGGCGCTGACATTGACGAGCTTAGGGTAAAAACCATTTTTGTCGAAAAGGGCGCAGTGCTCAAGCGCTTTACCGCGCGAGCCAAGGGTCGTGGCAATCGGATTGTCAAACCGACTTGCCATATTTTCCTGACCGTCGGAAATTAAGGAATAACAATGGGACAGAAGATTCATCCGACTGGTTTTCGCCTTGCAGTCTCACGTGACTGGTCCTCGCGTTGGTACGCCAACAGCAAGAATTTCTCAGGCATGCTCAATGAAGACGTCAAGGTTCGTGATTTCCTCAAGAAAAAGCTTAAGCACGCATCCGTTGGTCGCGTATTGATCGAACGGCCGGCCAAGAATGCTCGCGTAACGATATTTTCCGCTCGCCCCGGTGTGGTCATCGGAAAAAAGGGCGAAGAAATCGATAACTTGCGCACTGCGCTGCAGAAAATCATGGGCGTTCCGGTACACGTCAGCATCGAAGAAATCCGCAAGCCAGAGCTGGACGCACAACTGATTGCCGATTCGATAACTCAGCAACTTGAAAAGCGGATCATGTTCCGCCGCGCCATGAAGCGTGCTATGCAGAACGCGATGCGTCTTGGTGCTCAGGGGATCAAGGTTATGAGTTCGGGTCGTCTTAACGGTGCAGAAATTGCGCGACGCGAGTGGTATCGCGAAGGCCGTGTGCCTCTACATACGCTGCGTGCGGATATCGATTACGCGACTTCCGAGGCTTTGACGACTTACGGCATCATTGGCGTAAAGGTTTGGGTGTTCAAAGGCGAAATCCTGAATCGTAATGAGCAGCCCGCCGCATTGCCCGAAGCTACTGAAACTGACGAGCAGGCGCGTAGACCACGTCGTGTTGCGAAGCCGGCGGCGTCGGACACTGACAATGCCGAGAAGCCGAAGAGCCGCACAGTGAAGGCCAATGCTCAGCCTGATGTGGTGAATACCGAAGCTGATGTAGCTGCGACGAAGGCTCCAGCTAAACGTGTAAGAAAGGCAGGAACGACTGATGCTCCAACCAGCTAAGAGGAAGTACCGCAAAGAGCAGAAGGGGCGGAATACCGGCCTTGCTACGCGTGGGGCCAAGGTGAGCTTTGGTGAATTCGGGCTCAAGGCAACCGGTCGTGGTCGCCTGACAGCTCGTCAGATTGAAGCGGCGCGCCGTGCTATGACGCGACATATCAAGCGTGGTGGGCGGATTTGGATTCGTATTTTCCCTGACAAGCCGATTTCCAAGAAGCCAGCCGAAGTGCGGATGGGGAACGGGAAGGGTAATCCGGAGTATTACGTTGCTGAGATTCAGCCCGGAAAGGTGCTTTACGAGATGGATGGGGTGGATGAAGCGCTGGCTCGTCAGGCCTTCGCGCTTGCGGCCGCCAAGCTCCCGATCCCGACGATTTTCGTTACGCGAATGGTGGGTTGATCATGCAAGCCAGTGAACTTAGAGCTAAGAGCGTCGAGGAACTGAACAAGGAGCTGCTGGATTTGCTGAAGGCGCAATTCGGCCTGCGCATGCAGATTGCGACCCAGCAATTAACGAACAACAGTCAGATCGGCAAGGTCCGTCGTGATATTGCACGCGTACGCACCCTTCTTCGTGAAAAGGCGGTCAAGCAATGAGTGAAACAGAGAGCAAACGTACACAGGTGGGCCGTGTCGTCAGCGACAAGATGGACAAGACGGTTACTGTGCTCATCGAGCGCCGCGTCAAGCATCCCATGTATGGAAAAATCATTGTTCGATCAAGCAAATACCACGCACACAACGAAAACAATGAGGCGAAATCAGGTGACCTGGTAGAGATTCAGGAATGCCGCCCGCTCGCGAAGACCAAAGCTTGGGTGGTAACAAGGCTATTGGAAAAGGCGGTTGCAATTTAGAAATTGCTTTTCTAAGAATAAGGTCTATAATACTGACCTTTCGCGCTGGGCGGTTGTTCCTGCTAGGCGTATCTCCCGTACGGGTTCCAAGACTGACCGCTGTGGCGGGGTAAGTTGGAGAGATAGATGATTCAGATGCAGACGGTTCTGGACGTCGCCGACAATACAGGCGCCCGTTCAGTGATGTGTATCAAGGTGCTGGGCGGCTCGAAGCGTCGCTATGCCGGCGTTGGCGATATCATCAAAGTGAGTATCAAGGATGCCGCACCTCGTGGCCGCGTCAAAAAAGGCGACGTTTACAGCGCTGTGGTGGTTCGTACCGCCAAGGGTGTGCGTCGTCCGGACGGATCGCTGGTGAAGTTCGACAAAAACGCGGCGGTACTCCTCAATAACAAATTAGAGCCGATTGGTACGCGGATCTTTGGGCCGGTGACACGCGAATTGCGCGGCGAACGGTTTATGAAGATCGTGTCGCTGGCGCCGGAAGTGCTGTAGGGGGCAACCATGGACAAGATTCGTAAGGGCGATGAAATCGTCGTCATCGCCGGTAAGGATAAGGGGAAGCGGGGGAGGGTTCTTGCCCGTGTTGATGCTGGGCATGTCGTGGTTGAAGGTGTAAATCGCGCAAAAAAGCACGTCAAGCCAAATCCGGTCAAGGGTGAGGTGGGTGGCGTCGTCGATAAGAACATGCCGCTGCATGTTTCAAACGTTTCGCTCTACAACCCGCTGACCCAGAAGCCAGACCGAGTCGGGTTCAAACTGCTTGAAGACGGTACCAAGGTGCGCATCTTCAGGTCGAACGGCGAAGTGGTTGGGGCATAAGGAGCGATCATGGCGCGTTTACTGGATTATTACAAAAAGACGGTAGTGCAGGAGCTGACCAAAAAGTTTGGCTACAAGTCGAACATGCAGGTTCCGCGCATTACCAAGGTTACCCTGAACATGGGTGTGGGCGAAGCGGTCGCTGACAAGAAAGTGCTTGAGCATGCTGTCGGCGACATGACGAAGATTGCCGGACAGAAGCCGGTGATAACGAAGTCACGCAAGTCGATTGCCGGGTTCAAGATCCGTGATGGTTATCCGATCGGCTGTATGGTCACATTGCGTGGTCCGCGGATGTTTGAATTCCTTGACCGCCTGGTGTCGATCGCATTACCTCGTGTTCGTGATTTCCGCGGCATTTCAGGCAAGAGTTTTGATGGCCGAGGCAACTACAACATGGGTATCAAGGAGCAGATCATCTTCCCGGAAATCGAGTACGACAAGATTGATGCGTTGCGTGGTATGAACATCAGTGTCACCACCACCGCCAAAACTGACGAAGAAGCGCGCGCGTTGCTCGGCGCGTTTAAATTCCCGTTCAAGAACTGAGGCGAAAATGGCAAAACTTGCATTGATTAACCGTGAAGAAAAACGGCGCAAAACGGTAGAAAGATTTGCTGTTAAGCGTGCAGGGTTGCAGCTTGTCCTAAATGATTCGAGCCTGTCAGACGAGGAGCGTTTTGAGGCGCGCCTGAAGTTCCAGGCGCTTCCGCGTAATTCCAGCCCAGTGCGTTTGCGTAACCGCTGCAAGCTGACGGGGCGTCCGCGTGGCGTATATCGCAAGTTCGGTCTGGGTCGCAGTAAATTGCGTGATTTCGTTATGCGCGGCGAAGTCCCTGGTATGACCAAGGCTAGCTGGTAGGCAGGAGAAGACGATATGAGTATGAGCGATCCGATCAGCGATATGTTGACACGCATCCGCAACGCACAGATGGCGAGCAAGGCAGTTGTCGCGATGCCGTCTTCCAAGGTAAAGGTGGCGATTGCCAACGTGCTGAAGGACGAAGGATATGTTGAGGATTTTGCCGTACGTGACAACGATGGCAAGCCGACGCTTGAAATTGCATTGAAGTATTACGCCGGGCGCCCTGTCATTGAGCGCATAGATCGCGTGTCAAGGCCTGGTCTGCGAGTATACAAAGGCGCTGATGCTATTCCGCGCGTTATGAATGGCCTTGGTGTAGCAATCGTTTCCACGCCCAAGGGTGTAATGACCGACCGCAAGGCGCGCGCTACCAATACAGGTGGCGAAGTGCTCTGCATCGTCGCGTAAGAGGTAATTATGTCCCGCGTTGCTAAGAATCCAATCGTGCTTCCTCAGGGTGTTGAAGTTTCCCTGGGCGCCGAAGTCATTTCCGTCAAGGGCCCCTTGGGGGCAATCAAGTTTGCAGCAAATCCCGCTGTCAAGGTTGAAAAAGAGGGCGACACTCTCGTGTGCAAGCCCATCGAAGGAGCTGACAATACAGTTGCCCTCTCCGGAACTGTTCGTGCGGTTGTCGCCAATATGGTGACAGGCGTCAGCAAGGGTTTCGAGCGTAAGCTCAACCTCGTTGGCGTGGGCTATCGAGCCCAGGCGCAAGGCGATGTGCTGAACCTAACACTGGGTTTTTCCCATCCGGTTACTCACAAGATGCCGGCAGGCGTCAAGTGTGAGACACCGACCCAAACAGAGATCGTGATCAAAGGTGTGGATAAGCAGCAAGTTGGCCAGGTGGCTGCTGAGATTCGTGCCTATCGTAAGCCTGAACCTTACAAGGGCAAGGGTGTGCGATATGCCGACGAAGTGATAATCCTCAAGGAAACAAAGAAGAAGTAAGGGCGCATAAATGATTGACAAGAACCAGGCGCGTTTGCGCAGAGCCCGTAAAACCCGGGCCAAAATTGCCGAACTGAAGTCTTTGCGTTTGTCGGTGCATCGCACTAACAGCCACATCTATGCACAGGTGTTTTCACCTTGTGGCTCGAAGGTGCTGGTCGCGGCTTCCTCGCTTGAACCGGGAGTGCGCAAGGGTCTGAGTAACGGTGGAAACATCGGTGCGGCGACTGCAATCGGCAAGTTGATCGCTGAACGCGCCAAGAAAGTCGGAGTCGAGCAGGTCACGTTCGATCGTGGCGGTTTCCAGTATCACGGGCGTGTCAAGGCGCTCGCCGAAGCCGCGCGTGAAGCCGGTCTCAAATTCTAAGCGGCCCGGAAAGAAATCGGAGTAAGCAATGGCAAAACCACAAGGCAGAAAACCGCAGCAAGCTGAGAAGCCCGATGATGGCATGCGCGAGAAGATGATCTCGATCAATCGCGTCACAAAGGTTGTGAAGGGGGGGCGTATCCTTGGTTTCGCAGCGCTGACGGTCGTGGGTGATGGTGATGGCCGGGTTGGCATGGGCAAGGGCAAGTCGCGAGAAGTTCCTGTTGCGGTACAGAAAGCAATGGAAGAAGCTCGGCGCAGGATGGTTAAGGTCAGCCTCAAGAGCGGCACATTGCACCACACTGTTTTTGGTCGTCACGGTGCTTCTGTAGTCATGATGCAGCCTGCTCCTGAAGGTACAGGCATTATTGCTGGTGGTGCGATGCGCGCGGTATTTGATGTTATGGGCATGACGAACGTGGTCGCCAAGGCGCACGGCTCAACTAACCCTTACAACATTGTTCGTGCCACGATAAACGGTTTGCAGGCGATGAACACGCCGTCTGAAATTGCAGCCAAGCGTGGCAAGTCGGTCGAAGATATTCTGGGGTAAACCATGGCTGAAAAGAAAGTTAGGGTCACGCTGGTCAAGAGCTTGATTGGGACCAAACAGTCGCACCGTGCAACGGTTCGCGGCTTGGGTTTGCGCCGTCTGAGCAGCAGTTCCGAGTTGCAGGATACGCCGGCGGTTCGTGGAATGATTAACAAGGTTTCCTACCTTCTGAAGTGCGAGGGCTAAGATGAAACTGAATACGATTCAGCCAGCTGAAGGATCCAAGCACGCCAAGCGCCGTGTCGGACGTGGCATTGGCTCCGGTCTGGGGAAAACTTGCGGCCGTGGTCACAAAGGGCAGAAGTCTCGTGCCGGTGGTTTCCACAAGGTGGGTTTCGAAGGTGGTCAGATGCCACTGCAGCGTCGCTTGCCAAAGCGAGGTTTCGTTTCGCTGACCAATGCGCGTAACGTCGAGGTCCGGCTGTCGGAGATCAATGACTTGCCGGTCGACGAGATTGATATGCTCACGTTGTTGCAGGCCAATCTCGTTTCTCAGCATGCGCTGTCAGCAAAAGTCGTTCTTTCTGGCAAGATTCTGCGCAAGGTCGTCTTGAACGGTGTTGGGGCGACCAAAGGCGCTAAGGCGGCTATCGAGGCAGCTGGTGGCAGTGTTGCTGAATAACAACTTGATGATGGCGGTGTTTCTTGGCAACTAAACAACAAGCTCAAGTCGGCAAGGGAGGGAAGTATGGCGATCTTAAGCGCAGACTTCTGTTCCTGCTTGGCGCGCTGATTGTTTACCGCATCGGAACACATATTCCGGTTCCAGGGATTGATCCGCAGGTTCTGAGCGATCTGTTCAGCAGGCAGCAGGGTGGCATTCTCGGAATGTTCAATATGTTCTCGGGTGGTGCCTTGAGTCGCTTCTCGATATTTGCGCTTGGGATCATGCCGTACATTTCGTCGTCGATCATCATGCAATTGATGACTCACGCCAGCCCGCAACTTGAGGCGTTGAAGAAAGAGGGCGAGGCGGGTCGGCGCAAGATCACGCAGTACACCCGATATGGCACGGTTTTGCTCGCGCTGTTTCAGGGCATTGGTATCGCTATTGCTGTCGAGTCGCAGCCAGGCCTGGTTCCTGATCCCGGGATGATGTTCCGCTTTATGACTGTGACGACGCTATTGACTGGCACGATGTTTTTGATGTGGCTCGGCGAGCAAATTACGGAACGCGGTCTGGGAAATGGTATCTCGATCATCATCTTCGCGGGAATCGCCGCGGGGCTCCCGAACGCGATTGCGGGTTTGCTGGAACTGGTGCGTACCGGAGCGATGCAT
This sequence comes from Candidatus Propionivibrio aalborgensis, assembly GCF_900089945.1. Taxonomy (GTDB): domain Bacteria; phylum Pseudomonadota; class Gammaproteobacteria; order Burkholderiales; family Rhodocyclaceae; genus Propionivibrio; species Propionivibrio aalborgensis. Next base: position 21,696 of record NZ_FLQY01000010.1, on the reverse strand, counting down.
CCGCTGTCGGCACTGCTGATAACATTTCTGGTGGGTCTGGTCACGGCGTTTGTGGTATTCGTTGAACGCGGCCAACGCAAGATTCTGGTCAACTACGCGAAGCGCCAGGTGGGTAATAAGGTTTATGGTGGACAAAGCTCGCATTTACCGCTCAAGCTGAACATGTCGGGGGTGATTCCGCCGATCTTTGCTTCATCGATCATCCTGTTTCCGGCGACAATTGCAGGCTGGTTCAGTGCCAGCGATTCGATGCGGTGGCTCAAGGATATCTCCGGGGCTCTTTCTCCGGGGCAGCCGATCTATGTAATGTTGTACGCTGCGGCAATAATATTTTTCTGCTTCTTCTATACGGCGCTGGTTTTCAATTCCAAGGAGACTGCGGATAACCTCAAGAAAAGCGGTGCGTTTGTACCGGGCATTCGTCCGGGTGAGCAGACGGCGCGCTACATCGACAAGATTTTGATGCGCCTGACCCTGGTCGGCGCGGCGTATATAACGATCGTTTGTTTGTTGCCAGAGTTCTTGATTCTCAAATGGAATGTACCGTTCTACTTTGGCGGGACATCATTACTGATCATTGTGGTTGTGACGATGGACTTCATGAATCAGGTTCAGGCCTATGCCATGTCACATCAGTATGAGGGACTTTTGAAGAAAGCGAACTTCAAGGGCTCCGGGCTTACGGCAAGATAGTATGGCAAAAGAAGACTTGATTGAAATGCAGGGAGAGGTTGTAGAGAACCTCCCGAATGCGACATTCAGGGTAATGCTCGAAAACGGTCATGTTGTGCTCGGCTTTATTTCCGGGAAGATGCGTATGCACTATATCCGCATACTGCCCGGTGACAAGGTCACGGTGCAACTGACGCCTTATGACCTGAGTCGTGCGCGCATTGTCTTCCGCGCCAAGTAATGTCTCTATGAAGTAGATGTAGTTTGGCGGAAGGCGTGTAGCGTCCCGAAGCCGATAATCAGGAGTTAAACATGAAAGTGCTGGCATCTGTTAAGCGTATTTGCCGCAACTGCAAAATCATTCGGCGCCACGGAATCGTGCGTGTGATCTGTACGGATCCGCGTCACAAGCAGCGCCAAGGCTGATCGCTGGGACTCTACGGATTGAGTCACCAGTCGGTTGAAGATTTAACTTTGAGTTTCGCATAATTGGGATGAATCGATGGCCCGCATTGCAGGGGTAAATATACCCAACCACCAGCATGCCGAGATCGCGCTTACTGCGATATACGGTATTGGACGTAGCCGCGCACAGAAAATCTGTGATGCTGTAGGGGTGGCACGTTCCACGAAAATGAAAGACCTGACTGAGGCCGAAATGGATCGTTTGCGCGATTGTGTCGGCAAGTTCATTGTCGAGGGCGATCTGCGTCGTGAGGTAACGATAAGCATAAAGCGTCTGATGGACCTTGGCTGCTATCGTGGTCTACGACATCGCAAGGGTTTGCCTTGCCGTGGCCAACGTACTCGTACCAATGCCCGGACACGCAAGGGTCCGCGCAAAGCCATCGCTGGCAAGAAATAAGAGGACCTGATCATGGCCAAGACAACTGCGAAAGTTCGCAAGAAGGTAAAAAAGAACGTAGCCGAGGGCATCGCCCACATTCATGCTTCGTTCAATAACACGATCATTACGATCACCGATCGGCAGGGGAATGCCTTGTCATGGGCGACTTCTGGCGGAGCCGGATTCAAGGGGTCACGGAAGAGTACCCCGTTTGCCGCGCAGGTTGCCGCTGAATCTGCGGGCAAGATGGCCGTCGAGTGTGGCGTCAAGAATATCGAAGTCCGCATCAAGGGCCCTGGGCCTGGTCGTGAGTCTTCGGTTCGCGCCTTGAACGCGCTCGGAATAAAAATCACGTCAATCACGGACGTGACGCCGATCCCGCACAATGGTTGCCGCCCGCCCAAGAAGCGCCGGATATAAGGAGAAAGAAAAGTGGCTCGTAATCTCGATCCGAAGTGCCGCCAGTGTCGCCGCGAAGGAGAAAAGCTGTTCCTGAAGGGTGAGAAATGCTTCACCGACAAGTGTGCCATCGAGCGCCGCTCGTACGCCCCCGGTCAGCACGGACAGAAATCCGGGCAGCGTTTGTCCGACTACGGTGTTCACCTGCGCGAAAAGCAGAAGATACGTCGCATCTACGGCGTACTGGAAGGTCAGTTCCGCAAGGTTTATAAGGAAGCGGATCGTCGCAAGGGTGTCACTGGCGAAAACCTGCTCCAGTTGCTCGAGTCACGTCTTGATACTGTGGCTTACCGCATGGGTTTCGCAGCTTCTCGCTCCGAGTCCCGTCAGGTCGTGCGGCACAATGGAGTGCTGGTGAACGGACGCCGCGTGAATATTCCATCTTTCTTGGTTCGCCCTGGCGACGTTGTGGAGGTCGCAGAGAAAGCCAAGAGCCAATTGCGCGTCAAGGCTGCGCTTGCCGCCGCCGAATCGCGTGGCTTCCCCGAATGGATTGAAGTGGATGTCAAGGAAGCGAAGGGTACCTATAAGGCTCGCCCGGAGCGTAGCGAATTGCCATCGACGATCAACGAAAGCCTCGTGATCGAGCTCTATTCGAAGTAGTCGCAGCTCCACTCGACTGAACCAGGCAAAGGACAAGACATGCAAAGCAGTGGACTATTGAAACCACGCATTATTGATGTACAGAGTTTGTCACCGGTACACGCCAAGGTTGTGATGGAGCCTTTCGAGCGTGGTTTCGGGCATACGCTTGGCAATGCGTTGCGGCGCATCCTTCTTTCGTCGATGCCGGGCTTTGCCGCAACCGAGGTAAGCATAGACGGCGTTCTGCACGAATATTCTTCGATCGATGGTGTGCAGGAAGACGTTGTTGATATTCTGTTGAACCTCAAGGGTGTCGTCTTCAAGCTGCATAACCGTGACGAGGCTGTTCTTCAATTGAGCAAGGATGGTGAAGGTGTCGTTCGTGCCTCCGATATCGTGGTTTCGCATGACGTCGAGATCATCAACCCGGACCACGTGATCGCCCATCTGTCTGCAGGCGGCAAACTGGCCATGGAGTTGAAGGTTGAGAAGGCTCGCGGTTACGTTCCAGGCAATCTGCGGCAGCTCGGTGACGGCAGCAAGAGTATTGGAAAATTGGTGCTTGACGCTTCGTTCAGCCCAGTGCGGCGGGTCAGTTATTTTGTCGAGAGTGCCCGCGTTGAACAGCGTACCGATCTTGACAAGCTGATCATGGAGATCGAAACCAACGGTGTAATCGAGCCCGAAGAAGCGATTCGAACCGCGGCGCGCATTCTGATGGAGCAGCTTTCGGTTTTCGCCGATCTTGAAGGCACGTCAATGCCGATCGAACATCAGAAGACGGTCCAGGTTGATCCCTTGCTTCTGCGTCCGGTTGATGACCTGGAATTGACCGTACGTTCGGCCAATTGTCTGAAGGCAGAGAATATCTATTACATCGGCGATCTGATTCAGCGTACCGAAAACGAGTTGCTCAAGACCCCCAATCTTGGCCGCAAATCGCTCAATGAAATCAAGGAAGTGCTGGCCGCACGTGGCCTCACCCTGGGCATGAAACTCGAGAACTGGCCCCCGGCCGGACTTGAAAAATAAGCGGCCCGGACAAGAACTGGAAGGAATCGAAATGCGTCACCGTTTGGGTCTTCGTAAACTTAACCGCACCAGCTCGCACCGTTTGGCGATGTTGCGCAACATGACTGTTTCACTGCTTCGTCACGAGACGATCAGGACGACGCTTCCGAAAGCCAAAGAGCTGCGGCGCGTCATTGAACCGATCATTACCCTTGGTAAAAAGCCCAGTCTTGCGAATCGTCGACTGGCATTCGACCGGCTACGTGATCGCGAGATCGTCGTCAAGCTGTTCGATGAAATCGGGCCGCGCTATGCCGTACGCAATGGTGGTTATCTGCGCATCCTGAAGTGCGGATTTCGAATCGGAGACAATGCGCCGATGGCTTTTGTCGAGCTGCTCGATCAACCGGAGGCTACGGCTGTTGCGGAGGCTGACGCAGCGTAAGCGCATCTGGTAGTTGTTGCGTTGTCGAAAGAGCCGGGTTTGCCCGGCTTTTTTTCCGCTCAGGTTTAGGGTCTGTTGACATTCAGTCAAGCCAAATGACAGCGGCAACAAGCGCGACAAAGGAAGCGAAGCGTGCTGCCAGCTTGTCGTAGCGAGTGGCGATTCGCCGAAACTGCTTGATGCGACAGAAGAATCGCTCAACCAAGTTGCGACTTTTATAGCGATGCTTGTCGAAAGTTCGCTGAATCAGCCGATTGCTGCGGGGAGGGATGACCGCCTCAATCCCTTCCGCCCGCAGATGCTCAATGATGATGTCACTGTCGTAGGCCTTGTCGGCACTGAGCGATCCTGGCCGTAAGTCTTTGATTAGCGGCAAGGCTTGTGGGCTATCGCCTGCCTCGCCGCCGGTCAGTGAAAACCGAGCTAGTGAGCCCAGCCCTTCAACCAAAGCATGGATTTTTGTACTCAGTCCGCCCCGGCTCCGCCCGAGGGCTTGGTCGCCGTTTTTTTTGCAGCCCCGGCTGCGTGCTGATGCGCCCGCACAATGGTGCTGTCGATAAAGACCTCTTCAAAATCTGCGTCACGCGCCAGTTCGGAGAACAAACGATGCCACACCCCTTGGCGTGAGCAGCGTGCAAAACGCTGATACACGCTATTCCACAAGCCAAACTCGGTGGGCAAGTCACGCCAAGGACTTCCGGTGCGAGCGATCCAGAGAACCGCTTCTACAAACAGGCGGTTGTCCTTGCCCGTTCTCCCCGGATCCCCCTTCTTGCCCGGCAGAAATGCAGCGATACGCTCGAATTGATCGTCTCGAAGCCAATAACGAACCATCCTGATCTCCACGCAAAAGACAGGATATGACCAGAAATCAGGCGCTGTGAACACCCCCCTTTGTAAGTGATTGACAGTAAACGAATTTTTGCGCAGCCCATGCCTTCGGCATTTATTGCATCTCGCGAATGTCAACAGACCCTAGAGGGACGAGCGCACATTTGCTGTTCCGCTGTTTACCTCCTCCGTTTCTTCATCTTCTTGTTGCTGAAGCTCCCACATCCGCGCGTAGTGACCGTTCGCTACGAGCAATGACCAGTGCGATCCGCGCTCTACAATACGCCCTCCAGACATGACCAGAATCTCGTCGGCATTCATGACGGTCGAAAGCCGGTGCGCAATTATCAGCGTGGTACGGCCGCGCGCTGCATTGTCCAGACTGGCCTGAATTGCCTTTTCTGTTTTTGAGTCGAGCGCCGAAGTAGCTTCGTCGAAAATCAGCAGCGGCGGATTCTTGAGCAGGGCACGCGCGATGGCTACGCGCTGTTTTTCGCCGCCGGAAAGTTTAAGGCCACGTTCCCCGACCCGGGTTTCATACCCATCGGGCAGGAGGTCGATGAATTCCGTGAGTTGAGCGGCCCGCGCCGCCGCCAGCACATCTGCGCGACTTGCTTCCGGCCGCCCATACTGGATGTTGTAGTAGATGCTGTCGTTGAACAGCACCGTATCCTGCGGAACGATAGCGATCATTGCGCGCAGACTGGCTTGTGTCAGTTGCCGCAAATCGCGCTCATTGATGCAGATGCGGCCAGCATCGACGTCATAAAAGCGGTAGAGCAATCGAGCCAGCGTCGATTTGCCCGATCCGGATTCGCCGACGACGGCGACGGTGTGCCCCGACGGTATGTCAAAGCCGATCCCGAACAGGATCTTGCGCTTCGGATCGTACGAGAACTCAACGGACTCGAAGCTCACGGAAACGGATTCCGCATGCAGGTCAGTGGCATCCGGAGCGTCGGCAATCTCACGATGCACCGCCAGCAAATCGAACATGCGCTCGATATCTGTCAGCGATTGACGAATTTCCCTGTAGATCACCCCGAGAAAACTCAACGGCATGTAGAGCTGGATCAGGAAGGCGTTCACCAGTACAAGATCGCCAATGGTCATTTTTCCGTCGACCACACCGGCTGCGGCGCGCCACATCATCGCAGTCACACCAAGAGCGATGACAATCTGCTGGCCGAGGTTGAGCCAGGACAAGGAAATCTGGCTCTTGGTGGCCGCATCTTCCCACTGGCGCATGTGCGCGTCGTAACGTCGGGCTTCATACTCTTCGTTGTTGAAGTATTTGACCGTCTCGTAATTGAGCAGACTGTCAATGGCACGGGTGTTGGCCGCCGAGTCGGTATCATTGACGCGACGCCGCAGGCCGATTCGCCAGTTGCTCACCTTGATCGTGAACACGACATACGCGGTAAGCGACACCAGGGTGATCACCACAAAAATCCCATCGTATTTGAAGAACAGAATGCCGAGCACGAGGCTCATCTCAACCAGTGTCGGCAGGATCGAATAGAGCGTGTAACTGATCAGGCTCGATATCGAACGGCTGCCCCGTTCGATATCACGTGACACGCCACCCGTCTGCCGTTCAAGATGGAAACGCAGCGATAGCGCGTGAAGGTGGCGAAACACTTCCAGCGCGATACGCCGCACTGCCTGCTGGGTCACGCGCGCGAAGAGGATTTCACGCAGCTCGGTGAACAGGGAGGTAGAAAAACGCAGCGCGCCGTAGAGGGCGAGTAGCAGGGCGGGCAGAGCCAGCACCTGCTGAGGAGGCGTCAGCCCGTCGATCATTTCCTTGAAGACAAGCGGGACGGCAACATTGGCAAGTTTGGCGCTGAACAGGCAGGACAAGGCGAGCAGGACTCGCCATTTGTACTGCCACAGGTAGGGGGCAAGGCTGTTCAGGGTCCGCCAAAGGTGGGAATCGCCCGCCGTCTGGCCAGCGGCTGGCGGGTAATCGGAGGAACTGCGAGAAGAACGGCGCATATTGATTCATCAATTTCGGTACGATGGAGTAGTGTCGAGTATGCGGCCTAGTCTGGTCGGCGCTCAACAGATAATTGTCGAAATGATGGCTTGTTGGGACGCTGAATTGTTGCATTCGAACCAGCACCAGCTTTTCTGCCCAAGAGAACAAGGAATCGTAATGTCCGACCAAACCAACAAACCGGTTTCGATGCCATATGGCTCGCCGGCGCTGCGCGTGATGCCGATGCCGGCCGACGCCAATCAATACGGCGACATCTTCGGCGGCTGGATCATGTCGCAGGTCGACATCGCCGGTGCGACGGCGGCCATGCGGTGCGCCCGCGGGCGCGTGGCGACGGTATCGGTCAATTCGTTTGTCTTCAAGCAGCCGGTTTCGGTTGGCGACATTGTCAGTTTCTTTGCCGAAGTGGTTGCAACTGGTCGAACCTCGATCAAGGTAAACGTCGAGGTATTCGCCGAGCGAAATCCCGTGCAGCCGATGACAGTCAAGGTGACCGAGGCGACGCTTACCTATGTTGCAATCGACAGGCAGGGCAGCAAGCGCGCGCTGACGGCTGACGAATGATCAACGGAAGCTTCACTCAAGTGCTGTTGCAGGGGAACAGCAGCGGTACTCGCCAGTACCACTGATAGGCACGAACTCGGAGGGAGGGGGAATCTTGAGCGCTCTTATGGTTCGCAAGGCGGCGGTGCTCGGGGCCGGTGTGATGGGTGCGCAGATTGCCGCGCATCTGGCTAATGCCGAAATACCGGTGGTTCTGTTTGACCTGCCGGCCAAAGTGGGTGATCCGAACGGGATCGTCATGAGGGCTCGGGATACGCTCAGCAGGCTTGAGCCGTCGCCACTCGCGACTGCAGAGCGTATCGACTACATCGATATCGCCAACTACGCGCAACATTTGGATCGACTCAGGGAGTGCGACCTGGTCATCGAAGCCATTGCCGAGAAGGCTGAGTTGAAAGCCGATCTGTACCGCAGGATCGCACCCTTCATCTTGCCGAATGCGATCGTTGCCTCGAACACCTCCGGGATCTCGATCAAACTTCTTTCCGGGAGCTTTCCCGAGGCCATGCGCGAACGGTTCTGCGGCATGCATTTCTTCAACCCGCCGCGCTACATGCCTCTTGTCGAACTGATCTCGAGCGGACGCACGTCACCGGCGCTGCTTGACGAGCTGGAGTCATGGCTCGTTTCCCGTCTCGGCAAGAGCGTTGTCCGCGCGCTCGATACGCCCAACTTCGTTGCAAACCGCGTCGGCCTCTTTTCGATGCTGGCTGCCATGCGTCACGCCGAGCGTTTCGAACTCGGCTTCGATGTCGTCGATATGCTGACCGGACCGCTGATCGGGCGCCCGAAGAGCGCGACCTATCGAGCTGCCGATATGGTCGGTCTCGATACGCTGACGAACGTCATCGCGACGATGCGTAGAGCGTGCGACGGTAATCATTCCGACCCGTGGTCCGAGTATTACGCGACGCCGGCCTGGTTGTCGACCTTGATTGCCGATGGCGCGCTGGGTCAGAAGACCGGCTTCGGCATATACAGGAACGATGGTAAGCAAATCCAGGTTCTCGACCAAAGAATTCGGGCTTACAGGGATTGTCGTGATTCGTCGGACGAGATCGCTCCGGAGGTAATGGCCATCCTGAAGAACAGGAGTCCAGCCGGGAAGTTTGCCCAGCTGCGCGCCTGCAACCACCCGCAGGCCCGGTTTCTTTGGGCGGTCTTCCGGGATGTGTTCCACTACGTTGCTTTCCACCTCGCCGATATTGCCGACAACGCCCGCGACCTCGACCTGGCCATGCGCTGGGGCTACGGCTGGGCGCAGGGACCGTTCGAAACCTGGCAGTCTGCGGGTTGGCAAAGCATTGCCGACGCAGTCCAGGCCGATATTGATGCCGACAGGGCGATGAGCACGGCGGCACTCCCGGCATGGGTGTTCGCGCGAGTCGAACACGGTGGCGTGCATCGCAGCGAAGGGTCCTACTCTGCAAGTGGAGGGACGATCAAGCCACCGTCGACATTGCCGGTTTACCGGCGGCAGCTTTTCCCCGATCGAGTGTTTGGCGAGGAAGCCAATAGCAGTGTGATGAGCGGCACGACAATATGGGAAAACGAAGGGGTGCGCCTGTGGACGCTACCTGAAATTGACAACGATATTGCGATCGTCAGCCTGACGTCAAAGAATCATACGCTGGGTCATGACGTGCTTCTGGGCATGCAGGAAGCCGTAGCCCGTGCCGAAGCGGACTACAAGGGCTTGGTCATCTGGCACGAGGCGCCGTTTGCCTACGGGGCAAATCTCAAGGAAGTGGCCGGCTTGATCAGCGGGGGCCAGTTCGACCGGATCGGGAGTTATATCGCCGAGTTCCAGAAGACCACGATGACCCTCAAGTATGCCAGGGTGCCCGTCGTTGCCGCCGTGCAGGGCATGGCGCTGGGCGGCGGTTGCGAATTCCTGATGCATTGTGCAAAGCGGGTGATTGCGCTGGAAAGTCGCATCGGTCTGGTGGAAGCGGCAGTCGGCCTGATTCCGGCCGGTGGCGGTTGCAAGGAATTTGCAATCCGGGCCTGGCAGAATTCGGCCAGAACCGGCAGCAAGGAACCCGTGGATTTCATCCTGCCCGCATTCACATCGATTGTCACGTCCAGGGTTTCCGGGAGCGCGATGCAGGCTCGAGAACAGGGCTTCGTGCTTGATTCGGACCCGATCGAATTCAATGCCAAGGAACTGCCTTACGTTGCATTGCGCATCGCGCGTGGGGCTGCCGAAGCCGGTTACTATCCCAAGCTTTCTCCGCGCAACGTCAAGGTTGCCGGGCGTGCCGGAATCACCACGTGTGAAGCGATGTTCGCCGAAATGTGTCAAGGCGGCAGGTTCTCCGAGCACGATTGCTTTGTCGCCAGATGTGCTGCGACGGCGCTGTGCGGCGGCGACATCGAGGCCGGTTCACTGGTCGACGAGCAATGGCTACTGACGGTCGAACTCAATGTCTTTCTTGAACTGGTCAACAACCAGAAAAGCCAGCAACGTATCCAGCATTTGCTCGATACCGGCAAGCCGCTCAGAAACTGAAGGCCAAGCACCCAAACGCAATATCGACTGGATCAGCAACTCAACGAGACGCTGACTTGAAAATGATTTATGCTCATAGCCAACAAGAATCAACAAACGCGTTCAACCAAGAAAATGCTCGATTACAAAGAACATTTCATTAGTGTCGCCGATTTGCGTATCGGCTTGTTCGTCTACATAGACTTGGGGTGGATTTCACATCCTTTCCCATTGAGCAGTTTCAAGATTCACTCCCCGGAGCAAATCGCCACTATCCGTACTCTGGGCATCGATCGTATTCGTTATTCGCCCGAAAAGAGCGATCCGGAACCGGTAGCGGTTGAAACAATCAAGGCGGCACCCGCGCCTGTTTCGCCGCAGGAGAAGGAGCGGGAAAGACGCAAGTTGCTGCTGGACGAGCAGAATGCCAGCCTGAAAGTTTGCGAGCGCCAATATTCGCAAGCGGCCAAGAGTTACAAGCAGCTGCTGGAACAGGCCAAGGCTGTGCCCGATAAATCATTTGCCCAATCGCGGGCACTGGTCGAAGGCGTAATTCAGCAACTGCAGGGGCTTGAGGAGACCAGCATTCGATTGCTGTCTGAACAAATCGGAGATCGCGCCTCCTTGCATTCGATCAATGTATTGGTGCTCTCATTGCTGCTCGGCAAGGCCTGCGGGCTGGGTGAAGCCGACTTGCAGGAACTCGGCATCGGCGCGCTCCTGCACGATATCGGCAAGCAGGAACTGCCCAGCCGCCTGCGCTGGTTTGACGAGCAGTTCTCCAGCGCCGAAAAGAAGCTCTATCAGGAACATGTGCGACACGGGATCGCTCTGGGCATAAAGATGGAATTGCCCAACGCAGCCCTTCAGTGCATTGCCCAGCATCATGAATCCGCGAGCGGGAACGGCTACCCGATGAGGCTAACCGGCGAACGAATTTCGCCACTGGCACGTATCATTGCGCTGATCAACCAATACGACAATCTGTGCAACCCCGGCAACCCGGCGGCGGCGCAAACACCGCACGAGGCCTTGTCGACCATCTTTACCCGCTTAAAAGGCCGTTTCGATGCGCAGACGATGAGTGTCTTCATTCGCATGATGGGTGTCTATCCACCCGGATCGGCGGTACAACTTACCGATGACCGTTACGCGATGGTGGTTTCCGTAAATTCCTCCCGCCCACTGAAACCGCGCCTGATTATCTACAACCCGCATATTCCCAAGGCGGAAGCGCTGGTCGTTGATCTCGAACAGCAGGCGAGCCTGGGGGTCAAACGAAGTATCAAACCGATGCAATTGCCCCGCCAGGCGCTGGATTACCTGTCGCCCCGGCAGCATATATGCTACTTCTTTGAGCGGGCGAGCAGCCTCGCGGGAGGGGAAGACACGTCATGAATGTCGAGCGCTGGCAGTCCTTGCTGGAAGGGATGATTGAAGCGGTCTGGCTGGTCGATCCACTGACCTTACGCATCGTCGCCGCCAATCGGGCGGCGACATCGATGCTCGATATGGATCCTGGGAAACTGGTCGGAAAAGCGGTAACCGAACTGGCTACCACACCGGAAGATATGTTTTTCTGGCAAGACGTTGCCGCCGGACTTGACGATCATATCTTCTCCGAGACCCTGCTGTTGCTCAAGGATGGCCGCACGATTCCGGTTGAACGTCGGGTCAGCCAGGTAAGACTGTCAAAAGAAATCGTCGTGTATCAGGTCGCCATCTCCAACAGGACCGAGCAACGCCGGGTAGAACAGGAGCTGGAAAACCTGCTCGCCGAATTGCGGGCAACGCTTGATTCCACCGCTGACGGAATTCTGGTGACTGATACGGATGGCGGGGTACGCGGCTACAACCAGCGCTTTGCCGAACTGTGGGATATACCGCCGGAATTGATGACGCGCAAGGACGATGCGGCGACTCACGAATGGATGACCCGGAATGTCCTCAACAGCGCCGAATACGAGAGCCGCATCAGAACGATAGCCAACTCCGCGTTGACCGAAACCAGAGATGTGGTGACCTTGCGCAGCGGGCGCATACTGGAGCGCGTTTCCATGCCCCAGCTGGCACGAGGTCGCCCCACGGGCCGGGTTTATTCCTTCCGCGACATCACCGAGCAACTGGCTAATGAATCACGATTGCAGCTTGCTGCCGAAGTGTTCGAATCCAGCCTTGATGCTATTTGCGTAGCGGATCCGCAGGGCATGATCGCCGCTGCCAATCCCAGCTTTGAGCGCCTGACCGGGCTCTCTGCCGACGAGATCAAGGGGCAAGAGCTCTGGAAGATGATTCGCTCGAAGGAGAGCTCTCTCAGCGGGCAGGATTTTCTCAAGGTGCTCGCGCACTCCAATTCCTGGGAAGGCGAGGCATGCTACCTTCCGCCGAGTGGTGACGAGGTGCCCGTTCTGGTTTCGCTGGTGCGTGTCGTGTCACAAGCGCAGAAAACCTTACACTACATCGCTTTTCTCAAAGACATCGCCGAGAAACTCGCTGCTACGAAGCGAATCGAGGAGCTTGCCTATAGCGACTCCCTGACCGGCCTGCCGAATCGGGCGCTGCTGCATGAGCGAATCGATTTTTCGCTCGGCCTGTGCGACCGGGAGCACAAGAGCTGTGCTATCGTTTTCATCGATCTGGATCACTTCAAGAAGATCAATGACTCGCTGGGTCACGTCTTCGGCGACCAGGTGCTGGTTGCAGTGGCCAAGCGCCTCAGGTCCTGTCTGCGCCAGTCGGATACTGCCGCCCGAACCGGCGGCGACGAATTCGTTCTGCTTCTCCACGACACCGATGCGCTGGGCGCCGAAGCGATGGTGAATCGGGTATTGCAGCGGGTGTGCGAACCCGTCGTATTGGGCGATCTGGCCTTGACCATAACGGGCAGCATCGGCATTGCTGTTTATCCCTTTGATGGGGTGACCCGCGACGAGCTGATCAAGAATGCCGACACCGCCATGTATCAGGTCAAGGAGCGGGGCCGCTTCAACTACCGTTTCTATCAACGGCAGATGAACGTCGATTCGCTATCACATATCAAGCTTGACTCGGCGATGCGCGCCGCACTTGCACAAGGCGATTTCCTGTTGCGCTATCAACCACAGATCGACCTCGGGTCGGGCCGAATCATCGGTGCGGAGGCGCTGCTACGCTGGCACAGCAAGGAACTTGGCGATATCTCTCCTGCGCAATTCATTCCGGTTGCCGAAGAAACCGGTTTCATCATTGCCCTCGGACAGTGGGTGCTCTCGGAAGCGGTCGCGCAAGCCGCGCGCTGGCAGGCTGCGGGAATTGATCTGGTCGTGGCCATCAACGTCTCCGCCTTGCAGTTTCAGAGTTCCACCTTTATTGACAGCGTGGGGGCGGCGCTTGGCCAGGCTGGACTGGAGCCTTGCCGGCTGGAACTTGAGCTGACCGAATCGATCCTGATTCACGACATCAACGAAACATTGACCAGACTGCAGGCATTGGCGCAACTTGGGGTCAGTCTGTCCATCGACGACTTTGGCACGGGCTATTCCAGCCTGACCTACCTGAAACGTTTTCCGGTCCAGAAACTGAAGATTGATCGCTCCTTCGTCAACGGCCTGCCGGACGACGAAAGCGACCTCGCAATCGCTCGCGCCATCATTCAACTGGGGCTGGCTCTGCACCTGCGAGTGATCGCCGAAGGTGTGGAAACCGAGCGGCAAATGAATTGCCTGCAAGAGATGGGTTGCCACGAGTATCAGGGCTATTTTTTTGCTGCGGCGCTCGACAGTCAGGATCTTGAAGCCATGCTGGGCGAAGAAAATCAAAACCCCCAGAGTGGCCCCGGAAGGGTGTAAGGCTTGGCCTTTCGAAGTGTCTGGCATAATACCGCCCAGGCACAATGACCCAGGCGACCGATGGATTTGGAGGCACTCGCAAACTTTGGCTGGCGCGAAGCGCTTGTCGCGATCATCGCGATACTGGTGCTCTATGTTGTCGTCGTTTTTCTGCGCCTCCGCCGGTTGCGGCGCGCGAAGTCGGGCAGCACTGTCCCCGATCCGCTTGTCGTACGTGCAGCCGTTGCCGCCTATGCGCGGGCGAGTGAGCCGACATTGGAAGATTCACCTTCGTCGCCGGTACCGCTGGCCGAACCTTCCGAAGCGGCCTTCCCCTGGAACGAGCCTCCCCCGGAAATACCGGGTCAGAAACTGATCGAATCGCTTGAGCGGGAGATCGCACAGCTTCGCCGGGAGGTCGGGGGCCTGCGTGCCGAAGTACTGGTCTTGCGCGAGAAGCAGCAGCGTGAGCTTGCGCAGTCGCAAGTAACGCAAAATGCCTCACCGCTATACAGCGACGCCATGCAGTTGGCGCTGCAGGGGCAGAGCGCGGTAACCATTTCGCACCACTGCGGCATTTCCCGCGCGGAGGCCGAGCTGGTGGTAGCCCTGGTACGCAACCGGGAAGACTGAAGTTGAAGGCGCCATACGGGCAAGGAGGCAACATGGAAGGCAAGCAGACCAGCAGCAGCGGTGCACCAGGCGATCAGTCCGACATCGGGCACAAGCTGGCCTGGCGAATGGGAATTGCGGTGCTAATGATTGTCGGCCTGCTTTTGGGGCTGGCTTTGTTCGACCACTTCACCCAGCAAAGTGAACTGGAAGCCACCGCACCCCAATTTACCGAACCCGTTCCGGTAGCAAGAAAGACGCAGACCCAGCCCCTGACACCAGCCGAGCCGCCGGCCGAGCCAGCAAGCGAAACCCCGAAGGATGAGCAAACAGTAGCCGTCCCTGAATCCAGCGCGCCTCCGGTGGTGAGTGGCGAGGGCGAGGCCAAGGGGGCTGCCGAGCTTGAGCCGCCGCCACCGCCGGTTGTAACCGCACAGCCGGTCTTGCCGCGCCCGTCCCGGCCGGCCACTCGCGCGGCAGTAGCGGACAGCCACCCCCCGCCGCCGGTGACGGAAAAGCCGGCCGAGCCCAAGGCGCAGCCTGCAACTGTCGCGCCGGCTCATGAGGCGTCGCCCGCCGTACCGGAACCGGCACCGAGCAAGTCCGTGCCCCAGCCAACTCCGCCAAGACTGTTCTCTGGCTATGCTCTGCAGGCGGGTGTATTTTCAGATCCGCGACGCGCCGAAGCACTGCACGCCCGACTGGTGAATGAAGGCATTCCAGCGACGATCGAGGCACGGGTGCAGGTCGGCCCGTTCAAAACCCAGGCGGAAGCCGACGCGGCTCGCGCCAGAATGAAGGAGCTGGGGATCGATTCGGTGATGCTGATGCCCAAGGGCGTCAAGCGCTAGGGTCTTGTGGGCTGCCTTCGTCCGCTTGTTTTCTCAGCCGTCGAACGAAGACGGCCATCTCCTTGGCGGCCTGAATGTCACCCTTCTCATTGGCGACCTGGATTCCCTGCTCGTAGGCGGCCAGCGCTTCATCCGTTTGCCCGCTGTCAGCCAGCGCCTTGCCTAGCAGCTTCCAGGCGGCTGAATATCTTTCGTCGCGCTTGACGGCTTCGCGAAAGCAGTCCGCCGCTTGAGCGGGATTTCCCGCTTTCAGCCATTCGTTGCCCAGCGAGTAGCGAAGCAAAGCGCCGTCACGCGGTCCGCCGAGCAATTTCTCAAGACTGGCGATGATTGCTGTCGTCATTGAAATATTCCTGATTCAAACCGGGCTGCTCGGATCGCGTGCTTGAAACGAAAACAGAAAATTGCGGGAACTTTATGTTCCGCAGCAACTACTTTGATGCGACAGCCAGTACGGCTTTGGGATTGGTGCTGGCGATTGCAAGCAAAGTGCGGGCGGCGCCGCTCGGTTGCTTGCGGCCTTGCTCCCAACCTTGAAGTGTGCGGACGGACACGCCCAGGAGCGCAGCAAATTGCGATTGGGAGAGCCCGGTCTTTTTTCGCGCTTCAATCACCGGAGAAGTGACGACATGAACCTTTCCCGCTTGCATTTCGCGTACTGACTGCAATAACTCAGCGGCGAGGTCGCGGGTTTCTTCGTAAGCGGCGAGCTCGGCTTTGCTCAGTGGTTTAGTCTTCAAGGGCACGGCGTATCTCCTTCAGCTTTGATCCAGTGAGGTTGTCGGTTTTCGACTTGGCGTAGAGCGTCAGCAAGACAACTTCACCTTCTGCGTTGCGAGTGAAATAGATCACTCGCACACCGCCCGATTTTCCCGAACCAGCTCGGCCCCATCGCACCTTTCGAATCCCGCCGGATTCGGGCACGACATCTCCGGCGGTTGGATGTTCAGCGATGTAAGCGGCGAAAGCACCGCGTTCATCTTCAGTCCAGTAGTGTGGCCACTGTCGCTGGAACAGTGACGTTTCGACGACGGTTAGCACGGGCTAACTATGCGCCTTAGGAGTATGGCTGTCAAGCGCTCGAATGACTTCAACCCTTGTAGTAAGGGGCACCAAGTGAGGCGAACTGCTTGAAGAAAAGTCGCTCCGACGGGGTGCCATCTACCTGTCATTTTAGGGCAAGAGCACTTCAGCAAACCCGGAAAGAAATGCGACGGCACAAACTGCTGCGCCACCGAAGACGACAATTAGCGCGATGGGGATGCGAGCAATAGCTAGTCCCGAGAGAACTAGTCCGGTGCAAGCAATAAGGCCGCTGAAAAGATAGCTGCCTTGGGAGATCAAGTGCTGAACCCAAGAGGTGAGCACGTAACCAAGAAATCCAAGTCCTAAGATGACCAAGAGAATTTGAAGAAGAACGTCCAGCGGAAAAATAGAACCAAAGACGTGCGATATCCACTCTCTCAAAGTGCGTTTGGCATTGATATTGGATGGAGGATCGAAACGCATAAACGCAAGTCCCTGACGAATTAACCGGCGCTACGCCGCTTTAGAGTGCGGATTCTTGCCAATATTGCTGACATGATGGAAATCCCTTTAAGGCTTCAACGTATTGAATGACATGGAGATTATCGTACCTGGGTCTCTTTATCAATGAACGATCATGCAGATAGGCAAAGACTTCGGCCTCAACGAACGCATCGAAAATTGGGCGCGCTGTGGTTCAATGACGATTTTCAACCTCTTGACCCGGACCGCACCATGAACAAATCAATTATCTCCACGCTCAAAGCCCCCGCTGCGATTGGAACGTATTCGCAGGCCGTGCAGGTGGGCGATACGGTTTACCTTTCGGGCCAGATCGGCCTCGACCCGGCGAGCATGCAGTTGGTCGAAGGCATCGACGCACAGATTGTCCGCGTGTTTGAAAACCTGAAGGCCGTGGTTGAAGCGGCTGGCGGTTCGCTGGCCGATGTCGTCAAGCTCAACATTTATCTCACCGACCTGGGGCATTTTTCCAAGGTCAATGAAACGATGGCCCGCTATTTCTCCGAGCCCTTTCCGGCGCGTGCCGCGGTGGGCGTGGCTGCGCTGCCGCGCGGTGCCTTGGTCGAAGCGGACGGGGTCATGGTGTTGTCGGGATCTCCGCATTAGTCAATGGCTGCTGCCGACGAGATCAGGGCGCCGCAAGCCCTTCAGGTCAAGCTGCGCAAGCTCGGCCTGATTCGCGGCGACGATCTCGTTCTGCACTTGCCATTGCGCTACGAGGACGAGACGCGCGTCACGCCGATTGCCAGGGCGCCCGCGGGCGTTCCGGTACAGGTCGAGGCGAGTGTGCTCGACGTCTCTGTGCAGTTTCGACCGCGCCGCCAGTTGGTTGCGCGGGTTGCCGATGCGAGCGGCGAACTTGTTTTGCGTTTCCTCAATTTCTACGGCAGTCAGACCCGGCAACTCGAAGCGGCGCGCGACGGTGCACAGAGCAGTGGCCGCCGGCTCCGACTTTTCGGCGAGATTCGCCCCGGCTTTCTCGGCGCGGAAATGGTGCACCCGCGCTACCGGGTGGTCGCCGCAGACGAGCCACTGCCGACATCGCTCACCCCTGTCTATCCAACCACGGCAGGCATTTCCCAGGCCGCACTGCGCAAGCTGATCCTTCCGGCGCTGGCCGGCGCCGATCTTAGCGAACTGCTCGATTCGCCCTGGTGCCAGCGGCAGGGCCTGCCGACCTTCGCCGAAGCGGTACATCTGCTGCACGCACCGCCCCCCGGTGTTCCCGAAGGCGCGCTGCAATTGCGCAGTCACCCCGCCTGGCGTCGCATCAAGTTCGACGAAGTGCTGACGCAGCAACTCTCTTTGCGTCGTGCTTACCGTGCTCGTCGGCTGAAAGGCGCGCCTCTGCTCAAGGGCTCCGGCAAGCTTGCCCGGCGATTGCTTGCTTCGCTCCCCTTCAGTCTGACCGACGCACAACGGCGGGTCCATGACGAGATCGCCGGTGAGCTAAGCCAGCACTATCCGATGCAACGGCTGCTGCAAGGCGATGTGGGCAGCGGCAAGACCATCGTCGCGGCGCTGGCGGCGTGTCAGGCGATTGAAGCCGGCTATCAGACAGCGTTCATGGCGCCGACCGAAATTCTGGCCGAGCAGCACTACCTCAAGCTGCACGCCTGGTTAGATCCACTTGGTATTGAAGTCGTTTGGTTGACCGGCCGGCAGAAAAGGGCATTGCGGCAGGCCATGCAGGGACGTGCAGCAGGAGCCGCCCAATTGATCGTCGGCACGCACGCGCTGATTCAGGACAGTGTTGACTTCGCCCGGCTCGGGCTGGTGATCATCGACGAACAGCACCGCTTCGGCGTTGCGCAACGGCTCGAACTGCGCAAGAAAGGTGAGAAAAATTCCATGCCGCCGCACCAGTTGATGATGTCTGCGACGCCGATTCCGCGCACGCTGGCGATGAGCTATTACGCCGACCTCGACGTTTCGGTACTCGACGAGCTGCCGCCGGGGCGGCAGCCGATAAAGACCAAACTCGTGACCGATTCCCGCCGCGACGAAGTGATCGCCCGCGTGCGCGGCGTGGTGGGTGTTGGCCGGCAGGCCTACTGGGTTTGTCCGTTGATCGAGGAGTCGGAAAAATTGCAACTGCAAACCGCACTCGACACGCACGCTGCGCTCACCGAAGAACTCGACGATCTGCGCGTCGGGCTGGTGCACGGCCGCCTCAAGTCCGACGAGAAGGTCGCCACGATGGCCGCCTTCGCCGCAGGCAAAATCGACGTACTGGTGGCGACCACGGTCATCGAAGTCGGCGTCGACGTGCCCAATGCCAGCCTGATGGTGATCGAACACGCCGAACGTTTCGGCCTTTCGCAACTACATCAGTTGCGCGGGCGCGTCGGGCGTGGTGCGCATGAGTCGGCATGCGTTCTGCTTTATCAGCAGCCGCTTTCCGAAACCGCCAGAGCGCGGCTGAAAATCATCTTCGAGAATGACGACGGCTTCGAGATTGCCCGCCACGATCTGCACCTGCGCGGCCCCGGCGAGTTCGTCGGCAGCCGCCAGTCGGGCGTGCCGCTGCTGCGCTACGCCGATCTCGAAGTCGATACCGATCTCGTCGAGCTGGCCCGCGAGATGGCTGAGCGGCTGCTGCGCGATGCGCCCGATCTTGCGCAGCGGCATCTGCAGCGCTGGCTGGGCAGCCGGGAGGAACTGTTGAAGGCTTGATGCCTTGGGTTGAGGCTGCCCCTTGGACAAAAATGAAAGTGTTGGCTGATTGGCTCGAAGCCCCTCTCCCCCGACCCCTCTCCCGCAAGGGGAGAGGGGTGAATGCCCTTACTCATCCAACATTGTCGTTTGCGCGCCCGTTCCTTTGCCAAAACGGCCTGCCGGCCGGCATTGCGGTAAAATCGCCCTTTTCTTGTGCAGGGACGCGCTGTGGACGGCATCACCATTGCCCTTTCGAAGGGTCGAATTTACGAAGAGACGCTGCCGTTGCTGGCCGCGGCCGGCATTGAGCCGCTGGAAAACCCCGAAACCTCGCGCAAGCTGATCATTCCGACCACTCGCGATGACGTTCGCGTTGTCATCGTCCGTGCGACCGATGCGCCGACCTATGTGCAGTACGGCGCCGCGGATATTGGCGTGGCCGGCAAGGATGTCTTGCTTGAGCATGGCGGCGATGGACTGTATCAGCCGCTCGATCTGAAGATCGCCAAGTGCCGGATGATGGTGGCGATTCCCGCGGGCTTCGATTATCAGAACGCCGTGCGCCAGGGCGCCCGCCTCAAGGTGGCGACCAAGTACATCAACATCGCCCGTGAGCACTTTGCCGCCAAGGGCGTGCACGTCGATCTGATCAAACTCTACGGCTCGATGGAGCTGGCACCGCTGGCAGGGTTGGCCGACGCCATCGTCGATCTCGTGTCGACCGGCAGCACGCTGAAAGCCAACAATCTGGTGGCTATCGAGCACATCGTCGATATTTCGTCGCGACTGATCGTCAATCAGGCCGCGCTGAAGCTCAAACGCGAGCGCATCGATCCCATCCTCGACGCCATTGCGAGCGTTGTCGGGAAATGATCGCCATCAAGCGCTTTTCCAGCCGTGATGCGGATTTTCGGCCGCGGCTCGACGCGTTGCTGGCCTTCGAAAGCGCGCAAGACGAAGCGGTTGACCTTGCCGTAGCCGATATTCTTGCCGAGGTTAAAGCGCGCGGCGATGACGCCGTGATCGAATACACCCGGCGCTTCGACCGGCTCAACGTTCAATCAATGGCCGATCTTGAACTGGCTCGCGACGAATTGCAGAAAGCTCTGGGCGGCTTGCCCAGCGAGCAGCACGAAGCGCTTGAAGTGGCCGCCCGCCGCGTTCGCAGCTATCACGAGCGCCAGATCCTGCAGAGTTGGCAGTACGAGGAAGAGGATGCTGATGCGCGCGGTACGCTGCTCGGCCAGAAGGTGACGCCGCTGGACCGTGTCGGACTTTACGTGCCGGGAGGCAAGGCGTCGTATCCATCATCGGTGCTGATGAACGCGATTCCGGCCAAGGTGGCGGGGGTGCGGGAACTGATCATGGTCGTGCCGACACCGGGTGGCGAGCGAAATCCGTTGGTTCTGGCGGCGGCAGCGCTGGCCGGAATCGACCGTGTATTCTGCATCGGTGGCGCGCAGGCGGTCGGCGCACTGGCCTACGGGACGCGATGCGTGCCGGCCGTCGACAAGATCGTCGGCCCCGGCAATGCTTACGTCGCTGCGGCGAAGCGCCGCGTGTTCGGCGTCGTCGGCATCGACATGGTTGCCGGGCCGTCGGAGATACTGGTTATTTGCGACGGCAATACCGACCCCGACTGGGTGGCGATGGATCTTTTCTCGCAGGCCGAACACGACGAACTGGCGCAGTCGATCATGTTGTGTCCCGACGCGGCGTATATCGAGTGCGTGGCTCAGTCGATCGAGAAGCTTCTGCCGACCATGCCGCGCAAGGACGTGATTCGTGCATCGCTGGAAAATCGCGGCGCGCTGATCCAGGTGAGTGATCTCGATGAAGCCTGCACCATCGCCAACCGCATTGCGCCGGAGCACCTTGAACTATCGATGGCCAATGCCGACGACTGGGTGGCGAAAATTCACCATGCCGGTGCCATTTTCATCGGCCCCTACGCGTCCGAGTCGCTCGGCGATTATTGCGCCGGCCCGAACCATGTTCTGCCGACTTCGGGCAGCGCACGTTTCTCGTCTCCGCTCGGGGTCTATGACTTCCAGAAGCGGACCAGCCTGATCCGCGTGTCACAGGCCGGAGCGAAGACGCTGGGGCGCATTGCGTCAACGCTGGCCAGGGGCGAAGGTTTGCCGGCGCATGCTCGCTCTGCCGAGTATCGCGTCGAGTCTGAATGACATTCAGCCGACCGGCTAGCGCAATTCAAAAGCTTCCTGATGGAAGCGCAGGCGACAATTCCAGGAACCCTTCAAGCCTTTTTTCAGCGCGCCGGCGAGGCCGCTCGGCCCGCAGCATTCGCCATGAA
>NZ_FLQY01000009.1 GCF_900089945.1 Candidatus Propionivibrio aalborgensis | reverse complement strand
TAGGGCGTGTTCTCAATTGATCGAATTCTGATATGCCATACACAAGAAGAGGAAGAGAAGTCGTTCACGATCAATGGGATAGCGATGGGCTGTTCACAGCGGATGAAATCTGGTCATATCCTGACTTTTGGTTGGAGTCAGAATGGATCGAAAGATGTTGCGAGATGACCAGTGGGAACGCATTGAACAGCTTCTTCCAGGCAAGGCGGGTGACCGTGGGGTTACGGCAAGGGATAATCGGCGGTTTGTCGAGGCCGTCCTCTGGATCATGCGTACTGGCAGTCCGTGGCGCGACTTGCCTGCTGAGTTTGGACCTTGGCATCGGACGTATGTGCGCTTCTCCCGTTGGCGCGAGAAAGGGGTCTTCGAGCACGTTGCCCGTGCTCTGCGCAGTGACGCTGACATGGAACAACTATTCATCGATTCGACCATCGTGCGCGCCCACCAACATTCCGCCGGTGCCCAAAAAAAGCAGGCCCTCAGGAAATCGGCTGCTCGCGGGGCGGGCTGACAACCAAGCTGCATGTGGTAGTCGATGCCTTGGGCAATCCGCTGCGGGTGATCCTCTCGGCAGGGCAGATTGCCGACATCGAATGCGCTGCCGAGGCCATCGAACACCTGCCAACTCAAGCCATTATTGCCGACAAGGGCTACGATGCCGATCACTTTGTTGCGGTCATCGAGGCGGCGGGGGCCCAAGCCGTCATCCCGCCCCGCTCCAATCGACTCGTCCAACGCCATTTCGATCGCCATCTCTACAAAGACCGCAACCTGATCGAACGCTTCTTCGCTCGCATCAAGCACTTCCGGCGTATCGCCACGCGATACGACAAACTGGCAATCTCCTTTCTGTCCTTCATCCATCTGGCTTGCACTTTCGTCTGGTTGGCCTAATTGAGAACACGCCCTAACGAATAGCGTTTATCTCTGTCGAACTGTGTTCAGCACACAGCATGCTAGGGGAAATCGGGGCGCAGGTACGTTTCAATACACTGACGCATCTACCGAACCCGCGTATCCAAATCGGATTAGACGATTTATCCGGCATCCTGGCAAGCGTTTGCCGGCAACGCGAGTGCATCTTCAATCCAACTAAACGGCGATCAAAACGCCGCTCTCGTTCTTGATCGTGCCGGCACGAATCAGATCGCTCGTCAGCCACTGCGCAAGGGCTTCATCTTCATAACCGAGGTAGCGGGCGTTGACGCTCTGGCAAAAACTGAGGCTGGCGAGAAAGGCCGGCAACTCGTTGCAAGGCAGTTGCCGCCGCTCCATCAGGGCGAACGCGAGCATCACCTTGAGGGCGTGGCGCGCCAAGCGTTCGCTGCTTTGTTCGAAGGAAGCGAGCCGCTGGTAGGCGCGTTCGAAGGCGTCTTCGACTTCGACAAAGGGCGCGCCGTGGCCGGGGATGACGACGTCAATCGGCAGACGGGCGAGTTTGTCGAGCGTCTGCCGCGTCGCCCTGAGTCCGCCGGCATCGTCGGGATGGCCGAGCAGCTCGGAAAATATGACGCCGAAGCCGTCGCGCCACAGCGCATCGCCGGAGATCAGGATGCGATGCTCGCTGTTGTGGAAGGCCAGCGCATCCATGTCGTGGCCGGGAACGGCGATGGCGTGCCAGACGAGTCCGCCAAGTTCGACCTGGTCGCCCTCGGCGATCGTCGCGTCGTGCTGGAAGCGCGCCGCCGACTGGCCGAGCGGTGAGAGCAGCAGCGCCTCTTCATTCCATTCAGCGATCGTTGCATCGATGCCGGAGGGAACGATGACCTGGCAGCCGAACGACTGCACGACCGCCGCGTTGCCACCGATATGATCGGAATGCGAGTGCGTGTTGAGCAAACGCGTCAGGCGACGGCCGTCGAGCGCGTGGGCCAGCAGTGCGAGGGTTTGTGCGGCGTGCGTGAGATAGCCGCTGTCGATCACCGCCGCCTGCTCACCTTCGAAGAATACGATGTTGTTCGAGGAAAGCCAGCCGCGCTCGAGGACCAGCAGGCTGTCGGGGAGCATCAGGGTGTTTTGGACGAATCGCGGTTCGTGGCCGAATCAGCTTGAGGGGTTTCGGGCGTTTGGGATGTTCCATTCTCCACGTGCTCGGCGCAAAGCGCTTCAAACTCATCCTGCTGCCCGCCCGTGGATACGGGGATTGGCGGGCGGCCGCAGCCGAGGCAGTAGCCCGAATCCGGTTCGGGCATGCAGATGCCGACGCAGAGGTACTCGTCTTCAGGAGGCATGTCCGGCGGGCTCATCGATCGCAGTCTCCGCGAAACTCATCGCCGCTGGGGTCGTGCTCGGCACGTCGCCGATCGACGGCGGCCAGGATGGCCAGCTTGTCATCGACCGCCGCGCGACTCCAGCTTGTAATTTCATCCAGAGTGCGAAAGCAGCCGCGGCAAAGCCCGCTGATCTCGTCCATCTGGCAAATGTTGACGCAGGGCGAAACAACGCCTGCCGGTGAGAAGGGTGACAGGCTCATGCGGCACTCCGTCGAGCCAGCAGGGCTCGTGCCGACTTCGATTGATTTTTGCGGCCGAGCTGCTGCGAGATGTACTGCCCGGCTTCCAGCAATTTATCCATGTCAATTCCAGTTTCGATATTCAGTCCATGTAGCAGATAGACAAGGTCCTCGGTGGCCACGTTCCCAGAGGCGCCAGCGGCATACGGGCAACCGCCGAGCCCGGCGATCGAGCTGTCGAAAACCGCCATGCCGAGTTCGAGCGATGCGTAGACGTTGGCGATGGCCATGCCGTAGGTGTCGTGATAATGGCCGGCCAGTTTACCGATCGGGACGTGCGTTGCACAAGCGGCGATCATGCGCTTGATCGAGGCCGGCGAGCCGGCGCCAATCGTATCGCCGAGCGAAATCTCATAGCAGCCCATTTCGTGGAGGGTTTTCGCCACCCACGCGGCCTTTTCCGGATCAATCGCGCCTTCGTAGGGGCAGGCGACAACGCAGGAAACATAGCCGCGCACGCGGATATCCAGCGCCTGCGCCGCATCCGCCACGACGTTGAAACGCTTCAGGCTCTCGGCAATGCTGCAGTTGATGTTCTTCTGCGAAAACGTTTCGGACGCGGCGCCGAAGATGGCGACCTCCGTCGCTCCGGCTTCCACCGCCGCATCGAATCCCTGCAGATTGGGGGTCAACACCGGATAGGCCACGCCCGGCCTGCGCCGCGGGCTGGACAGCACGGCGCGCAGAACTTCGCTGTTGTCGCCCATCTGCGGAACCCATCGGGCAGGCACGAAGGACGTCACCTCGATGGCCGGCAAGCCCGCCCCGGCCAGCCGTTCGATCAACTCGATCTTGACGGCCGCCGGAACGACCTGCTTCTCGTTCTGCAGCCCGTCGCGCGGGCCGACCTCGACGATCTTGACCTGCTTTGGTAGTGACATGCCTATTTCACTTCCACACTGCCGGCGCGCAGCCAGGCGGCGAAATCGGATTCATCGAGACTTCCCGACGCAAGTCGCAGCATCTGAGTGACGCACTCCGCATCGCCGGCCTCCAACCGATACCCATGGAGCAGGAGAAACAGTTCGGCGCAAACAAAGGCGGTACGTTTGTTGCCATCGACAAACGGGGGGTTCCGTGCCAACCCGAACGCATATGCTGCCGCAAGATCAGCCGCATCCGGCGATCCGTAGATGGCCAAGTTACGCGGCCGCGACAACGCGGAAGAGAGCAAGCCCGTATCGCGTACTCCGACGAGGCCCCCATGCTCGGCAAGCTGCGCTTCATGTACTGCCAATACGACGTTATCTTCGATCCAGCGCCAAGCGGTCATTTTGCAAGTTCGTGCAATACATCGCGACGTGATTTCATGATCTTGCGGGCGGCTTCCATCTGCTGCTCGAATTCGGGGTCGAACGGTGTCAGGCGCACGCCTTCGGGCGATTCTGTGGCATACAGCGTATCGCCTTTCTCCAAGTGCAGGAGGCCAAGCAACTCCTTGGGCAGAACAACGCCAACCGAATTGCCGATCTGGGTCAGTTTCAGGGCGAACATGTTTGAACTCCAACGTTATAACGTTTGTAATACTAAACAAAAGCCCTGCGCCAATCAATCCACTGCCATCGCTCGTTGCTTCTCTGCCTCAAATTCGACCAGCTCGGCACCCTCTTTCACTTGATCGCCGGCCGCGTAAAGGAAAGCATTCACCACCCCATTCTTTGGTGCGATCACCGTGTGCTCCATCTTCATGGCTTCGAGAATCAGCAGCGGCGTGCCCTTCTCTACGGCCTGCCCCGGTACGGCAAGCAGCGCAACGACCTTGCCCGGCATTGGCGCTGTCAGGCCGCCTCCCTGCATGCCACCGGCTTCGACCAGATGCAGCGGGTCGTCGCGCTGAATGATCCAAGTCGTGCCATTGAGAAAGACGTGGCGTTTCTGTATCTGCTTTTCAGTCACGGCGATGACGCTGGCGATCATACGGCGGTCATCGAGTTCAATGGCGAGTTGGCCCGAAAACTGGCCGCTGTCGAGCCGCCGCCCCCGCGCCAGTACCGATTCGCCGGCCAGCGTCAGCCGCCAGCCATCGACCTCGTAGGCAACGGCGACTTCGTGCAGAGTTTCTCCACTGCGGTAGGTGATCGTGCGCCGCGACTGGATGTTCAGACGCCAGCCGTCGTTTGAACTCCACGGTGACCAGGGGTCGCCCGAATGCCGGGCTTTGGCGAGCGCAGCCGATTGTTCGCGCAGCAGCTCGGCAACGGCAACCACGAAGAAGACATTTCTGGGCGGCTCGACTTGCGCCGGAAAGAGGAAGTCACGGCTCCGGTCGATCAGGCCGGTGTCGAGATCGGCGTTGGCGAAAGCCGGGCAGGCAACCAGCCGCGTCAGGAAATCGACATTGGCGGTAACGCCGACGATGCGGTAATCGGCCAGCGCCTGCTGCATGCGCGCCAGCGCGGCGTTGCGGTCGACATCCCAGACGATCAGCTTGGCGATCATCGGATCGTAGTATGAAGTGATCTCGTCGCCCTGCTCGATGCCGGTATCGACGCGCACGTTGAGGCTTTCGGCCGGCGGCGCAAGATGGATCAGACGACCGGTCGACGGCAGGAATTCGCGAGTAGGGTCTTCGGCGTAAATGCGCGCTTCCAGCGCATGCCCGCGGATTTCAAGCTGGTCCTGACGCAGCGGCAGCGGTTCGCCGCTGGCAACACGCAGCTGCCACTCGACCAGATCCTGCCCGGTAATCATTTCGGTGACCGGATGCTCAACCTGAAGGCGGGTGTTCATTTCCATGAAATAAAACGTGCCGTCCTGCGCGAAGTTCTCGCTGGCGATGAACTCGACGGTGCCGGCGCCCACGTAACCAACGGCTTTGGCTGCGTCGATGGCGGCCTTGCCCATCGCTGCCCGGCGCGCCGTCGTCATGCCCGGCGCTGGCGCCTCTTCGAGCACTTTCTGGTGGCGGCGCTGCACCGAGCAATCACGTTCGAACAGATAAACGCAATTTCCGTGGGTATCGGCAAAGATCTGGATTTCGATGTGCCGGGAACGGCTCAAGTATTTCTCGATCAGCACATGTTCGGAGCCAAAGGACGCTGCCGCCTCGCGCCTGCACGAGGCGAGCGCGGCAAGGAAGTCCTCGCTTTTTTCGACCCGCCGCATGCCTTTTCCACCACCGCCAGCCGACGCCTTGATCAGTACCGGGTAGCTCATGGCATCTGCCTGCGAGTGCAGAAAATCGGCGTCCTGGATGTCGCCGTGGTAACCCGGCGTGAGCGGCACCTTCGCCGCACCCATGATCTTTTTCGCCGCTGATTTCGAACCCATCGCACGAATCGCCTCGGCCGGTGGGCCGATGAAGACGATACCGGCTTCGGCACAGGCATCGGCAAAGCGGTCGTTTTCGGAAAGGAAGCCGTAGCCCGGATGCACCGCCTGCGCACCGGTGCGTCTGACGGCATCGAGAATGCGCTCGACAACGAGGTAGGATTCGTTGACGGCTGCCGGGCCGATGCAGACAGCCTCGTCGGCGAGACGCACATGCCGCGCATTGGCGTCGGCCTCGGAATACACGGCAACCGTACGGATACCCATGCGTCGTGCCGTTCGGATCACACGGCAGGCGATTTCGCCGCGATTGGCGATGAGGATCTTACTGAACACTGGTTTCTCCGGCGGCGCAATCGCCTGAACGTGCTGCGCACGCACGGCAATTTGACTTCGTCGCTGCATCCCTGCGGGATTGGTCGCCGCGATTGGCGATGAGAATTTTTGTAAACATTCAGAACCTTTCACCACCAAGGCACCAAGGACCCCAAGAAGCACCAAGAAAACCTGGCAATCTTCTTTGTCGCTTCTTGGTGAAGCTTTGTGCGCTTGGAGTCTTGGTGGTTCGCTGTTTCATCAGCCAACGATCCAGTTCGGCGTGCGCTTCTCCAGAAAAGCCGCCAAACCTTCCCTGCCTTCCGGGCTGGCCCGGACGCGGGAAATTCGCTGCACTGTCTCTTCTATGGTTTCCTGATCGATCGGCTGGCCGGCGACGACGCGGATCAGCGCCTTGCATTCGGCCTGCGCTGCGGGGCCGTTGTTCAGCAGTGTGTCGAGGATTTCACTAATCGCTTCGTCGAGTTGCTCGTCGCCCGGAACGATCTCGTGCAGCAGGCCGATACGATACGCCTCGGCGGCGGAAAAGCGCTCGGCACTGAGCATGTATCGACGTCCATAGCGCTCGCCGATGGCTGCCAGCACATAAGGGCTGATCACTGCCGGCACGATGCCGAGCTTGACTTCGGTCAACGCAAAATGAACATCGTAAGTCGCCACGGCGATATCGCAGGCGGCAACCAGACCCACACCACCGCCATAGGCCGGGCCCTGCACACGCGCAATGGTTGGCTTGCTCAGCTCGTTCAGCGTCGACATCATCTCGGCGAGTTGATGCGCGTCGCGCAGGTTTTCCTCCGGCGAATAGTCGGCAACACGCTTCATCCAGTTGAGGTCGGCACCGGCGCAAAAACTCTTCCCGGTCGAGGACAGCACGACGGCACGCACCCGCGGATCTGCCTCAAGCTCACGCAGGCCGACCGTTAGCTCGGCGATCAACACGTCGTCGAACGCGTTGTGTCTCTCCGGCTTGTTCAGGGTGAGAATGCCGACGTCGACGTCGACTTCGGTAAGAATCGATTGATACATGCACGTCTCCAAATCCAAAAATCTTTCACCACCAAGACACCAAGAGCACCAAGAACCACCAAGGAAAAGCATTCTTGTATTGCTTTGTGTAACTTGGTGCTCTTGGTGTCTTGGTGGTTCGCTCGATTACATCCTGAAAATTCCGAATTTCGTCTCTTCAGCCGGCGCATTCATCGACGCCGACAGGCCCAAGCCTAGCACGCGCCGCGTATCGGCCGGATCGATCACGCCGTCGTCCCAGAGTCGCGCACTGGCGTAGTAGGGGTGACCCTGCGCTTCATATTGTTCGCGAATCGGCGCCTTGAACTCGGCCTCTTCCTCGGCGCTCCAGGTTTTCCCGGCAGCCTCCAAAGCGTCGCGCTTGACGGTGGCGAGCACGCCGGCGGCCTGTTCGCCGCCCATCACCGAGATGCGCGCATTGGGCCACATCCAGAGAAAACGCGGGCTGTAGGCCCGCCCGCACATGCCGTAGTTGCCGGCGCCGAACGAGCCACCGATGACAACGGTGAATTTCGGCACCCTGGCGCAGGCGACCGCGGTGACCATCTTGGCGCCGTCGCGCGCGATGCCACCGTTCTCGTATTTGCGACCGACCATGAACCCGGTGATGTTCTGCAGGAAGACCAAAGGAATACCGCGCTGGCTGCACAGTTCGACAAAATGCGCGGCCTTGAGCGAGGATTCGGAAAACAGGATGCCGTTGTTGGCCACGATGCCGACCGGGTAACCCCAGATGCGCGAAAACCCGCAGATGAGGGTCGGCCCGTAGCGCGCCTTGAACTCGTCGAAGTCGGAAGCATCGACGATGCGGGCGATGATTTCGCGCACGTCAAAGGGCTTTTTCGTATCGGCCGGAATGACGCCGTAGAGTTCCTCCCTGGCATAAGCCGGTTCGCGCGGCGCGGCGAGGCTTACCGGCGGGCGTTTCTGCCAGTTGAGATTGCCGACGATGCGCCGGACAATGACCAGCGCATGCGCATCGTTTTCGGCAAGATGGTCGGCGACGCCGGAAATGCGCGTATGCACGTCGGCGCCTCCAAGATCCTCGGCGCTGACCTCCTCACCTGTCGCGGCCTTCACCAGCGGCGGTCCGCCAAGGAAGATGGTGCCCTGATCCTTGACGATGATCGACTCGTCGGACATTGCCGGAACGTAGGCGCCGCCGGCGGTGCACGAACCCATCACGGCGGCGATCTGCGGAATGCCGGCCGCCGAAAGCGTTGCCTGGTTGTAGAAGATGCGCCCGAAGTGCTCCTTGTCGGGAAAGACCTCATCCTGCAACGGCAGGAAAGCGCCGCCCGAATCGACCAGATAGATGCACGGCAGCCGGTTTTCGCCGGCAACCTCCTGCGCGCGCAAATGCTTCTTCACGGTCATCGGATAGTAGGTGCCGCCCTTCACTGTCGCATCGTTGGCGACGATCATGCATTCGACGCCATTGACCCGCCCGATGCCGGTAATCATTGACGCGGCGGGGACCTCGAAAGAATTCTCGCCGCCGTACATGCCGTACGCCGCCAGTTGCGACAGTTCGAGAAAGGGCGAGCCGGGATCGATCAGCGTATTGACCCGCTCGCGCGGCAGCAGCTTGCCCCGCGCAATATGTTTCTGGCGAGCCGCTTCGGGCCCGCCCAGCGCGATCCTGTCGATCGTCTGACGCAGATCGCTGACAACCCGCTGCATGGCCTCGGTGTTGGCCAGAAACTCCGCACTGCGCGGGTTGAGCTGGGTCGTCAGAACGGGCATCAGAAACCGCCTTTTTCAAGCCACCGCTCGATCTGCGGCAGGCGATCGACGCCAAAGAAAGGTTCGCCGTCGACGATGATGTACGGGGAGCCGAAAACGCCCTTCCTGATGGCTGCTTCGCATTCGCCTTTCAGGCGCTCCTTGACCGACGGGCCGGCCAGCGCTTCGGACAAGGCGTTGTAATCCGCACCCTGACGACATGCCAGATCAAGCACGACCGTAAGATCGGAGATATCGCACCCTTCAATATAGAAGGATCGAAAGGTGGCGTGAGCAAACGCCCGGGCCATGGCGCAGTCCTTCTCATGCAGCCAGTAATAAGTGCGGGCAGCGTGTTGCGTGGCCAGCGGAAAACGCGCGGGGTGCGTATAAGGCACCCCCAGATAGCGTGCCGAGCGCGCGAAATCACGCAGAGAATACTCGCCCTTGAGGGGCGCCTCGGTCAGCGGTACCGCGCCCGTTTCACGAAAGACAACGCCGAGCAGGATCGGGCGCCATTTGACCTGACGCCCGAATCTTTGCGCCAGCGCGTCGATCTTCTCTGACGCCAGATAGCCATACGGCGACGAGAAATCGAAATAGAATTCCAGAGCGTTGTCCATGACTTGCACCTTGCCTTTCCCGGCTCAATCCGCCGCAATCGCGCGGCCGATAACCATCCGCTGTATGTCATTCGCGCCTTCGTAGATCTGGCAGACGCGCACGTCGCGATAAATCCGCTCGACCGGGAAATCTCTGACGTAACCATAGCCGCCGTGAATCTGTATGGCATCGGAGCACACTTTCTCGGCCATCTCGGAAGCGAACATCTTGGCCATCGACGCCTCGGTCAGGCAAGGCTTGCCGGCATCTTTCAGAACGGCGGCGCGCCAAGTCAACAAACGCGCAGCGTCGATCTGGGTGGCCATGTCGGCCAAGCGAAAACCGACGGCCTGGTGGTTGATGATCGCTGTACCAAAAGTTTCGCGCTCCTTGGCATACTTTACCGCCGCTTCGAAGGCCGCACGCGCCATGCCCACCGACTGCGCGGCAATTCCGATGCGCCCGGCTTCGAGGTTGGAGAGCGCAATGCGATAGCCCTCGCCTTCCGCGCCAAGCAGAGTGCTGGCCGGAACACGGCAGTCCTCGAAAATGATCTGCGCGGTATCGGAAGCGTTCTGTCCCAACTTTTCCTCGATACGGGCAACGACATAGCCGGGCATATCGGTCGGCACCAGGAAGCAGGAAATTCCCTTTTTTCCGGCCGGCTTGTCGGTGACCGCGAAGACGATCGCGGCCTGTGCGTACTTGCCGGTCGTGACGAACTGCTTGACACCGTTGAGCACGAAATCGTCGCCATCCCTGTCGGCACGCGTGGTGATCGTCGACGCGTCGGAACCGGTGTGCGGCTCGGTCAGGCAGAAGCAGCCGAGCTTGTCGCCGCGCGCCAGTGGCTTGAGCCAGGCTTCCTTCTGTTCGTCCGAACCGAACTTCGTCACGATGCCGCAAACCAGCGAGTTCTGCACGCTGACGATGGTCGATGTCGCGCCATCGCCGGCAGCGATTTCCTCCAGTGCCAGCACCAGCGACAGGAAGTCCATTCCGGCGCCACCCCAGCGCTCGGGAACAACCATGCCCAGCGCGCCCAGGTCGCCGAGTTCGCGCAACGCCGCGGCCGGGAACGTGTGATGGCGATCCCACTCGGCGGCAAAGGGGGCGAGACGCTCCTGCGCAAAAGCGCGCAGCGAGTCGCGGATCATTTCGTGTTCATGCGTCAGAATCATTGCAAACCTCCCTTCTTGATGGCGATCAAGCCGTTTCGCCAAACAGTTCGCGTCCGATCAGCATGCGGCGGATCTCCGACGTGCCGGCACCGATCTCGTAGAGTTTTGCATCGCGCCACAGGCGGCCCACCGGATATTCGTTGACATACCCATTGCCTCCCAGCGTCTGGATCGCCTCGCCGGCCATCCAGGTCGCCTTCTCGGCCGCATAGAGGATGGCGCCGGCGGCGTCCTTGCGCGGACTTCGCCCGCTGCTGTGACCGCCATCGCCACGCTCGCACGCCTGACCAACAGCATAGACGTACGCCCGGCAGGCGTTGAAGGTGGTGTACATGTCGGCGATCTTGCCCTGCATCAACTGGAATTCGCCGATTGCCTGACCAAACTGCTTGCGCTCATGCACATAGGGCAGGACGACATCCATCACCGCCGCCATGATGCCGAGCGGTCCGCCGGCGAGTACCGCACGTTCGTAGTCGAGACCGCTCATCAGAACGCGCACGCCACCGTCGAGAGTACCGAGTACGTTTTCTTCAGGCACTTCGCAGTCATCGAAAAACATCGGATAGGTATTCGAGCCTCGCATTCCGAGCTTGTCGAGCTTGGAGCCGCAGGAGAAACCCTTCACCCCCTTCTCGACGATGAACGCGGTGATCCCTTTCGCGCCGGCGTCGACCGTGGTCTTGGCATAGACGACCAGGGTATCGGCATCGGCGCCGTTGGTAATCCACATCTTGGAGCCGTTGAGAACGTAACGATCGCCTTTCTTGTCGGCACGCAACTTCATGCTGACGACATCGGATCCGGAATTCGACTCGGACATCGCCAGTGCGCCGACGTGTTCGCCGGAGATCAGCTCGGGCAGGTATTTCGCCTTCTGCGCGGCGGTGCCGTTGCGGCTGATCTGATTCACACAAAGGTTGGAATGTGCGCCGTAGGACAGCCCCACGCTGGCCGAAGCGCGCGAAATCTCTTCCATGGCGATGATATGCGCAAGATAGCCGAGTCCGGTGCCACCATATTCCTCGTCGGCGGTCATGCCGAGCAGGCCCATGTCGCCGAGCTTTCTCCACAGATCGGCCGGGAACAGGTTGTCCCGGTCGATGGCTTCGGCGCGTGGAGCAATCTCGCTCGCGGCAAAATGGCGAATCGAATCGCGCAGCATGTCGATGGTTTCGCCGTGGTCAAAACCGAGGCTCGGGTAGTCCATGTCGCTCTCCTTGTTCTTGCCCTAAAGGACGTTGTCCTTTTTGCCGTGCAGGGTCATGATCGTTTGCTGCATCACCGCGCACTGGGTTTTACTGCCGTCGTTGATGGCAAATACATCGGCCCGGGTCACGATTAGCGTTCGACCATAGCGAATCACCGAGCCTTCGGCGATCAGCAACTGGCCCTCGGCTGGCGTGAGCAGGTTCAGCTTGTACTCGACGGTCAACACGCCCGTCTCGTGCGACGTCAACGTGCTTGCCGCATAGCCGGCGGCCGAGTCGGCAATCATGCCGACCACTCCACCGTGGATGTAGCCGTGCTGCTGCGTAATCTCGGGTTTGTGCGGCAGGTGAATTTCCGTATAGCCGGGCTCGATCACCGGCATGCTGGCGCCGATCAGCCTCATGGCCTGTTGCCGCCCGAAACTGGCGCGGATGCGTTCGGCAAATTGTGGATCCTGAGCTTTGTGCATAGGCGGTATTAAAATTGACGTTGACGTTAACGTCAACTGGTTTGTACCCTATGAGTCATTCGCTGTCGAAAATGCTCAAGCTTGCGGCTGCTCTGAAGGCGCAACATCCTGGGCCGCACGGGCTGTCAGCAGTTCGCGGCACTGCGATTCAACGGCATTGATTTCCTGCAACACGGCTTCAATGTCTTCGCGCTGTTGCACAAGCGCCGCCTTGCGCTGCGCCAGCCCGTTCAGGAGTTCGGTAAGTTGGGTTTTCTTGTCGCGTGCCGAGTCGTACATGTTGATCAGATAGCCGATCTCGGCCAGACTGAACCCGAGTCGCTTGCCCCGCAAAGCGAGCTTGAGCCGGGTGCGGTCGCGGCGGCTGAACACACGGGTTCTTCCTTCGCGCTTCGGCGCAACTAGCCGCTGATCCTCGTAAAAGCGGATCGTGCGCGGCGTGATACCGAATTCACGCGCGAGATCGGAGATGCTGAAGCTTGTCGCTTGTTTGTCCACCGGTGGCCTGCCTGATAAGGTCGAGGGTTATCGAATACTATTCTTCGTGAAGGATACGCCATGAACATCAGCGCACCCCAGGGACAGCGTTTTCAGTGGGCCAAGTTTATAGAATCCCGTGGCTTTTACAATCCGCCAAATGTTGCCTGACTACCCTTGCACCGCTGCACATCGATAACGCCGGAATATCACCCTACAGGAGACACGCGCATGAAGGCCTTTCAGGATTACTACCCGGAAAACCTCGCCCACTGCTACGGCTGCGGCAGCCACAACACGCACGGCCACCGCATCAAGACCTATTGGGAGGGCGAAGAAAGCGTCACCCGCTTTATGCCGGAGCCCTATCACACGGCCATCCCCGGTTTCGTCTACGGCGGCCTGCTGGCCTCTCTGATCGATTGTCACAGCACCGGCACAGCCGCCGCAGCGATGTATCGCCTGGAAGGGCGTGAGATGGACACCCTGCCGGCTTGCCGTTTCGTGACCGGGTCCCTGCACGTCAGCTACCTCAAGCCGACACCACTCGGCCGGGAGCTGGAGATTCGCGGACGTGTGAAAGAAATCAAAGGGCGCAAGGTGGTCGTCGAGGCAACCGTACTGGTCGACGGCGTGGCGACTGCCCAAGGTGAAGTGGTTGCTGTTCAGATGCCAGATAACTTCGGCGCCTGAGCATTGATCAAAGTAAATCCTTGGCATCTCGCCATGCGCCTGAGGTACGCTCCTGTCTGGCGTGCACAACACCTACAACGAGCACTACCTTCTACCGAATCTGATTCATGACTCCGAAAGCTCATCCCTATGCGCTCACTTCCTCTCGCCGGCATTCGCGTGCTGGATCTCACCCGACTCTTACCCGGACCGTTGGCCAGCCTCCACCTCGCCGACCTTGGTGCCGATGTGATCAAGATCGAAGACACCGGCGCCGGCGACTACGCCCGGGATGCAAAATCCGGTTATGGCGACGTCAATTACTTTCAGCTCATCAATCGCAACAAACGCAGCCTCCGCCTGGACCTCAAACAGGCGGCCGGAGTTGAAGTATTCATGCGCCTTGCGGGTGACGCCGATGTCATTATCGAGAGTTTTAGACCAGGCGTCGTCGACAAGCTTGGCGTCGGCTACAAGGCGGTGTCTTCAATCAATCCGAAGATCGTGTATTGTGCGATCACCGGCTACGGACAGGATGGGCCGTACCGTGAGCGAGCCGGCCACGACCTGAACTACCTGGGCTACAGTGGCCTGCTCGACCAGATCGGAACTCAAGGCGGTACTCCTGCCATGCCGAACTTCCAGATCGGCGACCTGCTGGGTGGTTCATTGACCGCTCTGGTCGGCATTCTCGCCGCAATCGTCGATGCCCGCGCCAGCGGCCACGGCCGTTATGTCGATGTGTCGATGACTGACGCCGTATTCGCGCACACGCTTTTTCCGCTCCTGGCGGTACTCGGTCTGGGTCATGCGCTGCCGCGTGGTGAAGACGTGCTCTCCGGTGGACTGCCCTGCTATGGTGTCTATCCTACGAGCGACGGCCGCCACTTTGCGGTCGGCGCCCTGGAACCCAAATTCTGGCAGTTGCTTTGCGAGACCATCGGCCGCCCGGACCTCAAGCCCTGCGCCTACTTGATGGGTAGCGAAGGTCTGCGCATCCGGCGTGAGCTGGAAGCCGTCTTCGTTCAGCGCAGCTTCGCGGAGTGGACTGCAGTGTTCGACAAGGTCGACTGTTGCGTCACGCCGGTGCTTCGTTTCGAGGAAAGCCTGGCAAATGAACAGTTGCAGGCGCGCGGAATGGTCGTCGAGATTGATGGCGTCAAACAATTCACGCCGCCGTACAAGATCAGCGAGATGCCGTTCGAAGTCCGCATGCCGGCGCCTGCCGCAGGCGAACACAGCGACGACATCCTCCGGGAAGCGGGCTTCAGCGCCGACGAGATCGCCAGCCTGCGGAGCCGGAAGGCGATCTGAGCCTGCTCGACAGCGCCTCAGGCGATGCAAGGCATCCTGCTACTACTTCCCGATTTTGGCTTGATCCTGCTCGGCTGGGCGCTTTGTCGCCTGATGGACCTGCCCGATCAGTTCTGGAGCTCGCTGGAAAAGCTCGTCTACTTCGTACTCTTTCCGGCCCTACTGTTCAACGCGCTGGCCAGGACACGCATCGACTTTAGCGCAACGGCCCCGCTATTCGCTTGCGGCGCTGCCGCGATTACCAGCGGCATTGTTCTCGGCTACCTTTCCCGCCCGCTTTTCGGTCACGATAAGACCGCTTACGCTTCGCGCTTCCAATGTGCATTCCGCTTCAATTCCTACATCGGACTGGCGGTAATCGGCAAGCTGCACGGCACAGACGGCATCGTGGCGATGGGCCTTCTGATCGGGGCGATGGTACCGTTGGCAAACCTCGCTTCGGTCTGGATGCTGGCCCGGCTCGGAAATCTAAATGTCCTTGGTGAGATGGCGCGCAATCCGCTGATTATCGCTACACTGGCTGGTTTTCTCTTCAGCTTCAGCGGATTAACGCTGCCGGAGATTGCTACCCATTTCCTGGGCCGGCTGGGCGAAGCGGCAATTGCGCTCGGTCTGCTGGCGGTAGGTGCGGCGCTCAGGGTGCGCCGTGCCAGCGGATGGCCGGTGGCTTCCTGCTACCTGCTGCTGGTCAAATTGTTGGCGCTTCCCGCGATGGCGCTACTGGCCGCATCCAGCCTCGGCTTGCGCGGAATCTACTTGGATACCGCAATCATCTTCGCTGCACTTCCGACGGCGACATCAGCTTATATTCTAACTGTACGGATGGGCGGCGATGGGCCGGGTGTCGCCTGGCTGATTTCTGCGAACACGCTCACAGCTATGCTTACCTTGCCGGTCTGGCTGGCGATTGCCTTGCACTTTAGATGACAATCTGGTCCGATCCTTGATCATCCGAGGAATAGCCAGTGCTGATCAGACAGCATTCAAGAAAAATGCCCTGTAAGCCAGACTTCACAGGCTCACAGGGCATTCCAGTAAAACACGCTCTGTTTCGTTAGAGACGCGTCCCCAGTCATAAGACTGGGGACGCGTTGATCAACCCAGACGCGAGATGAAATAGCCTGCGCAAACGGCCGTACCAATAACACCGGCAACGTTTGGACCCATGGCATGCATCAGCAGGAAGTTCTGTTTGTCATACTGCGCACCGACCACCTGCGAAACACGAGCCGCCATCGGCACCGCCGACACACCCGCCGATCCGATCAGGGGGTTTATCGGATTGCCCGGTGACAGTTTATTCATTATCTTGGCGAACACGACTCCGCCGGCCGTCGAAAAGGCGAAAGCCACCACACCCATGACGATGATCATCAGCGTTTTGGTTTGCAGAAAATTCTCTGCCCCCATGGTCAGACCGACCGATGTTCCAAGAAAAATGGTCGTCATGTTGATGATTTCGTTCTGCGTCGACTTGGTCAGGCGATCGACCACACCCGATTCGCGCATGATGTTACCGAGCATCAGCATGGCGATCAGCGCTGAGGCCGGCGGAACCACCAGGCAAACGGCCACCATCACCACGATGGCAAAGATGATGCGTTCCAACTTACCCACGGGGCGCAGCGTCTTCATGCGTATCTTGCGTTCGGCGTCGGTCGTCAGCAACTTCATGATCGGCGGCTGAATCAGCGGAACCAGCGACATGTAAGTGTACGCCGCAACGGCGATCGGCCCGATCAAATGGGGAGCGAGCTTGTTGGCCGTAAAAATCGACGTTGGGCCGTCGGCACCGCCGATGATGCCGATCGATGCGCCTTCACCCGGCGTAAATACCCCGCTCATCACAGCAACGAACATGGTCATGAAGATACCCAGTTGCGCCGCCGCACCAAGCAGGAAGGTGCGAGGGTTGGCGATCAGCGGACCAAAATCAGTCAGTGCTCCGACCCCGAGGAATATGATAGGCGGAAACAGCTCCAGATGGATGCCTTGCGAGATGTAGTAGTACAAGCCCCCCGGCACCGTGATCAGTCCTTCGACATGCGGCGCATTCAGCACGCCCTCGGTCGGAATGTTGGCCAATAACGCGCCAAAGGTGATCGGCAACAGCAACAAGGGCTCGAACTCTTTGACAATGGCCAGGTAGAAAAGAACGACGCAGACCGCCCACATGATAACCATGCCGCCCGTGATATGCGAAAACCCGGTCGACTGGGTCATCATCAACATGAATTGCTCAATGATTCCGGACATATGAACCTCAGCTTAGTTGGATCAGAACCTGACCTTCAGACACGGCATCGCCTTCCTTGACGAGGATCGACGCAACAGTACCCGCGCCGGGCGCATAAACCGGAGATTCCATTTTCATGGCTTCCAGAACGAGAACTTCCTGGTCGGCGGTGACCTGTTGACCAACGGTCACGCGAACCTTCATGACCAGACCGGGCATCGGGCTGGTCACCGATTGACCACCGGCTACCGCTGCAGGTGCAGCGGCCGCAGGCGCTGGTGCTGGTGCTGGAGCTGGGGCGGCAACGGGCACGGCAACGGCAACAGCAGGCGCCGCTTGTACT
This sequence comes from Candidatus Propionivibrio aalborgensis, assembly GCF_900089945.1. GTDB lineage: Bacteria > Pseudomonadota > Gammaproteobacteria > Burkholderiales > Rhodocyclaceae > Propionivibrio > Propionivibrio aalborgensis. The sequence goes on along the minus strand of NZ_FLQY01000009.1, from coordinate 26,459 downwards.
GGAGCAGGAGCCGCTGTTGCCGGGGCGGCGCCATCGACAACTTCGACACCCACTTCATACGTCTTGCCTTGCAGGGTAATTTTGAGCATTTTCATGTTAAGCGTCCTTTATGATTCGACTCTGAGACTGCGCTCAGAGCTTGCGTGAAGAGTGAAGGCCGACCCGGCCCTGTACCGACCATGTCCAGTCCATGCTGTCCATGGGCCGAAACTTGACGACGGTTACCGACTGCCCGATGCCTTCCGAAGCGGCGACGGCCAGAATGGCAACCAGCTCTTCGTCGGAAAGTCCGGGATGGATGCTTGCCACAACCGGCGGAGCGCTTGCCGCAACGGCTGCGGCTTGCGCTGCCGTTGCAGGCTTGGGTGCCGGAGCAGCCGGAGCAGCCGGAGCAGTTTTTCTGCAGTGGTATTGATCCGGCGCGAACGTTTTGAGAAGCCAAGCCATCAGGTAGAGCATCAGGGTCAGGCCGCCAAGCACGGTGAAAACCACAAGCAAGCCGGTCAATTGAAATTCGACGACCTGCCCGAGCGTTACCTTGGCCGAAAATGCGCTATTCTCGACAGCCTCCGCAACCGTGGCAGCAGCTCCCTGGGAGACCGCTTTCGCTGCCTCCTGCACCGCGGAAGAGTCTGCCACGGCAAACGCCGTGTCCTTGGCAACGGCCAATACGACCGCAAGGGATTCATGTAGGCTCATAACGGGATTAGTCCATGTTTTTTGGGTGGACGGGTAACTCGTTTGGTCAGCGCGATGCGCAACGCCATCGCCACTTTGGAACGCGTCTCGGAGGGGGCTATCACATCGGTGATCAAACCGTGCTCGGCGGCCTGGTATGGCGAAGCAAACTCCTTGACGTAGCGAGCTCTGAGTTCCATCTCCTTGGCTTTCGGATCTTCGGCGCCGTCGATTTCCTTCTTGTAGATCACCTTGACAGCCCCCTCTGCACCCATCACGGCAATTTCCGCAGACGGCCAAGCGTATACGAAGTCGGCACCCAGGTCTTTGGAGCACATCGCGAGATAAGCGCCACCGTAGGCCTTGCGCAGGATGACCGTAATCTTCGGCACCGTCGCCGATGCGTAGGAGAACAGCATCTTGGCGCCGTGGCGGATGATGCCGCCGCGTTCCTGGGCGAGCCCGGGCATAAAGCCCGGAATATCGACGAGGGTGACGATCGGGATGTTGAAGGCGTTGCAGAAGCGGATGAAACGGGCACCCTTGTCGGAGGAATCACAATCGAGTGTGCCCGCCTTGACCATCGCCTGATTGGCGATGATACCGACAACCATACCGTCAATACGGGCAAATCCGACGACGATGTTTTTCGCAAACTCGCGCTGAACTTCCAGGAAATCGCCGCCATCGACGAGCCGGGCAATCACTTTGCTTACGTCAAACGGCGTCCTGTTTTCCTCAGGGACGAGGTCATTCATGGCGGTATCGACTTCGACCTTGATGGTGTCAGGAATGCGATGCGGTGGATCCTGCATGTTGTTCAGCGGCAGGAAGGACAACAGCTTGCGTGTGATCTCCAGCGCATGCTTGTCGTCATCGGCCACGAAATGGATATTGCCACTCACCGAGGCATGGGCATCCGCGGTTCCAAACTGTTCGATCGGTGCTTCCTGGCCGGTCGAGGCCTTGATCACATCCGGGCCACAGATGAACATCTGTGAGCCTTTGCGGGTCATGATCAGAAAATCCATCAACGCCGGACTGTACGCCGCGCCACCGGCACAGGGGCCGGCAATGATGGCAATCTGGGGAACCAGCCCGGACAGCTCGACGTTGCGGAAGAACACCTGACCGTAGCCCGAAAGTGAGAGAACACCTTCCTGGATGCGCGCACCGCCCGAGTCATTGATGGCAACGACGGGAAGCCCGAGACTGGCCGCAGTTTCCATCATGTGGCAGATCTTCTCCGAGTGCATACGGCCCAGCGAGCCCCCGGACACCGTGAAGTCCTGGGAGAAGGCTGCAACCGGACGTCCGCCCACGTTTCCAATGCCGGTCACCACGCCATCGCCCGGCAACCGTTTGTGGTCGATGCCTGCCGTGTCATGGTCAACGTGCATTCCGAGTTCCTGAAGCGATCCCTTGTCGTAAAGATCGTCAAGGCGCTCACGTGCAGTGAGCAACCCCTTCTTGCGACGCTTCTCCATTTTGTCGAGACCACCTCCGGCCATCGCCTCTTCGCGGCGAGCGGTCAACTCTGCTAATAGTTCCTTGCGTATTGCCATACATGCTCCTTGGCTTATTTCTGAGAGGTGCAAAACTCGGTACAACACCGCCGGAGCAGGTTAACCGAAATCCAAATTCCAACGCCTTCACTTGAAACCGTGTCAAAAACCGTTGTCTGCAGGTCTTGCGCGGCCTTCCGTGGCAACAACGAACCGTCCGACTACTGCTTCGCCGAAATGTAAGATTCGATGATGAGTGCAACCCACAGGAAAGGCAGGAAATCCAACCTAAATCAAAAAATTATATGTTGCCGAGCCGATATCGGTCAATCGGCGCAATGATTTATATATTGATTTTCGTTTTCAATCAAGATTGTTTTTTTAGAAAACCCCTGTCAAAGGAAGAGACATTGGTCAAAGGAGCCTTGCTCATCCTGACCGGATTATGACGTGTTTCTGATCGAACCTGACAGAACCGAGAAATGTCATTTTTCCGCGACGAGGCGAACCAACACTCAGCGGCCCGCGAGATTTTGCCGGAATATCTCCGGCATCCATGTGCAGTTAAATCAGCCAGTTTCGCTTTATGGAATGGATTCACCTGTGCACACTGGAAATATCCTCCGAGATAGCGGATAATCGTTCGCCTTGGCTGGTGGTTCCCAACAAAGTCGGCGACACAAGGTCAGTTCGCTCGCGGAACTCCTACCAACGGATGGCGTCCCATGCCGGGATTCAATTCCGCAGCTGGTTTGTCCGGTTACTTGGTGACAAGATCAGAGTTCAATATTCAACAGTTGCAAATGCATTTATCATCAACGTTCGATTTTTTTATGAGGGAAGAGAATCATGACTATCAAAGTAGGTATCAACGGTTTTGGACGTATCGGACGTATGGTTTTCCGTGCGGCAGTTCAGAATTTCAGCGACATCGAAGTCGTCGGCATCAACGATCTGCTCGAGCCCGATTACTTGGCCTATATGCTGAAGTACGACTCGGTACACAACCGTTTTAAAGGCACTGTCTCAGTCGAGGGCAACACGCTGATCGTAAATGGCAAGAAGATTCGCCTGACCGCAGTGAAAGATCCAGCCGAACTCAAGTGGAATGAAGTTGGCGCCGACATCGTCGTCGAATCGACCGGCCTGTTCCTGACCAAGGAAACCTGCGAAAAGCACATCGCCGCTGGTGCCAAGAAGGTCATCCAGAGCGCTCCGTCGAAAGACGATACCCCGATGTTCGTGTTCGGCGTAAATGACAAGACCTATGCCGGCCAAACCATTATTTCGAACGCTTCCTGCACGACGAACTGCCTGGCTCCTGTTGCCAAGGTCCTGAACGACACATGGGGCATCAAGCGCGGCCTGATGACCACCGTGCATGCTGCCACCGCCACCCAGAAGACCGTTGACGGTCCTTCCAACAAGGATTGGCGCGGCGGCCGTGGCATCCTCGAGAACATCATCCCGTCCTCGACTGGTGCTGCCAAGGCTGTCGGTGTTGTTATCCCCGAGCTGAACAAGAAACTCACGGGTATGGCCTTCCGCGTGCCGACTTCCGACGTTTCTGTGGTCGACCTGACCGTCGAGCTGAACAAGGAAGCCACCTACAAGGAAATCTGCGCCGCCATGAAGGCAGCTTCCGAAGGGGCGATGAAGGGCGTGCTCGGCTATACCGATGAAAAAGTCGTCGCCACCGACTTCCGCGGCGAAAGCTGCACGTCGACCTTCGATGCCGACGCTGGCCTCGCGCTGGATGGTACCTTCGTCAAGGTCGTGGCCTGGTATGACAACGAATGGGGCTACTCCTGCAAGGTCCTCGACATGGTCCGCGTAATGGCCAAGTAATACCCGTGCTCAGGGGCACTTCCGGGTGCCCCTTTCTTTTTTTAATCCAAGTTTTGAATCGAGAATCGCCATGACCTTCAAACGTCTCACCGACCTTGACGTCGCCGGCAAGCGAGTTTTCATTCGCGCCGACCTGAACGTACCCCAAGACGACAACCTCGCCATTACAGACGACACCCGTATCCGCGCTGCCCTCCCTGGCATCCAGTACGCGCTTTCCAAAGGTGCCGCCGTAATGGTTACTTCCCACCTTGGCCGCCCGACCGAGGGCGAGTTCAAACCTGATGACTCTCTGGCGCCAGTCGCAAAACGCATGTCGGAACTGCTCGGCAAAGAGGTTCGCCTCGTCCAGAACTGGGTCGATGGTGGCTTTGAAGTCAAGCCGGGCGAAGTCGTCATGCTGGAAAACAGCCGCTGCAACAAAGGCGAAAAGAAGAGCAACGATGAACTTTCGCAGAAAATGGCAGCGCTATGCGATGTCTGGGTAATGGATGCCTTCGGCACAGCGCACCGCGCTGAAGCTACCACCTATGGCATAGGCAAGTACGCTAAAATCGCTTGCGCCGGACCCTGTGTCGCCTCCGAACTCGAAGCACTGACCAAAGCCCTTGCCAGCCCCGCTCGTCCGATGGTGGCCATCGTCGGCGGCTCCAAGGTTTCGACCAAACTGACCGTACTCGAAAGCCTTTCGGCCAAAGTTGACCAACTGGTGGTGGGCGGCGGTATTGCCAACACCTTCCTGCTTGCCTCCGGCAAGAACATCGGCAAATCGCTTGCCGAGCGCGATCTCGTCGATCAGGCGAAGGCTGTCATGGCCAAGGTCAAGGTGCCCTTGCCGACCGACGTCGTCTGCGCCAAGGAGTTCTCCGCAACGGCCCCAGCGACGATCAAGAGCGTTGATGACGTCGCCGACGACGACATGATCCTTGACATCGGCCCGGACTCGGCCAAGGCATTGGCCGACATCATCGCCAAAGCGGGCACGGTCGTCTGGAACGGCCCGGTGGGAGTTTTTGAAATGGATTCGTTCGCCAACGGAACCAAGGCGCTGGCAGCCGCTGTCGCCAGCTCGAAGGCATTCACGCTGGCCGGCGGTGGCGATACGGTTTCGGCAATCAACGTCTTCAAGATTGAAGACAAGGTCGGATACATCTCAACCGCAGGCGGCGCCTTCCTCGAGTTCCTTGAGGGCAAGCGTCTGCCGGCTGTCGACATCCTTGAGTCACGCTTCAAGGACTGAACGGCGAACCCGTCTGGCACAGACGAAGGCTGCCATTGAGCAGCCTTCGCTGTTTTCACCAGTCGCAAAGTTAATCATCCTCTATGTACATGACATGTGTGCCGGGTGGTTTTGAAGTAACCGGGTAAATATCCCCCAACAGAGCCGGCGGCAATAATTTGTGAGCCGCTCTAAGCGGCAGGTCGGGGTCGCTAGGCCCCACAGCTCAGGTGCCAGCGTATCCGGCGGCAGCTCATCTCCAAAGGCCGAGCTGATCCAGTCGCTCGTCCTCTTTCTCCTGGTTCTTGATGTACTCCCGTATCACTGCCTCGTCGCGGCCGACTGTTTATACGAGGTATCCGCGAGCCCAGAAGTGTTGCCCGACGAAATTGCGCTTGCGCTCTCCATATACCCTGGACAGGTGAATGACGCTCCTGTCCTTGATGAAACCAATCACCCGCAATACCGCATACTTCGGCGGGATCGCGATCATCGTGCGCACGTGATCGGACATCAGGTGTCCTTCCACGATCTGGCTTTCCTTCTGCACAGCAAGCTTCCGGTACTCTTCTCCCAGATGCTGCCGTAACCCCACCTATAACGTCCTGCGTCGACGCTTCGCGGTGAGTATTGCGTGATATTTGCAATCCCACGCCGTGCGACTCCAACTTTCCAACTTGTCCATCGTATTTCTTCCTTTTGTTTGCTTGGCGGCTCACGATTGGAAGCTTCTACGATGGACAAGCCCGAGAATGCCAAACTCCTAGTGCCTCCCCGGCAGAGCCGGGGGAGCCTCCCTTTGTTACTCGCAGCACAGGCGCCTGATTCGAGTCGATGCTATTACGCACGGTGCAGGTGCTGGACGCCAATCCAAAAAAACCATCGTCTCGCAAGCCGCCGTTAAGCAATTGGCAAGCATTCTTTAAGTTATTGTATTTATTTAATAAATTGTACATTTGTAAGCGCGGCGTAAGCTTGAATTCCTACCGTGGCCTCCGCAGTCATCCCGAATGACTCGACTAACCGTCCCTGTGCGAGGAGGCCCGCAAGTCTGACGGTCGGGCAACGACCTATTAAAGATCACTTGGCAAAGGCACCCATGGCAATCAAACCCGAACTGATAGAAATCCTGCGAACAAGGCGGGGAAAGATAACTGAGCACGTTAGCCCCGAGAAACTTGATGCCTTGCATGCCAAGGGTTTGCTTTCGGCTCGCGAGCGGATCAACTGGCTTTTCGACGAAGGAACCTTTCAGGAAGTCGGCATGCACGCAAAGCACCACGCCGTGCATTTCGGAATGGCGGGACGCGAGTTGCCCGCCGACGGCGTGATCACTGGCACGGGTTATCTGGGAAGCGTACAGGTCGCCAGCTACAGCCAGGATTTCAATGTGCTGGCCGGTACGCTTGGCAAGATGCAGGCGCGCAAGATCACCCGCATCATGCGCTACGCTCTAAAGACCGGCGTTCCGGTTGTCGCCTTCAAGGATTCCGGCGGAGCGCGAATTCAGGAAGGTGTCGATGCTCTCTCCGGTTACGGCGACGTATTTTACTCGAACGTAATGCTCTCGGGCGTTGTGCCCCAAATCGCAGTCGTGTGCGGGCCCTGCGCGGGGGGTGCGGCCTACTCGCCGGCCTTGATGGATTTCGTGATCATGACGCGCAAGAATTCGCACATGTTCCTGACGGGACCTGAGGTGATCAAAGCAGTCACAGGTCGCGCAACAACCATGGAGGAAGTTGGCAGCGCCACGATGCACTCGTCCGTCAGTGGAAACGTTCACTTTGTCGCTGAAGACGATCAGAGTGCGATTGCGTTGGTTAAACGCATTCTTTCGTTCCTTCCTGCCAACAATACCGAGGATCCCCCACACAATCTCGATACCATGATCGAGGACACCCCGGACCGTGGGCTGGAGGAACTCGTTCCGGACTCCCCGTCAGAACCGCTAGACATGGAGTCGATCATAAGGCGCCTAGTGGATAACGGTGAACTGCTCGAGGTACACGCCGATTTTGCCCGCAATGTCATCGTGGGCTTCGCCAGGTTTTCGGGCGTGATTGTCGGAGTCGTTGCCAACCAGCCGAAGGTAATGGCTGGAGCCCTTGACCTCAACGCCGCCGACAAAGTGGCGCGCTTCGTTCGTACCTGCAACGTATTCAACGTGCCGTTGGTTACCCTGGTTGATGTCCCTGGATTCCTGCCGGGGGTAGAACAAGAACGTGGCGGAATCATCCGGCATGGCGCCAAGATGCTTCATGCCTATGCTTCCTGCACAACGCCAAAGATCACTGTATTGCTACGCAAATCCTATGGTGGCTCCTATCTTGCGATGTGCAGTCAGGAATTGGGGGCCGATATGGTGTTTGCCTGGCCAACCGCTGAAATCGCCGTCATGGGTTCCGAAGCTGCGGTCAAAATCCTGTACCGCAAGGAACTTGACGCGGCCGAGGACCGCGCTGCCCGCGCGGCCGAACTGGCACAGGAGTACCGCGATGAATTCGCGTCTCCGTACGAGGCGGCTGCCAATTTTTACATTACCGATGTCATCGAGCCCTGCGAGACCCGGGCCGCCATTTCGATCGCGCTACGCAAGACGCTGAACAAGCGCGAACTTCGCCCCAGCAAGAAGCACGGCAACATGCCGCTGTAAAGCCCGGAGGACCAACATCCATGTTTAGCCTGGCCGCAATCAAAGCGATTCAGATTTACGGGATTGCCATCGCCATCTCGATGCTCGTTGCCGTACTGATCAAGTTGCTGGTTGTTCTGACAAGCCGTGCCGAGCCCGTTGTCAAGGCGGTCGCAACCGTGCAGAAATCCGCAGACTTAGGCGCAGTAGCCGGAGTTCCGTCTGAGGTGGTCGCGGCAATTTCGGCGGCAGTTGCCGTCGTCACCGGACCGCATCACGTATTGCGTATTGCCGAAAGCAAACGTTCTTGGGCAAACGAAGGTCGTATCGCCCAGCATTCTCATCAACCAAGACACTAAATTGCAAGGCGAAATATCATGCCAAGAAAATTCAAAGTCACCGTCAACAACGTCGATTACGACGTTGATGTTCTCGAAATCGGTGCGGGATCCCCCCAGGCCATGCCTTCTTACACACCGATTGCGGCACAGATAGCTCCAATCAGCTCGGTTCCGGCCGCCGCGATGGTCGCCGCTGCACCTTCGGCGAAGACTGGGCCAGCGGGCGCCGGAGATCAATGCGCCCAGATGGGTGGTGTTGTTGTTAACATCCCGGTAAAACAGGGACATAGCGTCAATGAAGGCGACGTCGTCGTCGAACTTGAAGCCATGAAAATGAAGGTTCCGGTGATCGCAGATCGCTCTGGTCAAGTCGCGCGCATACTTGTCGCGGTAGGCGACGGCGTCGAAAACGGTCAGGCATTGCTGACCATCGCCTGATCGCGTCTACGTAGGCAGTCTGTCGGCCCCGCTCTCAAACCCGGTACCCCCTGTGCCAGCCGTTTTCGCATCGCAATAGCCACTGGCGGTTCGACCCGCCTGCTAAGAGGTCTGAATCCCATGGAAACCATTAACTTTATCGATCTCTTTCAGGGTATCGCCACCTTGGCGGCTTCCGAACCGAAGATCATGTTTGGTCGAATCTTTCTGATGCTGCTCGGCTTCTTCCTGATGTATCTCGGTTCTCGAAACGTACTTGAACCTTTGTTGATGATCCCGATGGGGCTGGGCATGTCGACGATTAATGCTGGAGTGATGTTTCTCGAAGGCGGAAAGATGGGAACGCTGTTCGTCGACCCGCTGATGTCCGACCCGACGGATCTGGTCAACATCATGCAAATCAACTGGCTGCAGCCGATCTACACGCTGACCTTCAGCAACGGCCTGATCGCGTGCCTTGTGTTTATGGGTATCGGCGTACTACTGGATGTCGGTTACGTCATGGCGCGCCCTTTCCAGAGCATGATCATTGCCTTGTTTGCTGAATTGGGAACCATTGCCGTTTTCCCGATTGCCGTCGGCTTGGGCCTTACTGAGCAGGAAGCCGCTTCTGTCGCCACGATCGGCGGTGCAGACGGCCCAATGGTGTTGTTCACTTCGCTGGTTTTGGCCAAGCACCTGTTCGTTCCGATCACCGTGGTGGGCTATTTGTACCTCGGCCTCACCTACGGCGGGTATCCCTATCTGATTAAGTGGCTTATCCCGAAAAAGCTGCGCGGCATCAACATGGCTGCCGATGTCGGCCCAACGATCACCCGGCAACAGAAGCTTGTCTTTGCCGTAGTCGCCTGCACGCTGTTGTGCCTGTTGTTTCCGGTTGCAGCGCCGCTGTTCTTTTCCCTTTTTCTCGGCGTCGCCGTGCGCGAAAGTGGATTGCAAAACTTCGCCGATGTCATCGGCGAGACCTTCCTCTACGGCGCCACATTCTTTCTCGGACTCACGTTGGGCGTGCTCTGCGAGGCCAACACCCTGCTCGATCCAACGGTACTCAAATTGCTGCTGCTCGGCATCCTGGCGCTTCTGATTTCAGCGATCGGCGGAATAGTCGGAGGGTATGTCCTTTATTTCGCGACCGGAAAGAAATTCAACCCGATGATCGGTATTGCCGGGGTCAGCTGTGTGCCTACGACCGCCAAAGTGGTGCAGAAAATCGCGACTGGCGTCAACCCATCGGCAATCATCCTGCCACAAGCCCTAGGCGCCAACATCAGCGGGGTTATTACCACGGCGATCATTACCGGCGTATATATCGCGCTGCTGCGTTGACCACGCGTTCTCTTGCGCGATTCTTCCTGATCGTGCGAGAAATCGCTTCACGGTGATCAGTGCCCAGATCGCCATCGACTCGAATTCTTCGCGCGTCGCTCGAACTTGACCGAACTGCCCTATCCGCCATCCTGCCGATCGCACCTTCCGGCAAGACCATATTTCGCTTGTTTACCGAATGACATTGACGCGGCGCCGCCATATAATTACCCCAGTGGTTAACTAGCACAATCTTGATAGCGCAATATTCGTTTAGTCCGATTCATTTAGTTGTGATCCATTCAATAGTGGGAAGGGTATGCAGACATGACTGTTCATCTTTATTTTTCTCTCATTCCCGAGGCGCTGATTGCCTCCAATCTTCCGCCGGAGAAATTCGGGCAGTATTACTCGACAGGTAGCGGCTACAAGTCAAAGGGGCAAAGCCTGTTCTTTGAAGTCGCCCCAGACTTCCGGAATGATTATTTCGATATCGAGACAGCCATTGAACGCTGCGTTCCCGCCGCCGACGGCACGCCAAAGCACTCTGTTTACATCTCTGTCTATCGGGTACTGGAACATCTCCCGATCAGTGCGCTAGGCAAACTTTATCTGACAACCGCCTACGGCCACACCTTGGGGCTTGATCGTGGCGTATTGACTCCGGAAAGAGACTCGGTTCTGCATCTTTACCAGGATCTTTCGCCAACCAACAGTCTGGTTGTCAGCAATCTGGACCCAGTCACATTCTATGAGAGCGTCACCACCAGCCCGACCAAGTTTATCCGTTTCCCCGCACTCTGCTTTGTCGAACTCGAACTCGACGAGTTGGCGACTGACCCGGAAAACGGCCAAGCGAACAATCTCCCCTACTCGTTCATGCATCACCTGCGCGAGGCCCTGATGGTTTTGGAACCAAGATCCGGGGACAAGCCGAGTACCAAGGACAGCAAGATGGTACATCGCGTACACTCGCTGGAATTCCCGTACCGCATGATCAAAAAGGGTTTCTATATCGGGAATGGCGCCGATTTGGTGTTTTACCCGATGTTCAACCATCGTGAGTTGCGGGACAACTACAATCAGTGGTGGCGTTCCGCCAACATTTGATAGCTCTACAGTCGTATTTCAGACTGTCAGCTACAGCGCGAGCCATCAACAATCAAGCGACCCTGTCGTTGACGGCGGTTGAATGAAATTCCCGGAGCTTTCACATGTCCGGGTATTCGTGCTACCTCCGTTGGCGGTGGTGCTTGGTTCACCCGCCCCTTCTTCTACTCCTCGTGTAGCAATCCCGGTTTTAGGGCTGAAGGACTGTTGGAAGCGTCATTCCCGGTCGCCAGGATGCTCATTTCAGGATAGTGCCGGGGACGCGCTCATCAGCCCTGCAGCGCACTCAGAGCAGCGCGTAATCTTGCTGCAACACCCCTGCTCTAAACTCATGCCCTGCTAGTTTGGCGAGGTCGTCTCGCCAAACTAGCATTTCCCCGATAGGTGAGGGGTGATGCAACCCCGCGACAGGTTTTCGGCGCAATGATGAAACAGCCGCTAGAATGCGGGTTTACGCACAGCCCGCAAGCGCGAATTGGACGAAAGAAGAGCGGTTTGCTCGGGCCTGATGACCTAAGGAAGTGAATGTCCCGCCATACCAAGATCGTAGCCACCCTTGGCCCCGCATCTCGCGACCCACTCGTCATTGAAAGACTGATTCGTTCCGGCGTAGACGTGGTGCGGCTCAACTTCTCGCATGGCAACAAGGACGATCACATCGCCCTCGCCGCCAGCGTGCGGAGAATTGCCGCTCAAGTGGACCGCCCGGTCGGAATCCTCGCGGACTTGCAGGGTCCAAAAATCCGCATCGGAAAATTCATCGTCGGCAAGATCACTCTGGAAGCCGGCGATCATTTCATTCTTGATGCCCAATGCGAACAAGGTGATCAGCAACGAGTAGGTCTTGATTACAAGGACCTGCCCAAGGACGTCAGTTCCGGCAATGTGCTGTTGCTTGACGACGGGCGCATTGTGCTTGACGTTGAGCGTGTCGCCGGCAAGGAGATTCACACCACCGTACGCCACGGCGGCGAACTCTCGAACAACAAGGGCATCAACCGCCAGGGGGGTGGCTTGTCGGCCCCGGCACTTACTGCCAAGGACATGGACGACATCAAGACAGCCGCGCTTATCGGTGCCGACTTTCTCGCCGTTTCCTTCCCCAAGGGCGCTCCCGACATGTACATGGCGCGTCAATTGATGCTGGCTTGCGGCGGCCATGCACTCACCATTGCCAAAATCGAGCGCGTCGAGGCGGTTGCAGCGCTGGAAGAAATACTCGACGCTGCCGACGGCCTCATGGTAGCACGCGGCGATCTCGCTGTTGAAGTCGGTGATGCCGCCGTTCCCGCATTGCAGAAACGAATGATTCGTTTGGCGCGCACTAAAAACAAGTTGGCGATTACGGCGACACAGATGATGGAATCGATGATCCTTTCGCCGACTCCGACCCGTGCCGAAGTTTCAGACGTGGCGAACGCTGTGCTCGACGGCACGGACGCAGTCATGCTTTCAGCCGAAACGGCGGCAGGCAAATACCCGGTGCAAACGGTCGAGTCCATGGCTCGCATCTGCCTGGAAGCAGAAAAATCGATTCTGATTACGCTCGATCGCGACTTTCTCGACCGGATTTTTACGCGAATCGACCAGTCGATCGCCATGGCTGCGGTTTTTGCTGCCTATCACCTCAATGTCAAAGCCGTTGCCGCACTAACGACTTCCGGCTCTACAGCGCTCTGGATGAGTCGGCTGAATTGTGGAATACCGATCTTCGCATTGACGCCGGAACCTACGGCGCGATCGAAAATGACGCTATATCGTGAGGTATTCCCGCTGCTGATGAAAGAAACGCATCAAGATCCCGATATCCTGCGCTACGAAGCCGAACAACGGTTGATCGAGGCTGGCGTGGTCACCAAGGGAGATTTGATCGTGCTTTCCTACGGTGACCAGATGGGTCTGACCGGAGGAACGAATACGATGACCATAGTACGCATCGGTGATCGCGCGGCTCCCAAGACCTGAACCGGCACACGAGTTGCCAGGTACCGTCGTCGTCCGTTGCTACGTCCGGCGGGTTGAATTTTGTGCATCACTGGTAGTCGAATCATCCAGCAGCACGGTAAGCCCACCAACTTTCAGCTCGCACAGACATCCCGACACAAGCGCATTATCCTGATTCTGGAATTGTCTCGGCAAGTTCCGGCAACTCGTCTGTGTCGCCACGCGATTTCTTACATGAATCAGGAAGATCGAAATAATCAGAATTCTGGAGAATGAATGCACGCCCGATTCAACCTTACTGACATTGAGCAACACCCGTTACGCGAGTATCTGAACAACGAGTTCCATGCGCGTACGCCTGTCCCGTTGAACAATCCCTCGCTGATTTCGCATCTTGCGTTCCAACATGATGGCCTGTCCGGTCAGGATGAGCGCGAAAACGTTCTGCGAATCTGCCAAACCAGCCCGTGCAAATTCATCGAAAATTCGGCGACGCATCTGCTGCTGGACGCCGGAAACTTTCAGATGCGCTGGGAATTACATACCGAATATTCGAGCTACACATTCTTTCGTCCGCTGCAAGCCGGCGAGCCGCGTCACCCGGACGCGACCGCCTTTGACAGCGTCTTTCCGGACTGGCTATCGGCCATTCCGGGCAAGTTGATCGTGGCTTCCCATATCGAATTGCGCTCAACCGAGGACGTTACACCCGAGTCGGTATTCTCTAGCCTTTCACCAAAGTCTGGCCGACAGATGGTCGTCTCCCGAATTGCCAATGGAGCAGCCTGGGTATTTACCGATTTCATGTTTGACAACGGTTTCTCGCGCTTCCTGCTACTTGATGAAAGCTTGACGGGGCGCCAGCCCGGCCGCGCAGTTCAGCGACTGTTCGAGATTGAGACCTATCGCATGATGGCTCTGCTTGGTCTGCCGGTTGCGACGGAAGTCGGCAACTGGCTAAACGGCGCCGAAAGCCGTTTGGCTGAATTAATGGATCACATCGTAAGCGCCAGTACACCGGAAGACGAACGCTCCGTTCTGACCGACCTCTCGAAGATGGCGGCGGAAGTCGAACATTCGGTGGCACGCACCACCGTCCGCTTTGGCGCCTCCCATGCGTTCAATAGTCTGGTATGGCAACGCATCGAGGAATTGCGCGAGATTCGCGTTCCGGGCTATCAGACGCTGCACGAATTCATGCAGCGCCGATTCCATCCAGCGATGAGCACCTGTGCCGCAATGGCCAAACGCCAGGAAGACCTTTCGTGCCGAGTGGCTCGCAACAGCCAGTTGCTGCGCACGCGGGTCGATATCGAGCTCAAACGGCAGAACCAGGAACAGCTGACCCAGATGAACACCCGCGCAAAAGTTCAGTTACGCCTGCAGGAAACCGTCGAAGGTCTGTCGATTGTCGCCATCACCTATTACGGCTCGCAGCTTGTGCAATACCTCACCAAGGGAGGAAAATACCTTTTCCCTGTCATCTCGCCGGAAGTTGCCACCGCCATTTCGATTCCGCTGATCGCGATCCTCGCCTTGTTCGGCATCAAGCGAATGCGCAAGACATTGGCACTGGAAGCAGAAGACACCAACGAAACCGATTGATGCAGAATCAGTCCCACCCGCCATATTCATAGCAGCCTGAATATTGTCGACCAAGAGCCTTGGCGCCCGGCCGGAGTCGGAGAGCATGATTTACACCTTGGAGGAGAGCGCATGAGTGACCCAGAATCCCCACCTGGCCAAGGATTTGCCTTGCCTTCCGTACGCCGTGTCAGCCTGGCTCGCCCGAGGAACTGGCTCAAATCGGGTTGGCACGATATGCGCTCGAATCCGGTGACCAGCCTCAGTTATGGCCTGCTGTTCGGCATCGCCGGCGCCGTTGTCTTGATCTTCTCCTGGAGCAAACCGTATCTGTTTACTGCGGCTGTTTCCGGATTTATCCTGATTGCCCCGTTGCTCGCTGGCGGCCTATATGAAATCAGCCGCCGACAGGCTGAAGGTCAACCCGCGACCCTGCTGGAATCCCTTGACGGCTGGCGCCGAAACGGTCAATCGATGGCCATGTTCGGCCTCCTGCTGGCCCTGGTAGCCCTCGTGTGGGAGCGCACCTCGGCGGTGATATTCGCACTTCTCGTCCCTGGAATGGCGCCGGATCTTTCGTCATTCATTTTTGACGTGCTGCTGAATCCTGAATTCGCCGGAATTACCCTGGCATGGTTCATGGTCGGAACTTGTCTGGCGATCCTCGTATTCGCCGTCAGCGCCGTATCGATACCCATGCTGATCGATCGTGATGTCGACTTCGTTACCGCCATGATCACGAGCCTGCGCGCCACCGTTCTCAATCCAGACGTAATGTTTCTCTGGGCTGTGCTGGTCGTGACACTAACGCTGGCCGGCTTCGCCACACTGCTCCTCGGACTGGTGTTAACGATGCCTCTACTTGGCCATGCCTCGTGGCACGCCTACCAGGATCTTGTCGAGAAGTGACAACTGACTGTTGCATCAATTGATGGCGGCTAGGGCCGCCCAAACCTGTTTTGGAAAACCGATATCCCATGGACTCAGCAACGACCAATCCCCTGCTCGATTTTTCTGGCTTGCCACGCTTCGATGCCGTCACTCCTGCCGATGTCCAACCGGCCATCGGTGAGCTACTTGATCAGGCCCGCACCGTTATCGGACAGCTCACAACCGACGAGGTGAAGGCAAGCTGGGACGGCTTTGTCATTCCGCTCGATGATTGCATTGAGCAGCTCACGCGCGCCTGGGGCATCGTCTGTCACCTTCATGCCGTCAACGACATACCCGAATGGCGCGAAGCCTACAATCGCATGCTGCCGGACGTCTCCCGCTTCAATGCCGAACTCGGTCAGAACCTTCGGCTTTTTGACAAGTACCGGGCACTGCGTGATAGCAGCGAGTACGCCAACCTCTCCACGGTTCAGCGCAGGATCATCGAAAACGAGATCCGCGATTTCCGCCTTGCCGGCGCCGAATTGCCCGAGGACAAAAAGTCGCGATTCAAGGCCATTTCCGAAGAATTGTCCAGCCTCTCAGCCAAGTTTTCCGAAAACCTGCTCGATGCGACCAATGCGTTTGCCGAAATCGTGACCGATGAAGCCGAACTGGCCGGGCTTCCGGACGATGTCATAGAAGCGGCCCGGGAAGCCGCAGAAAAAGACGGCAAGGCTGCACGGGATGGCAAATACTCGCCGGCTCAAACCTGGAAATTCACGTTGCACATGCCTTCCTACCTGCCGGTGATGCAATACGCCGACAGCCGAAGACTGCGCGCCGTAATGTATCGCGCCAATGCTACCCGTGCCGCCGAGTTCGGTCCGGTCGAGTTCGACAACACGCCACTCATCCGTCGCATTCTTGAGCTTCGCCAAGAAGAAGCGCGACTACTTGGCTACAACAGCTTCGCCGAAGTCTCGCTCGTTCGAAAAATGGCTGAGTCAGTACCGCAAGTGCTTTCGTTCCTGCGCGACCTGGCAGTCAAGGCCAGACCTTTCGCGCAAAAAGACATTGCCGAATTGCGTGAATTCGCCCGTCGCGAACTGGCGCTTGAAACGCTCGAGGCCTGGGATGTCAGTTACGCTTCCGAAAAACTATTGCAGGCGCGCTACGCTTTCTCCGAACAGGAAGTGAAGCAATACTTTACCGAGCCCAAGGTGCTGAACGGCCTCTTCCAGGTTGTCGAAAACCTGTTTGGCGTCTGCATCAAGCCTGACGAGGCTCCCGTATGGCATGAGGATGTCCGCTTCTTTCGCATCGAGGTTCGGGACGGAGAACATGCCGGCGAACTCATCGGCCAGTTCTACCTTGATCTGTATGCCCGCGAAACAAAGCGTGGCGGTGCCTGGATGGACGAAGCGATCACCCGACGTCGGATCTCCACCGGTGAAACTATGGGCGACATCCAGAAACCGGTTGCGTACCTCAACTGCAATTTCTCGCGCCCTGTTTCCGGAAGAGGTGGACAACTGCGGCCCGCGACATTCACGCACGACGAAGTCACCACGTTGTTTCACGAGACGGGCCATGGGCTGCATCACCTGCTGACGCAGGTCGAAGAACTCGGTGTCTCTGGAATCCACGGCGTCGAATGGGATGCGGTCGAACTACCCTCGCAATTTATGGAAAACTATTGCTGGGACTGGAGCGTGCTGCAACAGATGACAGCGCATATCGACAGCGGCGCCCCCCTGCCGCGCGCGCTGTTCGACAAGATGCTGGCGGCCAGGAACTTCCAGAGCGGCCTGCAAATCATCCGCCAGATCGAATTCTCGCTATTCGACATGCGTTTGCACAGTGACTTTGATCCATCGGCGGGGGATGCCGGCAATTCCAGCGTTCTGGAAGTTCTTGCCGAAGTACGGCGCGAGGTTGCCGTTATTGTCCCGCCAGAATGGAACCGTTTTCCGAACAGCTTCTCGCATATCTTCGCTGGCGGATACGGCGCAGGATACTTCAGCTACAAATGGGCCGAGGTTCTCTCGGCCGACTGCTATGCGGCTTTCGAAGAAACCAGAAATCCGTTTGATCCGGCAACGGGCAAGCGCTTCCTCAGCGAAATCCTTTCGGTTGGTGGCGCCCGTCCTGCACTGGACAATTTCCGGGCATTCCGCGGCCGCGAACCCCAGGTCGACGCGCTGCTCCGGCACAGTGGTATGATTACTGGGTAATTCAGGAGGATATAGCCATGCCCAAGCGACTTCTCATTCTGGTTTGCGTCACCCTGCTAAGCGTTTCAGCCGCCAGCGCCCAAACCACCACCTACCGCTGGACCGACAAAACAACAGGACAAGTCGTTTACTCGGACAAACCCCCACCCCCGGGCGCCATACAAGTTGTCAAGATTTCGGGCGACGGACGCGCTGACGATCAACAGCTGCCGTACGCCACTCGCCAAGCAGCGGAAAGATTTCCGGTAACCCTTTATACAGCCGCCAGTTGTGTCAATGAATGCAAGACTGCTCGCGATCTGCTCAACGGACGAGGCATCCCGTTTACCGAAAAAATGCTCAACACCCAGGAAGAAATCTCTGCATTGACCAAACGGCTGGGCAGCGAGGCAGGGGTTCCCAGCATCAGCGTCGGCCAGCAAAACTTCAAGGGCTTTGAACCCGACGCATGGAACAACCTGCTTGATCTTGCCGGGTATCCAAAATCGGCGGCCTATGGTGCCAAGCCGTCGGGCACTTTTGGCCAATGAAACTGGCCACCTGGAACGTTAACTCGCTCAAGGTTCGCCTCCCACAGTTGCTGGAGTGGCTCGCAGCACAACAACCCGACGTCCTTTGCCTGCAGGAAACCAAGCTGGAGGATCACAATTTTCCACAGAAGGAGATTGAATCCGCCGGTTATCAGGTTGAATTTTCCGGGCAAAAGACCTACAACGGTGTCGCCCTCCTGACTCGCGAAATACCGAGTGATGTCATACGTGGCAACCCGCATTTTCCCGACCCGCAGAAGCGCCTGATCGCCGCCACGGTCAATGGCATCCGTATCGTATGCGCCTACATACCTAACGGTCAGGCAGTCGGCAGTGAAAAATACGACTACAAGCTGGCCTGGCTGGACGAACTGGAGGCTTGGCTTGGCGAGTTGTTACAGGAGAACCCGCTGCTGGCGCTGGCCGGCGACTTCAACATCGCCCCGGATGATCGCGATGTTCACAACCCAGAAGCATGGGCTGGCCAGATACTGTGCTCGGAGCCTGAGCGTACTGCTTTCAGGCGTCTGCTGGCGCTGGGACTGAAAGACAGTTTTCGCCTTTTCGAGCAGCCGGAAAAGGCCTTTTCATGGTGGGATTACCGGATGCTCGGATTCCAGAAGAATCACGGACTGCGCATTGATCATATTCTGCTCTCCGACCCACTGGCGAGTCGCTGCGCCGCCGCTGGGATTGATCGCGAGATGCGCAAGCGCGAACGGCCGTCGGATCACGCGCCGGTTACCGCCGACATTTCCGACATTTCCCACGGATGATCCCCGCCCTATCGGCCAACGAACTTCTAGCGCTGTATCCCTCGCTTGCAGGGCTTGAATACGGTGAGGTTACTGCGCTTTGCCGACCGGACGCCGTAACGCGCCTGACATCGGGCACCGTCCTGTTTGCAGAACGGCAACCCTGCAACGGCTTTCCCCTACTGCTCTCTGGCACCATCAAAGTCGTGAAGAGCATGCCTGCCGGACGAGAAATGTTGCTCTACCGCATAGAACCGGGCGGCTCCTGCGTAATCACATCGAGTTGCCTTCTCGGCCACATGCCCTACTCAGCACGCGGCATCGCCGAGACAGCACTGCAGATAGCCATCCTGCCGAAAACACTTTTTGAACGCTTGATAGCCGGAGACGCCACTTTCCGCGATTTCGTCTTTCACCTGCTCGCCGACCGCATCGCCGATTTGATGCAACTCGTCGAGGAAGTTGCCTTTCACCGACTCGACCAGCGATTGGCCAAACTACTGCTCGGCAAGAGCGAGCCGATTCAGGCGACACATCAAGGGCTGGCCGATGAACTGGGCAGCGTCAGGGAAATCGTCAGCAGACTGCTAAAAGGCTTTGCCGCGCAGGGATTCGTTTCTATCGGACGCGAACGGATAAGCCTGCTCGACCGGGACGGCTTGAAACAACTGGCCGGCATCGATCGGAAATAGTACCCAACGCGTAAAGCACGAAGCACGCAAACAAGGCTGCATGGGGATCCTCAAGTTTCTTTTGATGTGTCTTCCGAAGCAATATGCCTCGCATCGACACCCGGAACACCCGGAGCCATGCCGCTCTGTGACCTGGGTTACATACAGCGCAGAGACTCGGGCATAGACTGCCTCCCTTATTAACCTTTGGAGAGAAGCATCATGAAAGCGAACGTCGGTGGGCTTGATCGCATCCTGCGCATTGCTGTTGGCATAGTCCTCATTGCACTTGCAGCAATGGGCGTCGTCGGTGTCTGGGGCTGGATCGGTGTCGTACCCTTGCTGACCGGGCTGATCGGCTGGTGTCCTGCTTACCCGCTTCTCGGCATAAGCACCTGCCCGATGAAGAAGCAAAGCTGAGCGAATTCTGCATAATCCGCCTTGCAACAGAATGCGGCGCTCCACTACGGTGCGCCGTTCGTCACGCCGTGAATCAATCCAGACGACAGTTTCCGTCGTCGCTTCTTGGCAAATTCATCGCATGCTGTTGGCTATGCGGATGTAATCCTCAACCGACAGTTCCTCCGCTCGGGCGGTCGAGGAAATTCCGAGCCGCCCGTAATCCGTGTCATCAAATATGCCCTTGAAATTATTGCGCAGCATCTTGCGCCGCTGAGCGAAAGCGGCAGACACTATCGCTGCGAACCTTGACTCGTCTTTCGCCGACAAGTCAGCCGGCAGACGGGGAATCAGACGCACCAAGGCCGAGTCGACCTTCGGCGCCGGGTCGAAGGATTCCGGCGGCACATCAAGTAGCCAGTCCATCACAAAACGATACTGAAGCATTACCGTCAAACGCCCATAGTCGGGAGTGCCGGGCTCGGCGACCATACGGTCGACAACCTCCTTCTGGAGCATGAAGTGCATGTCGACGACCTGATCGGCAAAGCCGGCCAGATGGAACAGCAATGGCGTCGAGATGTTGTAGGGCAGATTGCCGACAATGCGCAGACCTGCGGATGATCCTTTGCACAGCGAAGCAAAATCGAAAGCCAGGGCATCGCCCTCGTGGAGGGTCAGTTTTCCTGGCGGATAACGCGTCTTCAATCGGGCGATGATATCGCGGTCAATCTCGACGACTTGCAGATGATCCAGAAGTTTCAGCAATGGGTCAGTCAACGCTCCAAGTCCAGGACCTATCTCAACGACACAATCGTCACGCTCCAGTGCGACTGCATCGACAATAGCGGCTATCACCTGTCGGTCAATCAGGAAATTCTGCCCAAAACGTTTGCGTGGAACATGCTGGTTCATGCCGCGTACCTGAATTCAAATGCTTCAGAGCAGGCTAGCCCATGCCAACGGGCTACGCTGGAATTATAACGTTTGCGCGCCACACGCTTGCTCATTCCATGAACCTGCAAAGCAGAAATCCGAAGCCCAGAATTCTGTGAGTGCTGTATTGCAGGTACGTCACTGCCGTTGCGCCATCTCAATAGCTTGCTCAACAGCAACGAAGAGACTTCCCGGATCGGCCCGACCGCTTCCGGCCAGTTCGAGGGCAGTACCGTGATCGACCGAGGTACGGATGATTGGCAGGCCAAGCGTCACATTGATGCCGGCTCCAAAACTCGCATACTTGAGCGCCGTCAACCCCTGATCATGGTACATGGCCAATACACAATCGCCCAGGGCCAGCATCGGCGGCGTGAACATCGTATCGGCAGGCAAGGGGCCAATCAGCCGCATGCCTTCGGCACGCAAGCGGTCCAGCACCGGGGCAATGATCTCGATTTCCTCGCGCCCGAGGTACCCACCTTCACCGGCGTGGGGATTGAGCCCGGCAACCAGAATTCGCGGATCTTCGATGGCGTATTTTCTGACCAAATCAGCGTGCAGGATACGCAGCGTCTGCTCAATGGAATTCTGCGTCAACGCCGATGGCACCTCCTTCAAAGGCAGGTGAGTCGTCGCCAATGCGACTTTCAGACCACCGCCCGTGAGCATCATCACAACGCGCGGAGTTTGCGTCTGCTCTGCCAGATACTCGGTGTGTCCGGTGAACGGAATGCCCGCGTCGTTGATCACGCCTTTGTGCACAGGGGCCGTAACCATCGCGGAAAACTCACCCGTTCTGCAGCCTTCGATCGCCCGCTGGAGCAACTGAAGCACATAAGACGAATTTTCCGGATCAAGTTGTCCAGGACGCGAAGGGACAGACAGTGGCACATGAAGGATATCAAGGTGTCCGGGCAATGGCATCAAACCTGGAGACCATTCGCGCAATTCGCCTGTAAAACTGATGGCTTCGGCACGCGCGGCCATCAAATGACGATCACCTAGAACGACCAAGTCCGCATTAAGCGCACCCGTAACACCGTCCATCAATCGCAGACAGATTTCAGGCCCGACTCCTGCGGGTTCTCCTGAAGTGACGGCGACGAGGGGCCGGGCCAGCATGGCTCAGCGCTCCTCGATGCGTATTTCCACGTAGGCGCGATCGCGCGCCTGACGCAACCAATCCTGATACGCTTCATCCATCTTGCGCTCGCGCAGCACCTGCCGCGCAATCACCCGTTGGCGCTCGGCCGAAACGTCCTGCACGCGTCGCTCAAGCACTTCGATCAGGTGAAATCCGAATGGCGAATGAACTGCCTGGCTAACCTCGCCGGGCTTGAGCTTGTTCATTGCCCGCTCAAATTCCGGCACGGTATCGCCGGGGTAGATCCAGCCCAGGTCTCCACCCTTGGATGCCGACCCATCCTGCGAATACAGTCTGGCCAGCTCCGCAAAACTGGCGCCATTCTTGATTCGTTCGGACAAACCGGCCAGCGTGTGCCTGGCATCGGATTCCGAAACCACTTCGTTTACCTTGATCAGAATATGTCGCGCATGGGTCTGCTGCACTGCTGGCATGTCCGAACCACCTCGTTTTGAAACCAGTTTGACGATATGGAATCCGTTTGGACTTCGCAGAATCGGCGCGACCTCACCGACTTGAAGCTTGATCACCAACTCTCCGAAACTCCCTGGCAAGCGATCCAGGGGGCGCATGCCCAGATTGCCGCCTTGCAAGCCGTCAGGTGCGTCAGAATAAGCTGCGGCAAGCTGTGCAAAATCTTCGCCCTTCTTCAGTCGCCCCATCACCTCATCAGCCTTGGCCTTGAGCTTCTGAATCTGCTCCGGACTCGCCGACTCGGGCACGCGCAGGAGGATATGGGCAACTTCATACTCTTCGCCAGCACCACCTTTGGCGGAATTGGCACTAAGGTAGTTGTCAATCTCGCCTTCCGAGATTGTGATCTTGTTCTCGACTTCTCGCTCACGGACACGCGATATGGTCATCTCTTCACGAATATCCTCACGAAATCTCGCGAACGGGATGCCATCTTTTTGCAGTGCCTCGCGAAACTGGGAAAGTGACATCTTGTTGCCGGCGGCAATACGCTGCAGCGCCTGCTCAAGCTGTGCATCATCAACGCGCAAACCTGTCTCGCGTGCGAATTGCAATTGAACCTTGTCCATCACTAACCGCTCGAGCATCTGACGCTCTAGAACATCGCGAGCTGGCAATGGGGTGCCCTGCTTCTTAAGCTGGTTAAGCGCAAGATCGAGGCGCGTACGCAATTCATGGAGCGTAATTACCTCGTCATTGACAACGGCAACGATTCGATCAGCCGGTAGTGGTTCCCTGACTTGGCGGCTGGGCGATTGTGACGCAGCCAGTCCGACGAAACAGAAATACAGTACCAGGGTACGAAGCAATTGCGTCATGTGTCGCGCCTCCTATTCACCAAAGACAGGGTCGGCTGCCGGCTGATTGATCAGGCTGTAGCCCTGAATATTGCGTTTGAGAAGATTCAGCGGATTGGAACCAATTCGCGAAAAATCATTCAGCTCAAGCTGGATGAAAAACCCTGTAGAGGTCTTGTCCTGGGTAAGGGCGATTTGCTGCGCAACGCCACGCACAACCCAGCAACCGCCGTTGTACTCCAGCCCGGCTATGGATTCGATCAATCGTCCATTCTGTGTGGCTGTCGAAGTGTTGGTTGCATCATCCTTGAACGAGAAATTGAATCGGCCAACAGCAGTCCAGCGTCCCGTAAGGGGCCACTGTCCGGAAAAATCGACCTGATCGATCGGCGCATTCGGATCGCGGTTGTAACGATAGGCCGCATTGAAAACCTTGCCCGGTTCCGGACGATAGTGCCCCCCCATCGAAAAGCGATTTACCTGGCGATCATTCAGATTGTATTGCCAAGCTGCATCCGCATATACCTTGGGCAGAATTTGACCGCTGAATGCTGCGAGGACATCGGATTTTTGCCACGACTGATCTTCTGTCGGGGTACTTGTACTCGCGTTGAGTTCCACCTTGTTCCGGGTGAAATAGAAACGCTGCCCAAACATCGCACGCATGATCTCGTTTCCGGATGATGGCTCAATCAATCGAGTCGTCATCGCCGCCGTTAGCTGATTGGCATTATTGATACGGTCCCATCCGGAGAACTGGTTCTCGGAAAAAATCTGCGCGAAGTTGAAATCCGCCAGACCTGAATCGAATATCGGTATCTGCTCCTGGTTCTTGTATGGGATATTCACGTAGAAGAGGCGTGGCTCGAGTGTCTGTGTGTAATCGCGTCCGAACCAGTTGCTTGGCCGCTCGAAGGTCATCCCCGAGTCGATGCTGAAAATCGGCAGCGTGGTATTGATTGATCCCGGCGTGCCAGCGGCCTGGCCGGAAAGCTCATAGTGCCGGACGTTCACCCCGATCTTCGGAGTCACATACCAACCCGGCGTCACGTAAGGTAGCGCAACCTGTGGATAAAGCACGGTCCGCTGACCATCAGGGTAAAGCGTGGGCACGCCATCGACATTCTGTATGCGCTCTTTGATTGTAAAGTTTGTGTACTGCCCAAAGAAACTGGTATCGGTCATATACAGATCAGGTCTTCTGGCAGTGACTGTAAACTGCGGCAACAACTGGTAAGGGTACAGAGTCGGATTCTCGGGATCGGGCTGCAAGGTCTGATACTGCTGGAAATTGGCTGTTGCATTCCACCATCCGCCCCCGCCATAGCTCAATACGCCTTGCTGCAGGATATTGACTTGCGAAGTATGGGAAATCTGACTGGACAGATCGGTGAAGTAATCGTCATCCGATACCCTGCCGTAGTTGATCACGCCGGAGAAGCCATTCGCCATCGCCTGGTTATGCTGCACCGAGTAACCGTAGCGATTCTCGCCGTTCCGCTCCCGGTCGTTGGGCAGCACCTCGGCGTGAAGCTCTCCTCGATACGTGCCGCCAAACGCCGTGTTGAGATATCGGAATTCGTTATTCAATTGAACGCCACGCTTGGTCATCACGCGTGGCGCAATTGTTGCATCCATGTTCGGCGCAATATTCCAGTAGTAGGGCATCGCAAGTTCGATGCCCCTGTTACTGCTCGTACCGAATGTCGGCGCGAGGAAGCCCGATTTCCGTTGGTTGTTGAGCGAGAAAGATAGCCATGGCGAATAGAGAATCGGCGTACCTAGAAAGTACACCGTACCGTCGGTACCCTCGGCTACCTCGCGGTCATAATCGAGTTTGAGACTGCCTGCCTTGGCATACCAGTCATCATTGCCCGGTTCGCATGTCGTGTAGGTGGCATTGGTCATCCGGACCTGGTTCTCGCCCTCGAAATCGATACGATCCGCTTCTCCCCGCGCTACGGTCGCCCTCCGAGGGCTCTGCTTAGAGTAGTCAAAGCTCGTTTGCCCCGGCTTGATGTCTAGCACCTGCGGCGAGGCAAAACCCGAAGTAAGCCATGAATCTTCATCTTGCTGCTCAGCACTGAGTGCCGTAGATTCCGTTTCTGCCTTGGCTTTTCCTCCGGACGACGGCTGACGTTTGATCGTATAGGAAGGCTGCTCAAAGAAGCCGACCTGGTCCTCAAGTTTCAAGCGCATCTTCGGGCCGGTAATCAGATCCTCGCCCTGTTCAAGTCGCGCATTACCCTCTGCCTCGATTTCATCGTCAATCGGCCAGTAGGTCAATCGATCCGCATTGACGACGGTGCCAATCTTGCGCAATTCGGCCTCCCCTTCCGCATTGAACTCCCGATCAATGTCACCCCCCATACGGTATGCGCTGAGGAACACCGGTCGCGATACCGCGCTGTCTTTGGGCGGCGTCACCATGCTTCTCGAGGGTTGCAAAACGAGGGACGGCAGGGGGTCGGGAACTTCCTCCTCGTCGCGGCGACCTGTGGCCCGCACCACTGGTGGCACGGTTTCAGATGAGGAGACCAGACGTGGGGTCGAGCCCGGCTCAAGGACGGGGCCATACGGCACACGCTGCCTGGTAACCGGCGTGGAAGGACCGAATGATGCATTGGCCATTTCCGTCGGAGTTGGCGGCGCCGGCTGCGCCGGCGTACCGATTGCTTCACCGGTCTTGCCCATTTCCCACTTGGCCCAGATAAAGAGGACATTGCCGGCATTGTCGCCACCCGGGGGAATGTACGTTCCTTCCAGACTGAAGTTCTTGTAAGCCACAGAAGCCACTGGGAACACAATTGGAAAAGGCACATAGCTCAGGATGTCCGAGCGCGACATCAAACCTGCAAGATAACCCAATCCCAGACGAACGTCCTCGGCTGGTCGCCAGATTGCTTTCCATTGGTAACCCCCGGTATACGAAGGCTTGAAGTGTGAATCCTGGAACGCCATGGCAAAGACGCCTTCCCAGTTCCCTTTTTCGTTATACAAGCCACGGCCGATACCGAAGCCGAGAGGGTTTTCCTG
>NZ_FLQY01000008.1 GCF_900089945.1 Candidatus Propionivibrio aalborgensis | reverse complement strand
AAAACGGCAACCAGTGCTGCGCCGCGCGCCTTCGTTACTTCGCGCAGGGCACGCAGCGCGCTTTCCAGCGCAGCGGGCGTGTGCGCATAGTCGACAATGATCAGGGGCTCGTTATAGCCGCCAATTCTTTCCAGCCGACCCGGTGGAGAAGGCAAGTCCGAGAAGCGAGCCGCAACGTTTTTTGGAGTCAATCCCGCATCGATCAACACGGCGGCAACCGCCAGCAGATTCGATACGTTATAGCGACCGAATATAGCGGTCTCGATCATCGACCGCCCATTGGGAGCGCATAGCATGAAACGCAAGCCGTTGATCGTTTCCTCGACGTCCTGAGCGCAGACCACCGCCTGCTGACCGCCGGAACCATCGTCCTGCGTGTAGCCGATCACCTTGCTCGCAGTGCTGGCCCGCACCAACTTGCAGCCAAACGGGTCGTCGAGATTGATCACTGCCAGGCGCAGGCGCGGCCATGTGAAAAGCCTTTCCTTGGCCGCAGCATAATTTGCCATCGTGCCGTGATAATCGAGATGGTCGTGCGTCAAATTGGTAAATACCGCCACATCAATCCGCGCACCGTCAAGACGCCCTTCCTCGATGCCAATTGAACTGGCTTCCAGCGCGCAGGCCTGTGCCTCGGCCGCGGCAAATTCCGCCAAATAGCGTGTCAGTCTGGTCGCCTCGGGTGTCGTAAAACCCGTCTCGGTCAACTGATCTGCAAATCCGGCACCCAAAGTTCCGATAATCGCGCAACAACGGGGGTGCGTGCGGCCAATCCACTGACTGATGCTCGTCTTGCCATTGGTGCCGGTGATCGCTATCAGCGACAGGCGCTCGCTCGGCTGACCGAAAATGGTATGCGCCAGCGGCCCGCAATGCTTCCGCAGCCCTCGTACCGGCAGGTTGGCGACGCGAAAATCGGCGTTCCACGCAAAATCGCCCTCGGCCTCCCAAAGCACGGCAGAAGCGCCGTGCGCAATGGCGTCGGCGATGTATTTCCGCCCATCCGCCTTGTCCCCAGGGTAGGCCACAAACAGATCCCCGGGACGCACTTGGCGGCTATCGTCTTCCACACCTTGCGGGAGTACACCCAGCGCGGCCAGTTGCCCCAAGACTGCAGCCGGGGCGTTGTCTACTGCGTGCGCGGCGACGCCGTTCACAGCTTCTCCTTTTCGACAGGGCCTTTTGCAAGTTTGCCGCTCTCATCCTTCTCATCCCTTGTCACCTGTACCGCGGCATCCTGCGCAATGCCGAGTGTACGCAGCGCACCGCCCATCACCTTCGAAAACACGGGGCCGGCGACATCACCACCGTAGTGCTGTCCGCTACCCGGCTCGTCAATCATGATGGCCACGACCAGACGAGGATTGGATACCGGGGCAAAGCCGACGAAAGAAGCGACATATTTTCTGACGTACTGACCACCTTCCAGTTTATAGGCGGTGCCCGTCTTGCCGGCAACCCGATAACCCGGGATTTGCGCTTTTGGCGCCGTACCCTCGGCTTGCACAGCCATCTCGAGCATGGCGCGCATTTCCCGTACCGTCTGCTGGCTGAACACCTGAACCGCCTCGACCGGATTCGAATCGACCTTCGTTAGAGAGAGCGGGACAACATTGCCTTCGCGAGCAAATACGGTGTAGGCCCGTGCCAACTGCATCAAGGACACGGAAATACCGTGTCCGTAAGACATGGTGGCTTGCTCGATGGGACGCCACGATTTCCACGGGCGCAGACGTCCGCTGACTTCGCCAGGAAACCCCAGTTGCGACACCTGACCAAAACCAACCGCCTCGAACATGCCCCACATTTGTTTCGGGGTCAGGGCGCTGGCGATTTTGACCGTACCCACGTTGGACGATTTCTGAATGACCTGTGCGACGGTCAAATTGTCGTGAGGATGGGCGTCTGAAATCGTCGCGTTGCCAATTGTCATTCGTCCCGGCGCGCAATTAATGACGGTATCGAAGCGCACCTTGCCGCTTTCCAAAGCCAGTGCGACTGAAAATGGCTTGAGCGTTGAGCCGGGCTCAAAGGTGTCGGTAACGGCGCGGTTGCGCAACTGCGCACCCGACAAACGTTCGCGGTTGTTCGGGTTGTAGGTTGGCCAATTGGCCAATGCGAGTATTTCTCCTGAATTCACATCCACCACCACGACCCCGCCAGCCTTGGCTTTGAAGTCGACCACGGCTTGCTTGAGTCGGCTGTAGGCGAGGTACTGAATCTTGGAATCGAGCGCCAGACGAATATCCTTGCCGTCCTGTGGCAGCTTGATCGAGCCCACGTCTTCGACGATCTGGCCGCGCCGGTCCTTTATCACACGGCGACTTCCGGGATGTCCCAGCAGTTGCCCTTGAAAGGCCAGTTCGACACCCTCAAGACCCTTGTCGTCAATTCCGGTGAATCCGACGATATGCGCGGTCATCTCGCCACTTGGATAGAAGCGACGATACTCCTTGTCCTGACCGATACCGGGCAGTTTCTGTGCTGCCACCTGCTCGGCGACATCGGGAGGCAACTGGCGTTTCAAGAACACGAACGACTTGTCGCTGGCCAGCTTGCGTGACAGTTCCTTGATGTCCATTTCAAGTAGCCTGGCAAGCAGTTTGGTCTGTTCCTGTGAAAGTCGGGCATCGGCAGGCATCGCCCAAACCGACTTCATTGGCGTGGAAATCGCCAGCACGTCACCGTGGCGATCGGCGATACTGCCTCGCGAGGCGGAAATCTCAAGATCCCGCAGGTAGCGCGATTCACCTTTTTCTTTCAAAAAATCGTTATTGAGCACTTGCAGATAGAACGATCTGCCAATCAAGGTGGCAAAACAGGTCAGGATAAGCAGCGCCATCAGACGCGAACGCCACGCCGGCAAACGCAGCTTCAGCACCGGGCTTTCAGCAAACTTGTGCGCTCGGGCACCACTGAAATTCATCATTGCGAAATGCCCTTCGGCGACGCGGTAATGATTTTTGCCGCTTCGGGCGTACGCATCTTCAACTTGTCGCGAGCGATTTTTTCGATTCGCGGCGAGGTCGCCCAGGTTTGCATTTCCAGTTGAAGTTGCCCGTATTCGACGTCGAGCTGCCTAGTGCGCGCCTGTTCGCTTTCGAGCGACTGGAAGAGCTTGCGCGCCTTGTGCTGCGAGGTCACTACGCTGAGTGCGCAGATCACCACAGCCAGAAGCAGGAGGATATTCAGGCGAACCATCTCAGGCACGCCCTCCAGCCAGATTGATTCCGACCGTATTTCCAATGAGTTTTTCGGCAACCCGCATAACGGCGCTACGCGCACGGGGATTGGTCGCAATCTCGGCCGCTCCCGCCTTGACCGGCTTACCCACCAGACGCAGCCTGGGCGACGGCAGGTCGGCTGAACGCAAGGGAAGGTTCTTGGGTAACCTATCCGGCGAAGCCAGATCACGCATGAAGCGCTTTACGATGCGATCTTCGAGCGAATGAAAACAGATGACCACCAGCCGACCACCGCACTTGAGAATATCCATTGCCTGTGGCAACACTAGCGCAAGTTGATCGAGCTCTTGATTGACGTGAATCCGTAAAGCCTGAAAGGTACGCGTCGCCGGATCCTGGCCGGGCTCGCGGGTCCGCACGGCCTCGCGTACAAGCGCGGCGAGCTCGCTCGTGGTTGTAACAGGCCGCTCGCTCCGAGTAGCCACAATCTTCTTTGCAATCTGGAAAGCAAACCGTTCTTCGCCATAGTTTCTAATGACCTCCGTGATTTCCTTTATTCCGGCAAGCGCCAGAAACGAAGCTGCCGTCTCGCCCTGCGTGGTATCCATTCGCATGTCGAGTGGCGCATCGAAGCGAAAGCTGAAGCCTCGCCCCCCCTCATCGAGTTGCGGCGACGACACTCCAATATCCAGAAGCACGCCATCCACAGCATCAATCCCTGCCTGCCGCACGACCACGGCAAGCTCGCCGAAATGGTGGTGCGCCAAGGTCAATCGTTGATCGTCGATTTCATTCGCTGCCACCGCCTTCGGGTCGCGATCCAGCGCCAGTAGCCGACCGCTCGGCCCAAGCCGTTCAAGAATCGCCCGGCTGTGCCCGCCGTAACCGAAGGTGCCATCGATGTAAGTACCCGAGGGTTTTACATCCAACGCCTCGACTGCCTCCTGCAACAACACCGTCTGGTGCGGCAAGGCAGAACTCACAGCGCCAGATCCTCGAGGCCCGGCGGCAAGGGCTGATCAGCCGTGTCCATGGTCACGTCCAGCTGTTGCTGCCAGCCGGCATCCGACCAGATTTCGAAATGACTGCCCAGACCGACCAGCCAGACCTGTTTTTCAAGCTGGGCGAATCGACGCAGTTCCGGCGCAATCAGGAGACGGCCAGCCGAATCCAGAACCTCGTCGCGCGCATTGCCGACCATCACGCGCTGGATGGCCGCGGATTGCTTGTTGAAACTGGATACGGCCAGCAGCTGGTCGCGAATTGGCTCCCAAGCCGTGGCCGGGTAGAGCAGCAGGCAGTGATGCAGATGGGCGGTCAGCACCAGCCGGCCCTCGGATGCAGCCACGAGCGCTTCCCGATGGCGCGCTGGAATGGCGAGCCGACCCTTGACATCGAGATTCAGCGCAGTTGCACCTTGAAACATCAAGACCGGCCCCTCCTGACAACTTGATGAAAGACTTCCCAATTTCCCACTTTTTACCACTCGCCCCCACTTTAAGACAAAGATTTAGGCAAAGCAAGCGGTTTGTTGCAATATTTTCCAATGACTACAAAGACTTATAAATCATTTCTAAGAAATTCTCCCTGCCGTTTTTCTCTTATAAAACAATGGCGAAAAAAAGTAACTTAAAGTGGTTTGTTACCAAATGGCGCTGTACAGCCACCATTGAATCCGAAGTCCCGTCGTACAAAGCAAACTCTCCCCGTGACGACACCCTAGGATCACGTTCGCACTGCGGGAACCCAGCAAGACCACGTATGATGCGTGGATATATAGTTAGTTATTACTTGCTATAAATAGAAATAAGTTTAACTTTTCATAATGATCCTCTCCCCTTAGACTTTGCGTATGAATGCAAAGGCACATCCAGTGACGGCTACAGACCCAACTGAACGGAAACCATCGGAAAAAGGAGCGGCAGAAAACAACATTTCCCAGTTGCAGGCTGTGATCTTCGACGTAGATGGGACGCTGGCTGAAACCGAGCTTGCCGGCCACCGCGTAGCGTTCAATCGGGCTTTCAAGGAATTCGGCCTCGATTGGCATTGGTCCGCCGCGTTGTATGGCGAATTGCTCGCCGTTACTGGTGGCAAGGAGCGCATTCGCCTCTACGTCGAAACCTATGCCAATCAGATGCTTGGGCGGGCCGATTTGGACGCCTGGGTCGCCAGCTTGCATCAGCGCAAGAGCGAGATTTATTCGGAGCTGGTGCTGAGTGGCGCAATTCCACTCCGCCCCGGCGTCGCCCGGCTGATTCAGGAACTGCGTACGGCCGGTATTCGCATCGCGATCGCCACGACGACCACGCCAGCCGGTCTGCGTAGCCTGATCATGGCCAATTTCAGGCACGACATGGACATGCTCTTTGAAGTTATCGGCGCCGGCGACATCGTTGCCGCGAAAAAGCCCGCACCGGATATTTACCAATGGGTGCTGGGTCGCTTGAACCTGCCACCGGAAGCCTGCCTGGCTGTCGAGGACTCCTATCCCGGACTGGCGGCGGCACGTGCTGCCGGCGTACCAACGCTGGTTACGGTCAACGGGTATACGGCCGATCAGAATTTCGACGGAGCGCTCAGCGTCGTTTCGGATCTCGGCGAACCGAATGTGCCCGCGAACCCCATTGCCGGATTGCCACTCACCCAGGAATGCGTCGATCTGAATCAGCTCCGGACCTGGCACCGACTTTACTCGGAGACATCGCAACGCGCAGTACTATGAATATTTGGCAATTAACCTGACTGCCACTCGGCCCACTCAAGCTTTGCACTATTCCCAACCACGGAGACAATCATGGACCAATCGAATCGTTACGCTGACCTTAGCCTGAAGGAAGAAGACCTCATCAAGGGTGGCAAGCACATTCTTGTCGCTTACAAGATGAAGCCCAAGGCAGGGTACGGCTATCTCGAAGCCGCGGCTCACTTTGCCGCCGAGTCATCCACAGGAACCAATGTCGAGGTGTCAACGACCGACGATTTCACCAAGGGCGTGGACGGGCTGGTCTATCACATCGACGAGGCCACCGAGGACATGCGCATCGCGTACCCGATCGATCTGTTCGACCGCAATATGACAGACGGGCGAATGATGATTGTCTCCTTCCTGACGCTGGTGATTGGCAACAATCAGGGCATGGGCGATATCGAGCATGGCAAGATCTATGACTTCTACATGCCCGAACGCGCCATTCAGCTGTTCGACGGGCCGTCCAAGGACATCTCCGACATGTGGCGGATCCTCGGTCGCCCGATCAAGGACGGCGGCTACATTGCCGGCACCATCATCAAACCCAAACTGGGTCTGCGCCCCGAGCCGTTCGCGGCGGCGGCGTACCAGTTCTGGCTGGGCGGCGATTTCATCAAGAACGACGAGCCGCAGGGCAACCAGGTGTTCTGTCCGGCCAGAAAGGTCTATCCCCTGGTTTATGACGCGATGAAGCGCGCCATGGACGAAACCGGCGAAGCCAAGCTGTTCTCCGCCAACATCACCGCCGACGATCACTACGAGATGCTGCATCGCGCCGACTTCATTCTGGAAACCTTCGGACCGGACGCCGACAAGGTGGCTTTCCTGGTCGATGGCTTCGTCGGCGGACCCGGCATGGTCACCACGGCCCGCCGCCAATACCCCAACCAGTACCTCCACTACCATCGCGCCGGACACGGCATGATTACCTCGCCTTCGGCAAAGCGCGGCTACACGGCCTTCGTCCTGGGCAAGATTTCACGCCTTCAAGGGGCATCCGGCATACATGTGGGCACCATGGGTTACGGCAAGATGGAGGGCGATCGCTCAGATAAGATCATCTGCTACATGCTTGAGCGCGACGAGTGCCAGGGCCCGGTCTACAACCAGAAATGGTATGGCATGAAGCCGACCACTTCAATTATTTCCGGTGGCATGAATGCACTGCGCCTGCCCGGTTTCTTCGAGAATCTGGGTCACGGCAACGTGATCAATACTTCCGGGGGTGGCGCCTATGGTCACGTCGATAGCCCGGCTGCCGGTGCTATATCGCTGCGTCAATCGTACGAGTGCTGGAAATCCGGTGCTGATCCGATCGAATACGCCAAGGAGCACAAGGAATTTGCCCGCGCCTTTGAATCATTCCCCGGCGACGCTGACAAGTTGTTCCCCGGTTGGCGCGAAAAACTCGGTGTCCATAAGTAGTCCGTTCGGCCTTGTTACCGTATGCGAAGAATGAAGCCATGACCGCCAAGGAAAACTACAGGATTCATAAGGAGCCTTTTTACCAGGCACAAGGCAACGAAGTCGTGCTGTTCGAAGCTGCCTATGCCGCACGCCTGCCGGTGATGGTGAAAGGGCCGACCGGGTGTGGCAAATCGCGTTTCGTCGAATACATGGCATGGAAGCTGGGCAAGCCGCTGATCACCGTGGCCTGCAACGAGGACATGACGGCGAGCGATCTGGTCGGCCGCTACCTGCTCGAAGCCAACGGAACACGGTGGCTCGATGGCCCGCTGACGACGGCGGCGCGGATCGGTGCCATCTGTTATCTGGATGAAATTGTCGAGGCACGCCAGGACACGACGGTGGTAATCCATCCGCTCACCGATCACCGCCGCACTTTGCCGATCGACAAAAAAGGCGAGCTGGTCGAAGCGCATCAGGACTTTCAACTGGTGATCTCCTATAACCCCGGCTACCAGAGCCTGATGAAAGATCTGAAGCAATCGACGAAACAGCGTTTCACGGCATTTGATTTCGATTACCCCGAGGCCGCGCTTGAGGCGCAAATCGTTGCCACGGAAACCGGGCTTGACGGAGAGTCGTCCGCCAAGCTGGTCAAAGTAGGTCAGGCGGGACGAAACCTCAAGGGCCACGGCCTCGACGAGGGCATTTCGACCCGGCTCCTGGTCTATGCCGCTACGTTGATCAAGGGAGGAGTCGACGCCAGGGACGCCTGCCGGATGGCCATGGCGCGCCCGATAACTGACGACGTAGACATACGCACCACGCTCGATCACGCCATCGATGCCACCTTTACCTGAGCGCCCGATCCAGGCCGGTCGGCAACACAGGCTCGCAACGTAGCAGCACATGATTACCGGATTGCGACCTCTGGCCGACGCCCGCAAGCAGGCCATGTTCGACCCCCGAGTCCAGGCCTGCTGGGTCGAGGTCGATTGCGGCTTCCAGCCCGTGGCCGATGTTTTCGAGGAGTGCGTCAGCGAAGCCTTGTCGGCATTTTCCAACGCTCAGATGCGCGACTACCTTGAAGCCGCGCGCTTCCTCGGCAAGCTGGGCCGCGGGCCGGATCCGATGCTGGCCTTCCTTGAAGAGTGGCCAAGCGTCGTCGCCAGTATCGGCGGCGATAGCGGCCTCCTGCCTCGAGTGATGGACTTCGTGCGTGTTCTGCAAAAGTCGCCGAACAGCAAGGCCATCACGCCCATGCTGCAAACACTTGCCGCGGTGGCCCGCCAGCTCCACTCGCCCGATCAGTTGCAGCGCTATCTCGGTATTGCGCAGGACCTGATGATCCGCACCTCCGGCTCCATACACGGCCACCACACCACGTTTCCCAGCCCTGGTCTCGCGGACTTCTTCGCTCAGGCCCCCTACCTTACCCGGCTGTTGCCCATGGCCGGGTTGAAGAATTGGGTGGATTACGGCATACATAACTACGCCAGCCACCCGGAACGGCAGGTCGACTACTTCAAGCTGGAATCGGCAGACAGCCGTGCGGTACTGCAGCGCGAACGCCACGGCACGCTGTTCGCCGACGTCGAAAGAAAGCTGGATCTTTACCTGCGCGCCTTGTGGCGCGACAGCGATCTTCTTGTGCCCTATTCGACCGCTTTTGACGAATTGCGCCAGCCGGTACCCTATTACGACAAGCTGGGCCTGCGCGTGCCCGATGTCTTCGATGACATCAATGGCGTCAGCGGACTTGACCGCTACCGCGCCGTTCTCGCCCACATGGTCGGCCATCGCCGCTGGAGCAAGCCCCTGATCGCCGACAATTGGAGCCCTTTTCAGCGCATGGCAGTGGAGTTTTTCGAGGACGGCCGCGTCGATAACCTGCTGATTCGCGAATACCCCGGCTTGCGCCGTATTCTTCTGGCACTGCATCCTAAACCAGTCGAAACGGATTGCGATCCGCAGACCACGTCCTGCCTGCGCCATCGGCTGGCCATGTTGTCGCGCGCGCTGATCGACCCTGCGCACGGCTACACCGACCCTGATCTGCTCGAGTTCGTTCGGCGCTTCAACGCGCTGATAGCCGAAAGCGAATCGACTACCCGTGAGGTCGCCGAACTGGCGCTCGCTTACGTCACGCGGACACGCCGTCAGAGTGACCAGTTCGCCAAAGTGCATTTCAAGGATACGGTCATCGACTATCGCGATGACAATCGCCAGATGTGGCAATTCATTGAGGAGGGGGACGAAGAGTCAGCTTTCGACGAAGAACGCAAGCTGCAACCGACAGAAGAGGTGCAAGGATTGCCGCCTCGGCACTATCCCGAATGGGACTACAACAGCCAGACCTACCGCCCGGATTGGGCCAGCGTTTATGAAACGCTGCACCCCGGCGGCAATGCCGCAGACATCGACAGTCTGTTGAACAAGCACAGCGCACTGGCCAAACGACTGAAACGTCTGTTCGATCTGCTCAAACCGCAGGACAAGGTACGCATCCGTTATCAGGAAGAAGGCAGCGAGCTCGATCTTGACATCGCCATCCGCTCGCTGATCGACTTCAAGAGCGGCGT
>NZ_FLQY01000007.1 GCF_900089945.1 Candidatus Propionivibrio aalborgensis | reverse complement strand
TTGGATAGAGTACTGCCCTCCGAAGGCAGGGGTCGCACGTTCGAATCGTGTCAGGCGCGCCAATTAGATACGAAGCTGGGCACTTCTCTTTTAAGAGTGCCCTGCGGCGTCCAATTTGAAATCGCTGCAGCTAATTGAGCTTTACTCCCGATCAATTCGGCTGTTGCTTTCTTGATCCGAATTTCTGAAACCACAGCCCTGAGGTACTGCCGAGCCAAGGGTGACTGACGGTTGAGCAGCTCAGACTTAACTGACTCAGAGAACTTGTCGATCTGCTGAGGCCCAAATTTCTTCAGGGGAATGCTTTGACGGCTCTCCAGATTCTTGATTTCTTGCCTCATCGTTGAAAGCTTACGTTGTTGCACGCGCAAGTATTCTTGAAGGCTGCTATCTAGGTCGAGCTTTCCGCTTCCTGCCTGATCATACAAAAGTGAGATCCTCTCATCTTGCAACGATGCGTCGCGCTGTAGTGAAAGCAACCGCCTCTTCTCAGGCTCGTGCATTTTATTTATCGCCTCACGAAGCTCCGACATCATCCTAGCGACACGATCGGGCTGAAGCACAACGTTAGCGACGACATCAAGGATTGCGCTCTCAAGCGGCTCTCGACGAATGTTGGGGCAATTGCAACCTGCAACGTTAAAGTCTGACTTCGTTGAGCAACCGTAATAATTATATCGGCCAGTTTTTCCAGTCCGCAACGTCAAGTTACGTTTACACTGTGCGCATTTCAGCAAACCAGTCAGTAACGTGGATACTTGAGTAGATTTCGCGTCTACGTTTTTGAGTTGCCGACTCTGCAAACTTCCGTGAACTCGGTCAAAAAGCTCACGATCAATAATCGGTGGTATCTTGCATATTACCCATTCGTCTTTCGGACGAATTTCATGAGTGCGGCCGATCGTGCGAAATGTGATCCGTTCACCAAAGTAGGCCGTGTTGGTCAGGATTTCATGAATGTGCTGCTTACGCCAATTTTTGCCGCGATTGAGCTGACCTGACTGGTTGAGAAAGTTCGCGATGCGCTTTGCGCCTTGTACAACACCTTGGAAGCCTTCGTCGGCCATTTGAAAGATTCTTTTAACAACTACCGCTTCCGAGGGTTCCGGCACCAATCGCTTTTTCACGCCGTTCCTAGCCGGCAGATCAGTCAGAAATGTTTGGTAACCATATGGCGGTCGTGACCCATTAAAAAACCCGTCTTCCGCATTTCGACGTTGACATCTGATTACGTGCTTCGAGTTTTCTCGGCTCTGAAACTCATCAATCAGTCCGATAATATTTTCGAGGAGATATGCAGAACTTGCGTCATCGGGAAGAGGTTGCGTCAATGAGATCACTTTTATGCCCCCGCGTTCGAGCTTTCTCGTTATCAGCGCGCGTAAAACGTTGTCTCGATAGAAGCGCGACGATGTATGCACGACAATGGCGTCAAACGGTTTGTCTGGTGCGAGCGCCGACTCGATCATTATTTGAAAAATCGGTCGACGATCGTCGAATGCTGATGCGCCTTCTTCGCGGAACACCTGTACAACAGTATGGTTCTCACGTTTCGCCCAATTGTCGATTTGGGCAATTTGATCTTCGACCGACGCACCTTGGTCAGCTTGCCTTTCGGTCGAAACGCGAACATAGATAGCGATCTTCATTTTGTTTCTTCTCCAAATTGTTTGAAAATTCCACTAAGAATATCTTCGCGAGTTCAAATTCGATTCTAGACATTTACTCTTCAATGACTTTTATCAAGCGCGACAGCCCAGGTAATGCATCTAGCATAGCGTTAAGTTCGGCGCGTAGAATGCATTGGTCTGAGCAGAAGAAATCGATCTCCAACTCGAAATCCAGCGTAGAGATCTCTTTAAGCAAAGCTTTTTTCACAAAAGTATTTCGAGACTGTTCCTTGGTTTCCATTTTTCACGCAGGCCACTGCTAGCTGAGAATCAGGAATAGATCAAAATCTTGCAAAAGTCAATATTACGTTTTTTATCAATTAGTTGCGTTCATTATTGTGGTAATTATTTGACTACTTTGTGGTAATTATTGTTGGCACTAGATTGCAATATCTCCACCATCTACGAGATGGTTTTATTGCGTAACCAGTAACTCACCGGCGTTCTTCCGTTCGCGTGCGGGAAGGTGGACATTGCTCCCGAGACAAATCACACACGGGGGCAACAGCGATGTCGGGAGCAATGAAGGGCAAGGGATCGAGGCGCAGCCGGCATGAATGGCGCTGCTTGTTGGCGAAATTTGACGGCAGTGGCCTGGGAGTTGAAGGTTTCTGCCGACGCGAAGCGATCAGTGCAGCGAGCTTCTACCGGTGGCGCAGCCTACTCGGTAACGGAGGCGATGGTGATGGTGGTGGTGCAGGCCTGGCCAGCGACGCGGCGCCGGCCTTCGTCGATCTTGGCACCCTGAATTCCGCGTCGTTAACGCACCCGCGAATCGATCTCAAGCTCGACCTCGGCGACGGCTTTGTGCTGCACCTGGTACGCCACTGATGTTCTTCCCCGAAGGCCAGATCCGGGTCCATGTCTATGGCCG
Source organism: Candidatus Propionivibrio aalborgensis (assembly GCF_900089945.1). Taxonomy (GTDB): domain Bacteria; phylum Pseudomonadota; class Gammaproteobacteria; order Burkholderiales; family Rhodocyclaceae; genus Propionivibrio; species Propionivibrio aalborgensis. The sequence goes on along the minus strand of NZ_FLQY01000007.1, from coordinate 11,526 downwards.
CCCCGTCGACATGCGCAAATCCTGCGATGGGCTCTACGCCCTGACGCGCCAGGAACTCGGTCAGGATCCGCTGAATGGCCGCCTCTTTGTCTTCATCAATCGACGCGCGACGCAAATGAAAGTCCTCTACTGGGACCGCACGGGTTTCTGCGTCTGGGCCAAGCGCCTCGAACAGGGCAGATTCCTCTCCGACTGGCGCCGCGTCACGACCCGGGAAACGGACTGGACCGGACTCAAGCTCCTACTCGAAGGGATCGAAGCGAAAGTTGTCAGAAAGCGTTACCGGAACGCCCGCAGAAGTGATGCGCACGGTATAATGGCCGCATGACTTCGGCGACCGGATCACGCGTTCTCAGCCTCGATGAAGCGGCGGCTTACCGCCCTCAGCAGGTCGTAGCGTTGAGCCGCGAACTGGCGACGGCCCAGCATCAAATTGCCTGGTTCAAGCGCCAGATCTTTGGCCAGAAGAGCGAACACTTTCTGATCATCAAGCCGTCATTCGCTGGAAGCCAACGCTGTCGGCACCTCGGTAGAGTAGAGATGTGGCGCGGTAGCAGTAGGTATGGTTTGTCTGTTTGCCGCCCCTTTCGTCTGGCGGTGCCCAAGTAACCGTGCCGTAACCCCGTTTCCACATCCCCCTCATCGAACCGGACATGCAGATTTCCCGCATCCGGCTCTCGGACAAGATGTCATGCCTTCGTACTCGCCCGGCTGCATTTGTACGAGGTCAGGCAGATGAGACCGAAGTACCCATAGAGGTGTGGGTATGGATAGAGCCCACCCTTGCCCCGCCTGACTTTGTATTTGTTACGCAGCCACCGGCGTAACCGCGTTGCGGTGTAGATGTCGAGCGTATTGTATGCACGGCTGACGCTCCCTACACTGAAGTAGTTCGCCCAGCCCCGCAACATGCGGTTCAACTTCCGCACCAGTTCCGTGGTCTCTTGCCACACCGTTTTCAGCTCGGTCAGCTCATGAACCTTCTCGGTCATGTGCCGAACGCTTTTCTTCGACGGCCACAGGGCAATACGAGCTTTTCCCGTGACCGGCGAATACCGCCTGCCAAACGTGTATCCCAGAAAGTCGAATTCGCCTTCCGGTACCTTGCAGATGCGTGTCTTCTCCTCGTTCACTGTCAGCTTCAGCTTGCCCATGATCTTTCGCATCCACGCCAAGGCCTCTTCGGCCTTCCCGTTTTTGCACAGGATCACGAGGTCATCCGCATAGGTGACGATTCGACTGCCAAGACGTCGCTCCAATCCCAGTTTCTTCCACGCCAGCACGAACCGCCGCATGTACAGATTCGACAGCAGCGGTGAGATCGGCGAACCTTGCGGAATGCCGCGCCCACTGTCCTTGGCTTTGGTCGTCCGTTTCTTCCGTCCTCGCTGATCGGTTTCTTCAACTGCACATTCCAGCCACATCTTGATCTGATGCAGCACACGCCGATCCACAATGCGCCGCGCAAGCGACAACATCAGCTCGGTGTGTGGAATGCTACCGAAGTAATCCGCGAGGTCAGCATCAACAACGTCCGTGTGACCACGGTGCAGGCTCTCTTCCACTTCCACCCCGGCCTGCTGGGCGTTACGACCCGGCCGGTAAGCGTATTGCTCATCAGGAAGGTCGGCTTCAAAGATCGGTTCGAGCACCAGCATTGCTGCCGTCATGCACACCCGATCCCGCAGGGTCGAAATACCCAGGGGCCGAAGTTTGCCATTGGCTTTCGGGATAAACACTCTCCGGATCGGCTCCGGTCGGTAACTCTCTTCTCTGAGCGCAAGCGCCAGTTCGCCAAGCCATCGTTCAACCCCGTACGATTCGACGTCGGCAAAATCCTGACCATCCACACCCGGTGCGCCCTGGTTGGAGCGGCACTGGGCATAGGCATGCGCCAGAATATCAGCACGATAAATCTTGTCGTACAGGGCGTAGAAGCGATACCCGGCTTCGGACTTCGCTTTCGCATGTAACGCCATCTGTAGTTTCTGAACACTGATCGGAGTTGATAGGTTGCCCAATCTCCACGTCCCTCTCTACGTCTTGCGTCGATCTTGAACTGAGGCCCCTTCCCTCCACCGGCGTTACCCGGCTTCCCCGGTACTACTGACCTCTCCGCCACCCCAAACCGCCCGGAACATCTCTCACGAGTTTCCGGTTGGTCATCCCTGACCACGCCATGGGGCTTCCCGTGTTGCGTGCGCTTCCCTTGTGTACATGCTGTCGCTACTACCCCGGTGCAGCATCTGAAGTTCCAACTTTGCTCATTACTTCAGACGTATCAGCCTTCCCTGGTAAGGCAGCCAAGTCGGCCTGCACGATGTCCTTTTCGAGGCTTGCTCAGCGTTCACTCGCGTTACGGCCTGCACACTCGCGCCATCACCACATCTTGTGACAGCTATCCGAAGGCTTCAGCCATTTCGTTACCTCCATGACTGCTCCGGTTGCTTCCGGCTGGAGCATTTCGCCGGGTGGGGTTTTCACCCACTGGAAAGCGCCGCCTTTGCACGGCGCACGCCTCAGCGGTCATTGGGGTTCTCTGCCACCAACGGCCGCAAATGAGTTGGTCAACGGTCGTAGCCTTGGAATTCTGGTTGAGTGACCGCTTGGCATTTCAGGCTACTACCGCACCCGACCCACAGCAGTCGTCCATCTCATCAGTGGTTCAACGGCAGGTAACGGGGAGGAGTCGTTACTCGTAGTCCGAAATCGAATTGCGTGTCCTCGGCTGGAGCCGCCGTTGGCGCCAGGCGCGGACGGCTGGTAGAGATCCTGAAGCTGACACTACCATTGCTGCGCCGTGCAGCAACTCCGTGACTGCAACTGGTCATCGTGGAAGGTTTCGAAAGAGACGAAGACGATGGGATGCAGACACCCCGTCTCCAGTTTGAAGCGGCGATCTGCTGGCTCGGTCGAACATGCTTATAGAATAGACTGAAGAGCATGTCTGGCAGTTGCCTCTGGCCCTGCTCACACTTGGCTGAGCAACTATATTGGTGTGGAATACGCAATAATGACGAACGGAACAACAACCAGCGAGAGAGAGACTGATTTGAGCGCAGCAGAACCGATGGAACTAGGCCAGTCGCTGGTTGGCGATCCGACTCGTCAAGCGATTGATTCACTCGAGGGCTACGACTACCAGATCGTGCGCACTGTTGAAACATGGCTGCAATTGAGCGCTGACGAGAAGATATACATCGAGTGCGCTGAAGACTACGATGTGGTCGGACCATGCGGCGCTATCGCCACGCAGGTCAAGAACTCTCCTTCGACGATCACACTTAACTCAGGCGATGTCCGTGACGCAGTACGTAATTACTGGGTTCTCAGGGAGCGCAATTCCGGGCGCGATCGCATCAGCCTGCGCTTCCTGACTCGCGGCAGGGTGGGCAAGGAGCAGAAGTCGAAGCTGGGCTCCGAGACGGGTATTGAGCTGTGGCGCAAAGCAGCATCGGGCGACGATGCTGCGGCTCGCTTGGTCGCCGACCATCTGATTGAGCAAGGCGGCTCGGACAGCTTCATAGACTTTCTGCGTGATGTTGACGGCGCGGACCTGTGCGAGAAGCTCTTCTCCCGGATCGAATGGGTTACGGAAGAGCACTCAATCGAGGCCGCGCGTCTCGTTGTCTCCCGGTTAGCCGTGAAAATGGGAAGCAGAGAGAACATCCCGCCCATCGTCGCTGAGCGAGCGGTTCCAGCGCTTCTTGACCACTGCCGCCAAGTGGCCACCAAGAAGGATGCGGAGCTTCGCAGCCTAACGCTCGCTGACGCGAAAATTGTCTTCGCGCGCCACACCAGCTTGTCGGTGCCTATCACCGAACGACTCGCCGTGACCATGGGGATGATGGCGGCCGCCTCCTGCGGAGGTCTGGCGGACATGACTTTCGCCCCCGTATTCGACGGCGAGTTGCCCGAGCTTCCCACCGAGCACCTACCTCGGAAAGAATTCGTCGCGGCTCTCACGAGGAGGGCACGCGAGAGCGGATGTGTCCTTATAGTTGGCTCCGAAAGCGAGGGCAAGAGCACGGCCGCCAACATGGTGGCGAGGTTACTGGATCCGGCTGCCTATTGGATGGACTTGCGCGGCGGCGACGAACAGGTGTCAGCTGCCGCCATCGAGAACGCGATCCTGGTCGTGCGCGGCGCGCGGCCGCCAAGCTGCGTCGCGCTCGACGACGTCCCGGCCGCCCAAGGTGTATCGGACGCGTTGTGGGGACGGCTGCGCGCCCTGATCGATTCCTGCCGGCGCAGCAAGGCCACGCTGGTTATGACCAGCAAGGGCGTGCCCGCTAACGCGGTCGACCCGAAGTTCCGTTCTGCCAGCGTTGCGGTCGCGCTCGTCCCGCGTATCGGCGAGGAGGAGTTGATCGATTACCTGCGCTCGCTGGGCTGTGCCGATCCTCAGGTCGCGCTGAGCTGGGCACGCATGATGCTGGCTCACACGGGAGGCGGGCATCCGAAGCTCGTCTACTTGGCGGCATTGGAGTTGAGGGATCGGGGCTGGAAAGTAGCCGACGCAGCCGAGTTCGTCGCCACGCCGCGGAGCGTCGAGGAGGCTCGAACCATAGCGCGCCAAACCGCGACTAGAACTGTTCCGCAGCCAGATCGCGGCCTGCTGTTTGCCTTGAGCCTCACCACCGTGGCATTCGAGCGCGGCGTCGCTCTCGAGCTGGGGCGCCGCCTCTACATATCAGAGCCGGGGGCTGCTCTAGACCGCCTCGCCGGGCGGTGGATCGAGTTGCTGGGACGCACCGGCTACAAGGCGACCACGTTGCTCAACGGCCAGGCTAAGGAACTGTGGTCGCCAGAGCGCGTGCGCCAAACACATGTGCTACTACTCGACTCGTTCATGGCCACCAAGAGCATCCGCCTAGATCAGGCCATGGGTCTCTTTCTGCATGCCTTCCAGTCGCAAGACGCGCCGCGCTTCATCAAATTCGTCTTGACCATAGTCTCCCACATCGAACGGACGGAAGGGCTGGCCGAGGCGTTAGAGTTGGTTGTCTACTTCGGCTCGATCGACGGACAACCCGCCATCGCGTTCGACGAAAACGCTTCGACGCTGTTTCGCTACCTGCAATTCCGGGTGGCTCGTGCGCGACACCCCGAGCTGTTGCCGGAAATCGCACGGAGGTGGCTATGGGAGATCGAACGGCTCGCCCAGCCCGCGCATCGCAACTTCACGCGCGCACTTCGAGGAATGGCCATCGCCATGGCTTCGGAGGGCTCGTTCTCTGCGGCGACGGTAGTCGAGGCGGTGCAGGATGCCGCGCTGCTGGAGACCCTGGGCATCGACACCCTGACAATCACGGCTGCCGACCTAGAGATCCCGTCCGCTGATTCGCAGGGCGTGATCGACCCCATGCACCTGCTGTTCATGGTCGCACAGGCCAACTTTGGAAGCGCGCACGGTGTCGATGACATGCTTGCAGTATTGGCAACCGTGCCGGCTGACTTCCGGCGCCGCCTTTTGGGTGGTTTCGACTTGCCCTTGGCTCGCGAAGGTTTCTCAATGTTCGACCGAGCGCTGATTGCCGAGACGAAGGCATCCCAAGCCAACTGGCAAGGCCTCTCCAATGCCCTTGTCCGATCAGCCAAGGCGGGACGTGAGTGGGGCGCAGCCGGATTCGCGGATTCCGCCGCGCGTACGCTATCAATCGCGCTCTCGGAGCACATCGGTGACCAAAAAGCAGCGTGCCTCGTTTTGCAGGAAGCGGCAGCCGCGGGGACCAGCCCAGTCATCATGGAACAGATGGCCAACCTAGCGTTCCGCCGCGGCGAGCACGATCAGGCGGTGCGCCTGTGGGACAAGAGCCTGCACGGCTCCGACCAGGCGGGCGAACAAGGAGTGCGCGATCCCTTCGCCATGCGCTTCGCAGCGATCGCCTGTGCAAGGCTCAGGCGTTTTGACGAGGCAGCACTGTGGCTCGAACGGGCCGCTGCTCTTTCTGAAGCAAGCTTCAAGTTAATGCCAGCGGCGCTATTTCGCAGTGACGCCGGATACTGCTGGTTTAGGCATGGCGATGCCAAACGCATGCTTCGCGCGACAGAAGAGGCTCGCCGCGAAGTGTCGACTTGGGTAGATCCGGAGGCGCATCCGCGACTCTTCGCAGCCCAGAAGTTCCTTGGGCACACGCTTGCGTGGATGCGGAACGAAGTCATCGAGCCGATCAACAACTTTTCAGAGCCCATCGTTGGAGCGGCGAGCGACCCAAACCTAGACGTGGCTGCGATCGGTCTGGAGCCCGCGACAGCCCCAGATATGCTCGCTCTCCTGGTGGTCGAACTCTGCGTACTGCTAGGGATCAATGAGCCTTGGTTGCCTAGTGCGGTTTCCACAGTGGAGGCTTCGACCGATCCATATATCGTGATCCGCTACCGTGCCGCTAGGCTCCGCGCATTGTTGTCGCAGGGTGACTACTTGCAAGTGGCCAGTGAAGTCCACGAACTCCACGAAGCTTTCCTGTGCATCTCGCTCGTAGTGCGACGCATGAAAGCTGACTTGCCCGCCGATCCTACCGAGAAGCCCGACAGTGCGCTTCGAGAATCGAAGCGCGATCTGCCTGCCTATTGCTTCGCCCTAACGCTGTCGCTGGCGACAATGAACAAAGTGGACAGGCATCAGCTTTTGCAAGCATGGCGCGCGTCGCTTGCCAGCGCCGCCAACGGCGTATTCATCGCAGGTATCGCCGACGAGGTTGCGCTCGCGTTCGAAGTCAGCGGCGCAGAGGCGATGGATCGGGTTCGGAAAGCGCAATCCCGGGTCGAGCGCATCGGAGCTGCTTCCAGCGTCTTGGCTGCCGACGCCAGCGCACCTCGTGACACCGCCCAAGCGCAATGGGTCTTGGCCTACAACCTGTTGGTGCACAGTGGCCGGCAAGTGCTGAGGGCTGGTACAAGTGCGCTCGCCAACACTTTCAGGCGGCAATGGGAGCGGCATCTGGCCTGCAGAGCTCTCCTCGTCACCCCACGGTTGACCGTACCCCTGCTGCAACAGGCTATATCTGCCCAAGAACCGCCTACGCGAAAGATTCTATCGTTGGCTGTCGCGGGCGCTCAGGCATGCGGCGACCATGTGCCGGATTTCATCTTGGCCGTCCTGAACGAAGCTGCGATCTCAGAGGGGCCGCGTGAAGGGAAAGCACAAGATCTGGCGGCGACAGCGATTGCTGTGACCACCCCAACTGCTTGACAAGAGGCGCGTGCGCCGGCCGAACGGCGGCAACGCGGAATACAGCTGACACTCAAGGCGCATGTCCCCAATGACCGCAGAGGCCGATCTCCGGCCTTTGGTCAAAATCGTCTCGACCGGTAGCTTATCGGCCGGAGCGGCCATCCAAAGCTTGCAGCCTGTACGGCCGCAGCTAGCCGCATTGCTGCCATTTGAAAATTTCTAACGAACAATCATTGGCCTTGAACTGGAACGGTACTTGATGACCCGAGTGGAGAGGCCACAGAATAATGAGCTTTCAGTTGCAGATGGTGGCCGCCAGGCCCATATAGTTGAACCCAATACTAAATGTCAGTTTGTCTCCACGGCGATAGTTTTGCCATGTATCGACATCAACCCCAGAGCATGAAAGAAAAATAGACCGTTGCTGCCCATACGGTGTAACCCAAGCATAATCAGCCTCAAGCCGGGCTATGACACCTTCAAACTTTTTCACAGATCCATTTTCACGAATTCTGCCTGAGATGCTTACTTTGACATCACGTGGCACACGCGCAAGCTTCAATTGCGAAAATTTCACTAACGCTTCGTCCATCTTGCCGTTTAGATACAAGCGCCGAGCGAACCGAAATTGCGACGTGTAGTTCGTGTCACCTTCGGTAAACGATCGGCGCCAACATGCTTCGGCCTCGTTACCTTCATCGGGGAATTTGCGATCAAGGAGGCTTGCCAATGCAGCGTTCAACCATTTGTCGCCAGGTAGAACCCTCAAGGCGTCCTGTAAGGTTTTGCGTGCAGCGTCGAGGTTATTTTTGGCTTCGTACAAACGGCTTAATGATCGCGCAACAAATGGGCTAGAAGCATTTTTTGCGATAGCCTTGCCAAGTGCTCTGATGGCTCGATCTTGATCAAGTAGCAACTTGGAGAATTCGGCTTCCGCCGTAAGCAGATGCTCATCGTTTCGAAACTTCTGAAAACCTTCGCTGAGTGCTTGTTCAACCGCCTTGGCCGCTGCCGTTATCTCTTCGTCGGCGGTCGCTGGGTTCTTAAGCGCATTCATAAATCGCCCAAGCTCAACTTTTACGAGCGTTCCATATCCGTGGCTGCTATCGGCATTGGTGCCGGTAAGCCTGGTCGCATACTGTCTCGCCTGCGCAATATGCAAATCGCGTTCAACCTCCGTCCTGGACGCATTTGCGCGTGCCAGTTCCAACTCCGACATCGTGTGTGTAATAGATCGGTCACGCGGCAAAAATTTATGAGCCAACGAAACCAGTTTGTGCGCTCGATCCAAGCTGCCATTGGACCGCTTCATCTCATAGATGGCCTGCTGCTGATACAAGTATCCATCATCCTGACTGGCTTGTTCTGCGACACGAAATATCTCTCCAACCATAAGGGGGTCAGAAAATAGCTCCCGTAAGTTTCGAGCTCTAATACATTCGCGGAAAGCGGACCGGTCGGGTGTATAGCCGATGTCGATGTCACGAAGAATTGAAATGTAAAGGTCAAACCGGTCTCCTTCGTTAGGGAGTGCTCGTTCGAAAACAATCTGCGCTACCCAAGGATGTCTAGCCCTATAGGCCATATCGAGGGCAGGCTTGTATTCCTCGGTCATAACGATCGATTCCAACGGCCCAAAGAAATGTTCTTTGAAATGAATAAACGATACTCCGGTCAAGCGATTGACCAATCCGGCCCGGACTGGGACGTTCATTCGATTGAGCGCGCACACAACGAGGTAAACTCTACGTGCCCGATCGTTCACGATCCCCTTGTATTCGTCGAACACGATATCTGGGAATGATTTACCGCTGGTGACCTCATACAGCGCCACGAGTAACTGGCGGTCCGCATATGAGAGAACGGCCTGTCGTTGTTCCTCAAGATTTTTTGTGGCCAATACGCCTAAGCATCGGTACTGCGTTAGCTTCGCTATTAACGCGTCTATCTCCGGCAGGGATAAGGAACGGAGTTGATGATCACGGTCAAGTAGAGGCGAAAGAGACTCGCCATCAACGTTCCATTCATTGGTCCGTTCAGCAACAATAATGGTTAGTGCTAGCTTGCTTTTCCTTGCTAACCGCAGGAACGTCTCGAACTCGGCTGCGTGTCGGACCACACCATCGATAAATACAAATAGTCGTTCACCGATAAGGTTGCACAATTCCGAAATCGGGTTAAAGAGAAGCCGTGCGTCGGGCCTCAGGAAGAGGACAACTTTATCAAAGGTGACTGCTGCCTCATAAGCGATACGTTTCAGTGTCACTGTCTTACCGGAACCGGCATAGCCTTTAATCAAGTAAAAATCTGTTTTCTGCGGCCGGTCTAATTCATCAACGAGAATGACCTCGGATAGCACAGTATCGGTAAGGGTCCGCTTGGCGTCGAAGCCAGCAACGGTCGAGCTCCATCCATATGCCGCCCCCCTAAAAAACGCCAAAGCGTTAGGTGATTCGGATTGCATTTTCGCGTAGACGTAATTGGTGTCATTAGCTAGAAACGTAAGTAGATCCTCAGACGGCGCTGCATGGCTAACGAATTTTGCTTCGATTGGGTGATTCTTGGCCGACGATTGGAAACCACGAAGCCCAGGCGGTATCTTTTCTTGGAGAGTCGCCAAAAACTCGTCGAATGTTCCAGAAATTGTAGTAATGCGCTTGCTGATCCAAATCTTTGTGTCGCGTTCGGACGGGTGCGGCGTCACTACGTAATGCATGGGTCGTGAAATCTCGGGAGCTGTGAGTTCGAGCAATATTGCGCGGATGTCGGCATCTTCAATCTGATAGCCGACGTAAACCACGCTGTACTCACCAGCGTATTCGGCAAATCGTGAAAACAGCTTTTCACGGCCCTTGCGGTGAGTGATGTATTGGTCGATCGTCAGAATGAGTGGATGAGCAATGTCGTGGGCGAGTGAAATACATCCATGGAGCTTCAGTAGTGGAATCGAATCCGGCGCTCGAAGTTCATAGTCTATACGGTCGGCATTTCGAAGGACGGGTACTGGAGTTTGCAGCCGCTTGCCGTTTTCACTGTAAGCCTTCTCAATGATTTGATCATAGTTTGTAGTGACCAATCCGGCCCAACGAAAATCCGCAATGCTCTTCTGCATTGCGCTCGGCCTAAATGGATTAAATATACCCGCGATATATTCTTGAACAGTCCTTAGGTCGGTTGCATCGATGCAATATTCGGCGATCATTGATAGGGATTTGTCGTAAGAGTCGCCACCTATTGATACGGCCCGATAAAGTATGAACTATTGCGTATTTTCTGAGTCGAAGATTCATGGAAAAAGAGAACGCAAGGAAACAAACGCTGGAGCAACTCCATGAGCGGCGCAAGCAAGTTGTGCGATTGCATAGAAAGGGTATCAAGATCATGCAAATCGTATCGATGACGGGCTTGAGTTACCCGGCAGTGCGCGCCACGCTTGACCGGTTTGAAGAGGGTGGGTGGTCGGCGGTTCGTCCGGTGACGCGGGGTCGTGTGCGAGGGGACGGACGGTGCCTGAGTGAGGCACAAGAAGAGGCGATTCGCCGGACCATCATCGACAAACGCCCCGAACAACTCAAAATGGAATTCTTTCTCTGGAGTCGGGCGGCTGTCGGTCAGCTCATTGAGCAAGAGTACGGCATCACACTGCACGTTCGCAGTGTCGGGAAATACCTTGCCCGATGGGGCTTCACGCCGCAGAAACCCATCAAGCGCGCCTATGAACAGAGCCCTGCGGCTGTTCAAGCGTGGCTCGAAGGCGAGTATCCGGGCATTGCGGAACGTGCCCGGCACGAGGGTGCAGAGATTCACTGGGGCGATGAGACGGCGCTGGTCAACACCGATGTTCGTGGCAGAAGCTATGCGCCCGCAGGCAAAACCCCGGTGGCGCTGACCGTGGGCGGCACTCGGCAAAAGCTGTCCATGATCGCCACCGTGACCAATCAAGGCAAGACGCGGTGGATGATCATTGATGAGTCATTTGATGCCGGCAAGCTGATTGAATTCCTGGCGTCATTGATCAAGGACGCGGGCCGGAAAGTGTTCCTGATTCTGGACAATTTACGGGTGCATCACAGCAAGATCGTGAAGGCTTGGGTCACCGAGCGACAAGACCAAATCGAACTGTTCTACCTGCCCAGCTATAGCCCTCAACTCAACCCGGAAGAGCGCCTCAATGCCGATCTCAAGCAAGAGATGGGAAAACAGGTTCCCGTACGCACCAAGGCCAAATTACGTGAAGCCGCCAACTCGCACATGATGCGGCTTGAACAAAACCCCGAACGCGTTATCAGCTACTTCCAAGACCGGCGCGTCAGGTATGCCGCTTAATACTTCATCGGGCCGAAGCAATA
>NZ_FLQY01000006.1 GCF_900089945.1 Candidatus Propionivibrio aalborgensis | reverse complement strand
GCGTGCACTCAACTGACCATTGAATTTTCCAAGACCGACGATCACCGCCCCGAGCCGGCTGCCACGGGCGCCTTCCTCGCGGCTCGGCGGGCGCAGAATGATTGCCGAGGTGCCGATGTCGGCCGCGTACACCCCAAGACGTTCGCGTTCGGCGAGTGCGCCGTCGAGCATCTCGTCGAGCGAGGCCTCGGCACCGGAAATCGGGTCGCCGATATAGTGGCCACACAGGACAGGTTGGTCGAGGAAGCGCAGATCGCCGGCACGCACCGACACCTTGAAGGTTGATTTCGCGCGCGAGGTCTTGCGTCGACGCGGTCCGCTACCCTGGAAGGCACGCGCCAGCTCATCCTCTCCGGCGATTATCGGCGGTGGCGCCTCGAGGATGAAATTGCCCGCCGTTTCGCCGCGCTGACGCGGCAGCCGGTTCAGCTTTTCGGTCGTTCCCTTTTCGAGCAGGTCGACGATGGCCGGGAAATAGTCCGCTTCGCCGGTCAGGTCGCCGTGCTCGACGGGCATGTACCAGCAGCGGGTGTCTGGATCGAGATTGTCCAGCCGGCCCGAAGCCCAGGTTACCGAGCCATCGCCGTCGGCAGTGAACAGCAGCTTGAGCCGGCCATCGGCGGCGCGTTGGATGCCGCAAGGGGTCTTGTCGCTCTGCCCGAAGACATAGCCGGCGCGCTCCGGGTTGGGGATTTCATTGTCCGGCAGCACCGTGTTCCAGAAATTTTCGCTGTCAGCCAGCAGAGGTTCGGAGGGGATGCCGCAAATCTGGTCGTCATACCAGCGGTCGGTGTTCGCGTCCTTGAGTTGCTGCCACGTCGCGCTGCTGTAGTACGCGCCGGTTGCAATGCGCGCCTCATTGCCGGTATCGGCGAAGCCCGGCCGAGGCAGCAGCGCCAGCGCTCCGGGGAAGCCGCTGATGATGTCGAGCAGGCTTTGCAGGTCATGCTTGATGTCGATCTTCTCCAGCATGCGCATGGAGCTGGTTTTGCCGAGCAGCGTGTGCACCATCAAGTGTGCGCCGTTGTTCGGAGTGCCGAGCATGATCAGGCGGCCGCCGGAATTCATCACCGTCTGCCACGCGGCGTTGTGTTTCTTGATCAAAGTGCGCGCCACCAGCCCGCCCATGCTGTGCGCCAGCAGGCGGATCGGCTGACCGGGGTTCTCCGTCGCAGCCAGTTCGATTCTCTTCTTCAGTTCCTCGGCGCATCTCTCCAGCGGCTGGCGCCAGTCGTAGGGGCAGCGGATGACGGTATGGGTTTCAGCGAGATGGTCGGCCAGATCGCCGTAGAACATCTCGAACAGATCCTCAACCGCTGCTTGCTTCGCGTCAGAATCGCCAATGCTTTCCAGCTCGCCCAGCGACAGGCTGGGGATGTCGAACCAGATGCGATTGCCGCTGCCGGGTTGGTTCGGTTTCTTGCGGTCGATCTCGATATGCGAACCCATGATGCCGGGGATCAGAATCACCACCGGGCGAGTAGGGTCCGCTCCGCTCACCGGGCCGCCGCGAAGGGCACGCCGGGCCTCACGGTCACGCCACGGGGTTTTCGAGCCTTCGGTGAGTGCTTGGAACTGAGTCAAGCGGCCCGGATCCTCATCCGCCAGCCAGCCGCGCAGGGCGTCGCGCGTCGGCGGGTTGCGGAAATAGCGGAAGTGGGTCACCGAGGAATCCTGATCGTAGAGGTAGCTGGCGCCGGGGCGGAACCCCAGTCCGGCGTACATCGAATCGGTGTCCACCACCAGGTCGTTATCATTGCGGTCGAACAGCCGCCAGTCGCAGAACAGATTGGCAACGCGCCGGCGCAGGTTGGACAGGCCGAAGCCATCGAACTCGGTATCGCCGGCGATGACGGCCATCGCGATGCCGTCACGACGGTGCGTGTCCGGATGTGCGAGGAAGGCGACCAAAGGCGAATCAATGCACATGGCGGCGATGCCGGGCACCAGACGCGCGTCGATGCGCCGGCCGGCAATTTCCAGCAACAGCCGCTTGACGACGCCCAGGGAACTGGATGCGCCCTTGCCGAAGGCCTGACCGGCGACCGGGCCGCCCAGGGCCGACGCCGCGACACCGACCAGGGCGCCACCGCCCCATTGCAGCAGGTTGAGGAAGTCCGACAAGGCGGCGTCCAGATTTTCCGAAAGAAAGCGCGTTCCGCGGGCCGGGCTGGCCACGCGTACATAGCGCTCGACGGTGACCTTGCCGGCCAGCAGCGTGTTGCGGATGCGGCGCAACCGGACGCGTTCCTCCTGCGCCTCACGTTCGAGTCCGGCCGGATCGTCCGCGCCGCGGGTGTCGATGCTGTAAGCGTCGATCACCCGGTCCGCAATCTGGCCCAGGCACAGCAGATCGCCAACCAGACCGCCGCGCGAATGCGTGAGCAGGCTGACCTTCGCGCCCGTGGGCAACGCTTCGAGCAGCGCCAGGGCATTTTCACTTGGGCTCTCGGAAAAAGTGCGGTGCTCGAAACCGAAAATGCCGCCGGGAAAACGCTGCCTGAGCTGGCTCCACGTCGTTTCGTCTTCACGCAAGTCGGAAAAGCCGCCCACGGTGTAGGAGCCGGTACCATGGATCAGCACCAGCATCGGCTTGCCTTGCGCCGCATCGGCCAGTCGCGGGTCGCCTGCTTCGCAACGGTCGCCGGGGGCCAGCAGCTTGTCGTGCCAAAGGTAGAGGCCGGGCCGCCCGGCCAGATGCGATTCGATCCGCCACATCAGCGCCTTGGCGCCGAGTACGGAACCCCATTCATACGCCTTGGCCTCGACCTGCTCGCCGAGCTTTTCCTTCGCCCAGTCCAGCGCCAGATCTTTCGCTTCGTCGAACAGGCCGTCGGCCGGCAGGCGCAGCACCGAAGCCAGCTTCCACAGCACATCGCCGATACCGCGCGCACGCGCATTGGGATCGTGGAAGCGGGCAAAGTCCACCTGGCCATCGACCACCGCCTCCGGTTGCAGTCGCGCAATGGTTTCGGCCAGCGTGTCGGAACGGATGAACAGCGTCGTGCCGTCTTCGGTTTCAACCGCCAGCAGATCCGGCTGTGCGGTGTCCAGCGTTTCGGCCTTACCTGCCGGTTCGCCACGGGTAGGCGCACCCAGGGTATAGACCTTCTCCACCACCAGCCCGGCCAGCAGCGGATCGACCTCGCTGACGCCCGAGCGCGTTGTCGCATGCAGGATGCCGGGCAGCGGCAGATCGGTGCCGGTCTTGACTTCACCTGAGATCAGCCTGAGGGGTTTTGCGGGGATGTGCTTCATGGTCGAACTCCCGAGTGAAGTGGAAGTGCCAATGCCTCAGAACGACCCTTGAACAAAGTTAAACCTGAGCGAAAATGGCTGGGCTTCGAAAGCGGTCGTTTGGCATGATGGTCACAGGCGGAGCGTCGCAGGCGCGGCGACCGAGTTGGCCGTTATGTCAGGCTGCGATATCGACGTACTCGACCTGGCTCGACGGTAAGGGGATCAGGTTTCCGTCTTCGCGCAAACCCTCGATATGAAACTCGATGGCTTCACGAATTTCTGTCTCGACCTGCCGAATGCTTGCGCCTGTGGCGACGCATCCCGGCAAATCGGGGACATAGGCAGAGTAATTTGATTCAGATTTTTCAATTACGATAGCGTAACGCATAGTGGCCTCACTTCTTCAAACCTGACTGCTTCATGATGCTGTTCAGGGTGCCCGGAGCAACATCATCGCTTGGCTTGCCCGGCACCGTAACCCGACCGGGCTTCAAGGGATGTTTGTATTGCCGGTGGCTGCCTCGTGTCGCTACCAGATACCAGCCATCAGCTTGAAGCATACGCAGAATTTCACTGATTTTCATCTGTGAAGAATATCAGCTTGCCCTTTTGCGAACAATTCTCCAAAACCAGCGATCGAAGGGAGCGAGGTCGATTGCCATCATAGGTTACCGAATTTGGGCGAGGCCGGTCACTTTGAGCGCTCCAGCTCTGCATTCCAGCCCACAAAAAGCGGGTGATCTTGGTCTCGGAGGGCATGCTCAGCGTCGGCATCGGAGACTCCAAGGGATAGAAGGTACTCACGCGGATGGTGATGCCATCGAGCGACATCGAATCTAAAGTCGAAGAGCTGAACTTCGGCTTTCAATAAGCAGTCTAGTTTCGCAAGCTGTTCATGTGAGTAGAAGCTACGCGGATGGGATTCGCTTTTCGATAGGTTACAACGCGAGCAAAGAACGACGATATTTCCGGGAACCAAGCGTCCGCCCAAGTATTGGGGTATGTGGTGGTCTAACTCGAGAGCCTCTGGAGATTTGCAGCGGTAGCAGCGATTGTCAAACAGCGCCCAAAGTTTTGTTCTACGTACTTCCGCGATTACGAGGAAACGGAACGGGCGGAAGAGGGCCAGTTTTTCAGCCTTTCGTTGTTGCTGAGCTTTTTCGGTAGGCATGGGGTTTGGCCGTTCCGGGAAGGTCGGCATCGTTGCAGGTAGGGGCTTCCGAGACGGAAGCCCAAAATACTGCCATACGTCTTCAATGATTTTTCCTGAGACAAAATCAACGGCCTTCTCTATTCGACTCAGCGAGAACGATCGCTTCTCACCTCGAAGGTGACAGTGTGCGTGGATCATGTTTGGAGGCTCGACTTCCGGGTTCGAGATTACGCGCTCGGATACTTCGTCTTCGCCACTCCGGTATCGGATGCGCAGGATCATGGATCAGGCAACCTAACGAACAGCGTCTATCCAGCGACGCAAGAAAGAAAGATGAGAACGCGTAATCATATCGGCGACCAAACCTTGTTGGACTGAACTGCCGGCATGGCGGTGACAACGGGGATTGTAAGCCGGGGACTGGGGCAGTCAAGCGTTTGGCATGAAGCTTGGTGACGAGCGGGCCGGAGCACCGCTTCCGAACGAGACGAGTTTCACTGAATCGCGGGCGCCGAACCCGGGGCGCTCGACTGAGCGGAGAAACTGAGCCCGCAACTGCGCCTCTCGGATATCCTTCGGAAGACCGGTCGGGAAACGGTTTTGCTGTAGAATTTTCCGCTACGGTCATCGAATTCCACGCCTGTGTTAGATGGCCGCATGTAGCATGTACCGAGCGAATTACCGGGGGCCTGTCGATGGGTGGTTCAAGTCACTGCGATTATCTCGATCCGATCCTGAACCGTTATCGGCATCGGCAGGATTGTCTGCTGCAAATGCTGCGCGAAGGGCAAGAGCAGTTCGGCTATGTGCACCCCGATGCGATCGATTACTTGAGCGAAAAACTCAAATTGCCGCGTGCCCGCGTCGAGGGCGTGGCGAGCTTCTATTCCTTCCTGCATTTGCAGCCTTGCGGCAAGTACCGGGTGTTGTTCTCCGACAATATCACCGACCGCATGCTGGGCAATCAAACGCTGCTGGAGCGCATGTGCCGCAATTTGTGGGTCGAGCGCGGCAAGGTTTCCGAGGACGGTCTGGTCAGTATCGATTACACGTCGTGCACCGGCATGTGCGATCAGGGGCCGGCCGTTCTGGTCAATGGGCAGGCGCTGACCGGCATGACGACGGAACGGATCGACCGCATCTGCGAACTGATCCGGGCAAACGTGCCGCTTGCCGAATGGCCGCAGGCGTACTTTGCCGTTGCCGACAACATTCGCCGCCGCGATGTGCTTCTCTCCGGCGACTGGACGGCAGGCGAGGCGATCCGGGCGGCGGTCGCGCGTGGCGCCGAGGCCATGCTGGCCGAATTGAAGCTCTCCAATCTGCGCGGGCGCGGTGGTGCCGGTTTTACGACCCACATCAAATGGGAGTGGGCGCGCGAGGCGCCCTGTCATGCCGGGAAGCCGGCACGCTATATCGTCTGCAATGCCGACGAAGGCGAACCGGGAACCTTCAAGGACCGCGTCCTGTTGAACAGTTATGCGGATCTGGTATTTGACGGCATGACCGTTGCCGGCTTCACCGTTGGCGCGGCCACGGGGCTGGTCTATCTGCGCGGCGAATATCACTATCTCCTGCCGGCCTTGCTGGCCAATCTCGAACAGCGCCGCCGCAACGGCCTGCTTGGTTCCTCGGTTTGTTCGCAGCCGGGCTTCGACTTCGACATCGAGATTCATCTGGGCGCCGGCGCGTACGTCTGTGGCGAGGAATCGGCTCTGCTCGAATCGCTGGAAGGCAAGCGTGGCATACCGCGCAATCGACCGCCGTATCCGGTGACCGAGGGCTACCTCGGCCAGCCGACCGTGGTGAACAACGTCGAAACCCTGTGCAAGGCGGCGCTCATTGCGCTTCGGGGAGGCGCCTGGTTTTCCGGCCTGGGCACCAAGCAATCGACCGGCACCAAGCTGCTGTCGATTTCGGGCGATGTCGAGAATCCGGGGATTTACGAGTATCCGTTCGGTATTTCCGTGGATCAAGTACTCAACGATTGCGGTGCGGGCAACGCGCAGGCGATACAGGTCAGCGGCGCATCAGGGGTCTGTCTGGCGATGCACGAGTTCTCGCGTCGCATTGCGTTTGAAGACGTACCCACTGCCGGCGCGTTCATGGTTTTCGGCGCGCATCGCGACATGTTCGAAGTGGCCCGCAATTTTGCCCACTTCTTTGCCCACGAGAGCTGCGGCTTCTGCACGCCTTGCCGGGTCGGTACGACGCTGGTGGTCAACTGCATGGACAAGATCGCCAACGGGCATGGCACGCAGTTCGAGATCAACGAGATTTTCAAGATTCACCGCCTGCTGCATGTGGCGAGCCATTGCGGGCTGGGGCAGACGGCGTGCAATTCGATTTTCGACACCCTGCAGAAGTTTCGCCCGGCCTACGAGCGACGCCTGCGCTCGCTCGATTTCGAGCCGGCCTTTGACCTGGATCAGGCGCTTGCCGCTGCCCGCCAGATGACCGGGCGCGACGATCCGGGCGCACACTTCGGCCTGCAGGCCGGTCCAATAGGGGAACAGGCATGAAGCAGGCGACGATAATGCTCGACGGGATGCCCGTGCCCTTTGCCGAAGGCCAGACGATCATGGATGCGGCCATGGCGGCTGATGTTTTCATCCCGCATTTGTGTCACCACCCGGAATTCAAGCCGCAGGGCAGTTGCAAGCTGTGTACCGTCAAGGCCAACGGCCGCTACGTCTCGTCGTGCACGATGTTCGCCAAGGACGGCATGGAAGTCGAAAACAATACGCCGGACTTGAACGACAAGCGGCGCACCTTGTTGCAGATGCTGTTTGTCGAGGGCAATCATTTCTGCCCCTCCTGCGAGAAGAGCGGCAACTGCATGCTGCAGGCACTGGCCTACGAGCTGGAGATGTTGACGCCGCATTTTGACCAGTTCTACCCGGATCGACCGCTCGACGCCTCACACCCGGACATGCTCCTCGATTTCAACCGCTGCATTCTGTGCGAATTGTGCGTGCGCGCCAGTCGCGACGTTGACGGCAAGAGTGTCTTTGCGCTCGCCGGACGCGGGATTACCAAGCATCTGATTGTCAATTCCAGGTCCGGGCGGCTGGCCGATACCGATTTTTCGCGGCTCGACCGCGCGGCGCATGTGTGTCCGGTCGGCGTCATACTCGAGAAACGCCAAGGATTTGCCGTGCCGATCGGCAAACGGCTCTACGACGCGAATCCCATCGGCCAGCAGATGGAGCGCTTGGCGGAGCGTACGGCAAGAGTGGAGGGCGGCGATGACTGAAGTCGTGGAGAAGCGAAAGGTCCGGTTGGCCACCACGTCGCTGGCGGGCTGCTTCGGCTGCCACATGTCGTTTCTCGACATTGACGAGCGCCTGTTCGAACTCATCGAGCACGTTGAATTCGACCGTTCTCCACTGACCGATATCAAGCATTGCGGTACGTGCGACATCGGCTTGATCGAAGGTGGCGTATGCAATGCCGAGAATGTCCATGTCCTGCGCGAATTCCGCAGCAACTGCAAGGTGCTGATCGCCCTCGGCGCCTGTGCGGTGAATGGCGGCCTGCCTGCGCAACGCAATCATCTCGATCTCGGTCAATGCCTTCAGGAGGTCTACCTTACCGGTTCGGGCCTGGTGAACGGGCAGGTGCCCAACGACCCGGAGTTGCCCTTGCCGCTCGACAAGGTGCGCCCGATCCACGAAATCGTCCGCATCGACTACTTCATCCCCGGTTGTCCGCCGTCGGGCGATGCGATCTGGAAATTTCTGACCGATCTGCTCGAAGGCCGCACGCCGCGCCTCGGCCACCCGATGCTGCATTTCGATTGATCCGCCTATGGCTATGGAATCATCATGAGCTTTGAACTGGAAACCGCTGCGGCCGGCACGGGCACCTTGCGTCGGGTCGCCATCGACCCGGTATCGCGCGTCGAAGGGCACGGCAAGGTGACGCTGTTGCTCGATGATAACGATATCGTGCAGCAAGTCCGTCTGCATATCGTCGAATTTCGCGGTTTTGAAAAATTCATCCAGGGCCGTCCCTACTGGGAAGTGCCGGTGATGGTGCAGCGCCTGTGCGGTATCTGCCCGGTGTCACACCATCTGGCGGCGTCCAAGGCGCTCGATCATGTCGTCGGTGCGCCGCGGCTGACGCCGTCGGCCGATAAGCTGCGCCGGCTGATGCATTACGGCCAGATTCTGCAGTCGCACGCGTTGCACTTCTTCCACCTCTCATCGCCCGATCTGCTCTTCGGTTTCGAAAGCGAAGTCGGCAAGCGCAACATCGTCGGCGTCGCCGCGGCCTATCCCGAAGTGGCGAAGCAGGGCGTGCTGTTGCGCAAGTTCGGCCAGGAAGTCATACGCCTGACTGCCGGCAAACGCATCCACGGCACCGGAGCCGTTCCCGGTGGCGTCAATCGGGCGCTCTCCTGGGAAGAGCGCGACGGCCTGCTGGCCGACGCTGACCAGATTATCGCCTGGAGCCGAGACGCAGTGCAGCTGGTCGGGCGGCTGCATGCCGCCGACCCGGTTCTGTACGACGAATTTGGCAGTTTCCGTTCGAACATTCTTTCGATCGTCGGTGTCAAGGGCGAGCTCGACTTTTACGATGGCAGCTTGCGCGTGCGCGATGCCGACGGCCAGATCATCGTCGATGGCGTTGGCGTGCAGGACTACCAGCAGTTGATCAGCGAAGAGGTCAAACCCTGGAGCTACATGAAGTTTCCCTTCCTGACCGCGCTTGGCCCCGAAACAGGCTGGTACAAGGTCGGCCCGCTGGCGCGCGTGCAAAACTGCGATTTCATCCCGTCGCCGCTGGCCGAGGCCGAACGCCGCGTGTTCGTCGATTACGGCAAGGGCGGTCTGGTCCACGCGCCGCTGGCCTACCACTGGGCGCGCATGATCGAAATGCTTCACGCCGCCGAGACGATCAAGGATTTGCTCAACGATGACGACATTTCGGGAACCGACCTGATGGCCTCCGGCCCGCACCGGCGCGAAGGCATCGGGGTCATCGAGGCGCCGCGAGGGACGCTGCTCCACCACTACCAGGTCAATGACGACGATCTGGTGACCATGTGCAATTTGATCGTGTCGACCACGCACAACAATCAGCCGATGAACGAGGCGGTCCGACGCGTCGCCAAGCGCTATTTGAGCGGCCGCAAGCTGACCGAAGGCCTGCTCAACCATATCGAAGTGGCGATTCGCGCTTTCGATCCGTGCCTTTCCTGCGCAACGCATGCGCTCGGCAAGATGCCGCTGCAGGTGACGCTGCTTGACGCCGATGGACGCGAGATCGACCGCCGCTGCACTTCGGCCGACGGCGGGTATTGAGACCATTGACGTCAAAACCTGTTCTGCTCCTGGCTTTGGGTAACGAAAGCCGTGGCGACGATGCCCTGGGGCCCTTGCTGGCCCGCCGCCTGCATGCCTGGCTGACGAGCACTGGCAGGGACAGCGCGGTCGAAATCATCGAGGAATTCCAGCTTCAGATCGAGCACACGCTGGACCTCAAGGGCCGCGACCTGGTTTTGTTCGTCGATGCCGGCGAGGGAACCCGGCCGCCTTTTGATTTTTTCGCGGCCAGGGCGGGGGCCACAGTGGGCTACACCACCCATGCTGTCGCGCCGGAAGCCTTGCTCGGTTTGTATGCCCGGGTGCATGCGGCTGCTCCGCCACCCGCCTTCATCCTGTGTCTCGCCGGGGAAGGTTTTGAACTGGGCGAGCCGCTGTCGGCTACGGCGGCAACGCATCTGGAAGCCGGTTTCACTTTTTGCCAGCGCCTGTTTGACTCGCCGTCATTGCCGTCCTGGCAGGCGTCATGCAATGAACCAATCCATGTCGGCCGCACTCCCATAGCCTGAAATCGCGGTATTTACCGTGTTTTACACACTCGCAGTCGCTGTAGAATGCGCCCTCTATGAATTCCTCCAGGACGGACGCGCCGGTCGGCGTCCCGAAACCCCTTTTTTCGTACCGCAAGTACTGGGCCAAACGCTTTGGCATCGCGCCCTTCTTGCCGATGACGCGCGCCGAGATGGACGAGCTCGGCTGGGATTCCTGCGACATCATCCTGGTGACCGGCGACGCTTACGTCGATCATCCGAGTTTCGGCATGGCGCTGGTCGGCCGTCTCCTTGAGGCACAGGGTTTTCGCGTCGGTATCATCAGCCAGCCCGACTGGCTGTCGGCCGGCGCGTTCAGGGCCCTAGGCAAGCCCAATCTGTTCTTTGGCGTGACCGCCGGCAATATGGATTCGATGGTCAATCGCTACACCTCGGATCGGAAAATCCGCTCGGACGATGCCTATACGCCGCACGCCGAAGCCGACAAGCGGCCGGATCGGGCCGTCGTGGTCTATGCGCAGCGCTGTCGCGAGGCCTATCGCGAAGCCAACGTGGTGATCGGTTCGATTGAAGCCAGCTTGCGCCGCATTGCGCACTACGACTACTGGTCGGACAAGGTGCGGCGATCGGTCCTCCCGGATTCAAAAGCCGATATGCTCGTTTTCGGCAGCGCCGAGCGCGCCATCGTGGCGCTGGCGCACCGGTTGGCCGCGGGCGAATCGATCGCCGAAATTCGCGATTTGCGCGGCACAGCCTTTATGGTTCCGCGCGGCTGGCTGCCTGCTGGCGATTGGTCGGAGATCGATTCAAGCGAAGTCGATACGCCCGGACTGTTGATTCGCCATGCCGACCCCTATGCGTTCGAGCCCGACAAGGGCAGCGAAGCAATTTGTGCCTCGAAAACAGAGGTAGCAACAGCGCCAACAGCCAAAGTAGTTCAATTTCATTCGCATACCCGGATGCCCAAACTGGACCGGACCCGAACGGCGATACGTCTGCCGTCCTATGAGCAGGTGGTGAACGATCCGGTCCTGTATGCGCACGCCTCGCGAACCTTCCACATCGAATCGAATCCGGGCAACGCCCGCGCCCTGATTCAGGGTCACGGCGAACGCGACGTCTGGCTCAATCCGCCGCCGTTGCCGCTGACCACCGCGGAGATGGACGAGGTCTTTGCCTCTCCGTTCCAGCGCAAACCGCATCCTTCCTATGGCGACGCCAAGATACCGGCGTTCGACATGATCCGTTTTTCGATCAACATCATGCGCGGCTGCTTCGGCGGGTGTACCTTTTGTTCAATTACCGAACACGAAGGCCGCATCATCCAGAGCCGTTCCGAGGCGTCGATACTGCGCGAGATCGAGGATATCCGGGACAAGGCGCCGGGGTTTACGGGAACCATTTCCGATCTGGGCGGACCGACGGCCAATATGTACCGTCTGGCGTGCAAGGACCCGAAGATCGAGTCCTCATGCCGCCTCCTGTCCTGCGTATTCCCAGGCATTTGCGACAACCTGAATACCGACCACGCGCCGCTTATTCAGCTTTATCGCAAAGCGCGGGCGATCAAGGGGGTGAAGCGGGTTCTGGTCAGTTCGGGTCTGCGTTACGACCTCGCCCTGCGCTCGCCGGACTACGTGAAGGAACTGGTTACGCATCATGTGGGCGGCTATCTGAAGATCGCCCCGGAGCATACCGAGGACGGGCCGCTGGCACACATGATGAAGCCGGGCATCGGCACGTATGACCAGTTCAAGCTGTTGTTCGACAAATATTCGAAGGAGGCAGGCAAGGAACAGTACCTGATTCCGTACTTCATCGCCGCGCATCCGGGCACAACCGACAAGGACATGCTCAATCTGGCCTTGTGGCTCAAGGAGCGCAATTTCCGTCTCGATCAGGTGCAAACCTTCCTGCCGACGCCGATGGCTATCGCCACGGCGATGTATCACACGCAGCACAATCCGCTGAAGAAAATCACGCGTGATACGCAGAGTGCGGAGACGGTCGAAACCGTTCGCGCCAGCCGCATGCGCAAACTGCACAAGGCCTTTCTGCGCTATCACGATCCCGAAAACTGGCCCTTGCTGCGCGATGCACTGCGACAGATGGGTCGTGCGGACCTGATCGGCAGCGGCAAGAAACACCTGATCCCGAGTTTTCAACCGGTGGGCACAGGATTGAGGCATCAGGAAACGGGTACGCTTGCAAAAACCGGAAATCGAAAAATGCGAACCACCAAGCCCCCAAGAACACCAAGATGCACCAAGTAGGATAAAGAATCTATTTTCTTGGTGGAACTTTGTGTTCTTGGTGTCTTGGTGGTGGAGTTTTGGTCCTTCTTCCAAAGCATCTGTGCTAGAATCAGCCCCTTTTTTCAAAGCGTTAGCCCCTTATGTCCCGTTCCGTCCGTAACATCGCCATCATTGCCCACGTTGACCACGGCAAGACGACTCTCGTCGACAAGCTGCTGCATCAGGCAGGAAGTTTTTCAGCCCACCAGCACATCGCCGAACGCGTGATGGATTCGAACGATCTGGAAAAAGAGCGGGGAATCACGATCCTGGCCAAGAATCTGGCCGTCGACTATCAGGGCGTGCATATCAATATCGTCGATACGCCAGGACACGCGGACTTCGGCGGCGAGGTCGAGCGCGTGCTGTCGATGGTCGATGGTGTGCTGCTGTTGGTCGACGCCGTCGAAGGGCCGATGCCGCAGACGCGCTTCGTGACCAAGAAGGCGCTGGCGCTGGGCCTGAAGCCGATCGTCGTGGTCAACAAGGTCGACCGTGATGGTGCGCGTCCGGACTGGGTGGTCGATCACACCTTCGACCTTTTCGATAAGCTCGGCGCATCCAATGAGCAGATGGATTTCCCGGTGATATACGCTTCGGCGCTGAATGGTTACGCGACGCTCGATCTGGCCAAACCCTCACTCGACATGCGGCCGATGTTCGATGCAATCCTCGAACATGTTCCGCCGCCGCACGCCGACGAGATCGACGGCCCGCTGCAACTGCAGGTTTCCGCACTCGATTACTCGTCCTACGTTGGCCGCATCGGCATCGGCCGCATTCAGCGCGGTCGCCTGAAGCCGGCGCAGCAGATCACCGTGATGTACGGCCAGGCCGACGCCGACGGCAAGTTCGAACATGGCCTGCCGAAAACGGCCAAGGTCAATCAGGTCTTCGGGTTTCGCGGTATCGAACGGGTTTCGCTGGACGAAGCGGTGGCCGGCGATATCGTCCTGGTGACAGGCATAGACGACCTCTCGATCGGCTGCACGATCACCGATAACGACAAGCCCGAAGCCTTGCCGATGCTGAGGATCGACGAGCCGACGCTGAACATGACCTTCATGGTCAACAACTCGCCCTATGCCGGCACCGAAGGCAAGTTTGTGACCAGTCGCCAGATCCGCGAGCGCCTGACCAAGGAGCTGCTGACCAACATGGCGCTGCGCGTTGAGGATACCAAGGACACCGATTCCTTCCTGGTCTCCGGTCGCGGTGAACTGCATTTGACCATTCTGCTTGAAACGATGCGCCGCGAAGGTTTCGAGCTGGCGGTCGGTCGCCCGAAGGTGATCTATAAAGTAATTGACGGCGTTGAATGCGAACCCTACGAGATGCTCACGCTGGATGTCGAGGAGGCGCACCAAGGCGGCATCATGGAAGCGCTCGGCTACCGCAAGGGCGATTTGCAGGACATGGTTTCCGATGGCCGTGGTCGCGTCCGTCTCGAATACCGGGTGCCGGCACGCGGCTTGATCGGTTTTCAGGGCGAGTGCATGAACCTGACGCGCGGAACCGGACTGATGAGCCATGTATTCG
This sequence comes from Candidatus Propionivibrio aalborgensis, assembly GCF_900089945.1. GTDB lineage: Bacteria > Pseudomonadota > Gammaproteobacteria > Burkholderiales > Rhodocyclaceae > Propionivibrio > Propionivibrio aalborgensis. The sequence continues at coordinate 8,759 of NZ_FLQY01000006.1, read as the reverse complement.
ACGATTACGCACCGGTCAAGGGTGATATTCCCGGCCGTCGTAACGGCGTGCTTATTTCGGCAGAAAAAGGCGAAGCTGTGGCTTATGCGCTATGGAAGTTGCAGGATCGGGGGCGCATGTTCACCGTGCCGGGTGACCGCCTGTACGAAGGCATGATCATCGGGATTCACTCGCGCGAGAACGATCTGGTGGTCAATCCGATCAAGGGCAAACAACTGACCAACGTTCGATCCTCCGGCACCGACGAGGCCGTGCGTCTGGTACCTCCGGTGGAGTTGACGCTTGAAAGCGCCGTCGAATTCATCGACGATGACGAACTCGTTGAAATCACGCCCAAGTGCATCCGCCTTCGTAAACGTCACCTCATCGAGCACGAACGCAAACGCGCCCTGCGCGCCGAAGGGTAAGTCAGCCTCAGTGGTGGCCCGGACGCTCGCACGGGACTCCGCGTAGTTCTCAGGAGGTCATCCGCTTCACGCCGCGCCGGCATGTCGGCATGACGTTTGGCGTTGACCGGGGTTGAAGGGTCGCGGATACTCCGGGCTGATCGTACGATTTGCCTGTCTTCCACGTTTTGCATTTAGCTGTGGGGAGCTACGCGTAAAGTATGCAGATGAAAGCGGATTTTCAGGGGCTGATCGATGCTCAGTGGCTCGACGCCAGGCCCGGCGAAGTATCCATGAGCGCGCTTGCGGACATGACCGAGGCGATCCGCTGATCATGTGTTTTCCGTTTTCCTCGGTTCAAAGACCGTGCATCGTCGGTCGCTCCGCACTCACTACCCTCCTGTTTGTATTGTCTTTCCTGGTTCTTGGCGGCCTCGTCCATGCGCAGCCTGTGGGGCAGTCTGAGGTACAGACCATCGACCCAGAGGAGCGGATCGCAACAAACAATGCCTACTTGCTGCGCAGGATCGCCGAGCGCGAGGCATTGCTCGACGAAGCGCGCAGCGAGCTTGCGTATTTTCATCAGCGCAAGCAGATACTCGAAAAAGGTTTGGAAAGGATCGAGCAGCGGGCGCAGGTCAAGGTCTTGGGCCGCGAGTTTGTTCAAGCGGCACTTGAAGAGTTGCGTCACCTTCCAAAGCCCGCACATTACAAGTTGACGCGTCAGGCACGCGACCGTGCACTGGCGACAACGAGCGATGAAATCCTGCGTTACGAACGTGAGCTGGACGACCTGAGCGATAGGGAGGAGTCACCAGCGCGCTATTATCCGGCGCAGCGGTCTTCGAGCCGGGTCGCTGAGCGTACGAAAATCGATTCAAGCACCCGCGCAACCATGACCGAGCAGCGACGATTGCTGGCGCAGTTAATAGAAATTGATGGCGCCTTGCTCAAGACGCTGTTGGAGTCGAAAAAAACGGAACGCGAGCTCATGCAGGTGAGTGAGGCAGCACACACTCTGTTGTCAAAAATGTTGTTCTGGGTGCCTGCGCAGTTCAGCGCACAAACATTTGTGGAGCTGCGCTCGGCCGGCGCGTGGACCGTTTCGTGGGAAAACTGGCGAGGCGCGCTGACCAATCTCTTGGTGGAAGTATCCGCCGAACTGGTCTGGCCAGTGTTTCTAGGATTCTGCGTGCTTCTCCTCCTCGTTACCCGCTCCCGCCTGAAGCGTATCCTGGCTGCATTGGCGCCATCCTCGGGACGTTATCGACCGTATCGAATTGGCCATACGGTGGCCGCGCTCTTGATCACCCTTGCCCTGGCACTACCGGGACCGGTCGTGTTCTGGGCGATCTCTCTCCTGCTCGGTATGGCCGACGAATCGCAGATATTCTCGCATGCGTTGGCCGCAGCATTGGCGGCAGCAGCAAAACTATTGCTGGCGACTTCAGTTTTTGCACGCCTCATTGATCAGAATGGCGTGGCGGTTGCCCATTTTGGCTGGGATGAACCCTCTTTGAATTTCTCGGCGCGTGCGCTGCGTAGGTTCTCTGTGGTCTTCGTGCTGCTGATCTTTCTTGCCAGCCTGAATGGCCTCGACTATGCCCCGTATGCCAACCGCGAGAGCCTTGGTTTTCTTGCCTTCATTTTAGCTATGCTGGCGCTGGCCGGTTTTTTTGCGTACCTGTTCAAGACAAGCAGCCCTCCCGTGAGACGGTTGATTATCTATCAGCCACACAGCTGGATGCTGCGTTTTCATAAGCTGTGGTATTTCGTCTTGATTGCCGTGCCGTTGTCGGTAGCGGGACTGGCGCTCGCCGGATACTACGCGGCAGCGGGTTATTTCTTCAGCCGTGTGTTGTACTCGGCGTTTTTTGTGATTGGAGCAATAACACTCTATGGCCTGATCGCCCTATGGGTCCAGACTGAGCACGCGCGACTGGAGCGGCTGCAGCGCGAGGAAAAAGCCAAATCGGAGGGAGAGGTCGAAGCCGAGGCGGAGGCGGAAGAAGATGGCGAGGTGGCGATTGTCGTTCCCCATCTGGATGTTGCGACGATTGGCGAGCAAACGCGTTCTTTGCTGGACTTCTTCATCACCCTGTTTTTGCTCGGCGGCCTCTGGAGCGTATGGAAAGGCGCTTTGCCTGTGCTGTCGGTGATTGGCGACTACTCGCTATGGACATCGAGGACGATTGCTGATGGGAAAGAGGTGGTTTTCAGCCTTTCGGTGGGCCATGTCTTTCTGGCGCTCCTCGTTGCTTCGATAACTACCGTTGCGGTTCGCAATGTGGGTGCGCTGCTTGATATAGTTTTGCTGAAGCGACTTGAAATGCGTGCCGATGCAACCTACGCGATAAAGGTCGTTACCCGCTACGCACTCACCGCGATAGGGGTTGCCGCCGCGTCACGCGTACTCGACATTGGCTGGAACAACCTGCAGTGGCTGGTTGCCGCTCTGAGTGTTGGCCTGGGTTTTGGCTTGCAGGAAATCTTCGCCAATTTCGTTTCCGGCCTCATTGTCCTGGCTGAGCGCCCGATACGTATCGGCGACGTGGTCACCGTGGGCGATGTGACCGGAACTGTGGCCCGGATTCGTGCCCGGGCGACGGCTGTCATCGATTTTGACAACAAGGAAGTTATCATTCCGAACAAGGCATTCATCACGGATCGCGTGATCAATTGGACCTTGTCGACAGGAACAACGCGGCTATTGATCAAGGTTGGCGTCGCTTACGGGTGCGATACTGCGCTCGTCCAGAAATTGCTGCTTGAGGTTGTGCAGGCCAATGACGACGTGCTCGAACAACCTTCGCCTTCGGTCTACTTCATCGATTTTGGTGATAGCTCGCTGAACTTCGAGATTCGAGCGTTTGTCGATGCCTTCGACAAACGACTGCGTGTGCAGCACGAGATCAACACCGCAATTGATGGAGTTCTCCGTGAGCATGGGATCGAAATCCCCTTCCCGCAGCGTGATCTGCATATTCGTTCGGCAGAAGGTCTGGCTGGCCTGCCCGTTAGTCCCACAGCAAAGACGGAAACCCTCGCAAGTCAAACTGCTGCGAATAGCGCCCAAGCGAGCGTTTGACCGTATGTGGCTTGCGACTGTTTGCGACGCTGGCATGCATGCGTTCACTTTGCCCGTGGCTTTTCGGTAGGCCAACAGCCATAGGTTTCAGTACAATGCCAGATTTTCGCGCCTTGCCGTTCAGGTGCGGCCAGGAGTAGACAAGGGAGCAGGTGAATGACAAGAAGATTTTTTGGCACTGATGGTATTCGCGGTCTGGTTGGGCAGTCTCCGATTACACCGGATTTCGTAATGCGCCTCGGCTACGCGGCCGGCAAGGTACTCATCGAAGACCCCGCGGCACGGGGTCACCTCCAGTCAGGCGATCGTCCGGCCGTGTTGATCGGGAAGGACACCCGGATTTCGGGATACATGCTGGAAGCTTCGCTGGAAGCCGGGTTCTCTGCTGCCGGGGTCGACGTCTGTCTGGTCGGGCCGATACCAACGCCCGCTGTGGCTTATCTGACGAGAGCCTTGCGCTTGCAGGCCGGGATAGTCATTTCAGCGTCGCACAATCCGTTCTACGACAATGGTATCAAGTTCTTTTCAGCTCAAGGCACCAAGCTGGAGGACGCCCTGGAGGCCAAAATCGAAGCCGGCATCGAGTCGCCTCTGGTTTGCGTCCCATCGGCAGAGCTGGGTCGTGCTCGCCGGATAGACGATGCGGGTGGACGCTACATCGAGTTCTGCAAGAGTACTTTTCCGAATGCTCTTGACCTGCGAGGATTGAAAATCGTCGTCGATTGCGCACACGGCGCAGCCTACAACATTGCACCGCATGTCTTTCACGAGTTGGGGGCCGAGGTGATCGCGATAGGCGCCGAACCGAATGGCCTGAATATCAACAAGGATGTTGGGGCAACGGCGACCGGTGCCTTGAGCAAGGCGGTTTTGGCGCACCAGGCCGATCTGGGCATTGCGCTCGATGGCGATGCGGATCGCGTGATGATGGTGGATGCAACAGGCATCGTGTATGACGGTGATCAACTGCTCCTGGCGGTCGTGCGTAGCCGTCTGCGGCAGGGGCCAATGGCCGGTGTGGTCGGGACGCTGATGACCAATCTGGCCTTTGAGCACGCCCTCGAAGGATTGAACGTGCCTTTTGCGCGTGCGGCTGTCGGTGACCGGTACGTGCTGGAAATGCTGAACGAAAAAGGTTGGTTGTTCGGCGGCGAGAATTCGGGCCACATCCTGTGTCTCGACAAACATACCACCGGCGACGGAATCGTATCGGCCTTGCAGGTGCTTTCGGCGCTGTGCGAGGAGGGCGGTGATCTGGCGGGCTTGCTTGGTCGGCTGGTGCTGTATCCGCAAGTGTTGATCAATGTGCCACTGGTCAAGGGTTTCCCATGGAAGGATCACCCGTTGATTGCCTCGGTGCTGCGGGAAGTTGAATCGTCGCTGGAAGGTGAGGGCAGGGTCCTGCTGCGCGCCTCGGGAACCGAGCCGCTGCTGCGGGTCATGGTCGAAGGCCAGAATGCGGAGAAGGTGCAGGGGGCGGCAGAAAAACTCGCGGCAGCCGTGCGTGAGGCTGTTTCGGCCTAATCCTGCTTGGACGAAAATTCCCGCCACTGTGCGGGGTTCTTGAGGTGGCAAGAGCTACGAGGCAGATTAGCTGAGCGCGCTGGCGACGCCTCCTCCCCGCCGGTGGTCGCCACCCAGGGGCAGTGTTTCCCCCGCAGGGCGCAAATCGCGCACGGCCTCAAGGAAGGCGCGGCCAGCGCGGGAACGCTGCGGATAAGGATGCGCGTGGATGATCAGAATCATCGGCGAAGAATGTCGCACTATCCCGAGAATCGGCTATCTGGACAACGCCGACCATCCACCGCCCACGGTTGGCTGGTCGCCTGAACGGCGCTGCAGAAAGCCTGCAACGGCAAAGCTGCGCCGTTGCGCAGACCTATCCGAATATTGCTATTTGTGCGCGATGGGTTTTTCTGTAAAGAGATAGTCTTTCAACTCTTTGGAAAACGTTTGATCCTTGCGGCGAATCCATTCCAAAACCATGGAGGCATGCTCTTTCTCTTCGTCGCGATTGTGCTCGAGTATGGCTTTGAGGTCAGGATCCGTGCAGGCGTTTGCACGCTGGTTGTACCAGTCTACCGCCTCCAGTTCCTCCATCAGTGAAACGATTGCGCGGTGCATGTCACGCGTTTCGTCGGACAGTTCTTCAACGGGTTCGTGATATCCAACACTGGCCATGAGTAGTTCCTCCGCAGTTGAAATGTGATTTCATCATACTTGAGTCCGGGTCGTCCCGTTACGCTGACTTCAGCAAGCAATTATTGTTGGACCTGCAATTGAGTTAGTGAGCTTGCAAGTGGCGCCATGCGAAAGCCAGAACTAAGGCGCCTCTGCGAACAATTCCGCGATATTCTGCCAGCAGGTCCTGGGATCATGACTCATGCGGGCTATTGCCTCATCAAAGCTGGTCCACATGGGCTCGCTGACCATCTCGTAGGAGTGGCCCCAAAAATAGAAGACGCTGCCCTCCCTGGCTTTTTCATAGCGCTCCCAGAAATCCGGCGCAAGAAAATGGCAGCAAGGATGGAAAGCCATCGCGTCTACGGGCGGGAACGGGTGCGTAACCACTTGTACCGTTCGTGCGTAGACGTGTCCGGTTTCATGTACCAAAGACATCACGGTTTCATTGTATGTGCCAAACGGATAGGCGAATCCGGTAACTGATTTGCCGAAGAATTGCTCCAGACGGTCGCGCCCTTCGGCGATCTCGCGGCGGGCAGCATCAACTGGTATTTCATCAAGATGCGGGTGTGTCAGACTGTGATTCGCGATTGAAAATCCGTCGTAGACGTCGCGCATTTCATCCATCCCGAGTTTCCATACTTCCGTGTCCTTGTAGATCCAATCCAGTCTTCGGCTTTTCTCATGGAGGCCTGCGTTGAGATTGAAAGTCGCCTTTGCGTCGTGGCGCCGGAGAATATCAAGCAGCCGGGTGTCGGTGGTCACGCCGTCATCCCAGCACTGAATCAAGGCCATGGGCTTGTCATTCATTCCAAGTCTCCACGGAAACACGATTCACACACAATGGACAAATCGGCGTTCATGGGCGTTCCCACTCAGCGACGGAGCCGGGAACACACTTGAACAGGGGATGCGGTTCGGGCCGGGTGAGGGCGACGAATTGTTCCAGCCGTGAAGGATCGCGTACGCGAAGCTTGCCGAGGAGGTGTTGCCACTCGTAGTCGAGCTGACCGCGAGTGACCGGGATGGATTCGGCACATCGTCCGGAGAGAATTTTGCTCGCGTCAAAACGGTAACCTCGCGCCGCGGCTTCCGCCTGGACAGCGTACAAGTACGTTGCGATGGTCGACATGGGCGCCGGGGTGTCGCGGAAGCGATGCAACTGAGGATGATGGGTATAACCGCGCGTTTCCCCACCGAGAACGGCTTGTGCCAGGAGTGCCTCGCGCCAGAGCGCCACAAGGCCGCGTGAGTCCAGGTAACGAGGATGTAGTGACCACAGGCGCAAGACTCTGTCCTCCAGGAGAACGACCGCTCCAGCTTGCAAGTATGCCGCGATTTTCCGGCTGCGTCATGGTCGGGAAAGGCACCAGGGAATCATGGTCAATCTGGAATCTCGGCTTCGACCAGTTTGGCCAGAAGGGCAAGCGACTCTTGCCAGCCCAGATAGCACGCTTCAGCCGGAATGACATCGGGAACCCCGTCCTGGGTGATACCAAGCTCGGTTCCACAGGATACCTTCGCAAAGGTGATCGTCGCCTGCATTGCGCCGGGCAGATTCGGGTCGTCGAATTCATCCGTGTAACGAATCTTTTCGTTTGGGAGCAGTTCGAGATATTCCCCGCCAAATGAATGACTCTTGCCCGTGCTGAAGTTCGTGAACGACATTTTGTAACTGCCGCCAGCGCGGGCGTCCATGTGGTGAACCTTGCCGGTAAATCCGTTCGGTGGAATCCATTTGACCATTGCGTCCGGATCGAGAAACGCCCGATAAACGCGCTCGGGTGCGGCCCGGAGGATACGGTGAAGGCGGATGGTGGTCATGGCGATTTCTCCTGTCAATCGATGGTGCCGGGTATGGCCCACTATAGTCGATCACGCAGATTCGTTTTCGACATCGCTCGTGCCGTTTACGTTTTCGGAATTTCGCTGGAACCAGGCCGCCTGAAACTCTTGCGCGCACGCTCGACGCTGGCCCTGATCACACAGTCCGCAACGTGATCGTTGACCAGTCCCATCGCCTGCATGAAGGCATACACCGTGGTGGGCCCGACGAATTTCCAGCCCATCTCCTTCAAGTCCTTTGACAAAGCAAGCGATTCCGGCGAGGTCGATACGGTCTGCGGTTCCGAAGCATTCTCGATGCCCGGTTCGTAACGCCAGATGAAAGCCGCCAGCGAGCCTTCCCGTTTGACCAGTTCCTGAGCCTGCCGCGCATTATTGATGACCGCCTCGATCTTGCCGCGATGGCGAACGATGCCTTCGTCCTTGAGCAGACGATCGACATCGCGCTGGGTGAAGCGGGCGATCCTGTCAAAGTCGAAATCATGGAACGCGGCGCGGAAATTCTCCCGCTTGACGAGGATGGTGCGCCAGCTCAGTCCGGATTGAAAGCTCTCCAGGCTCAATTTCTCGAACAAGCGGTGATCATCGCTGACCGGGAAGCCCCATTCGCTGTCGTGATAGTCCAGGAACTCCGGTGCGGCGCTGCACCAGCGGCAACGTGGCTTGCCGTCCGGGCCCGATATTGTCACGTTCATGTGCCGGCTGTCCTATGCAACGGTCGTCATTTCAAACGGCAACTTCTTTTCATGCAAAGCCACGAATGCGGACATCGCGTATGGCGAGGCATAGTTCGAATCCACGTACAAATGCATATGCTATCGCTCCTGGGCGGGGTGTTCGGTCATCCAGTGTCGTGCAATCTCTTCCCGCCGGCAGATCCATACCGAATCGTGGCCTTGAACGTAATCGAGAAAGCGCGCCAGCGCCATCGCGCGTGCGGGATTCCCGCTGATCCGGCCATGCAGGCCGACGCTCATCATGGCCAATCGAGTCGCACCCACACGGATTGACGCCGTTAACTCGGCCGGCAGCTTGCGTGCCGCTTGTAGCGATTGGCGCTCCGTGGGCACATTCCATGTCGGCACGGGCCATAGCGAGGCCACTTCAGATGCCAGATATACGACTGCATGCGCTTCCAAAAAAGCAAAACTATCGATCAGTTTCCTTGCGTTTTGGGGGAGTCCATATAGGAAGGGTTGGACGAAGCCGCTACGCGGAGAAAGACCACCTCGCGGCCCCACGAATTATTCTGCACG
>NZ_FLQY01000005.1 GCF_900089945.1 Candidatus Propionivibrio aalborgensis | reverse complement strand
ACGTGACCAATCGTGCCGACGTTTACGTGCGGCTTCGTCCGTTCAAATTTTGCCTTAGCCATTGCCGGTACCTCAAAACGTTAGAAGTTAAAATATTCGACGCATAAACCCTGGTGCCCATGGGCAGGATTGAACTGCCGGCCTCTCCCTTACCAAGGGAGTGCTCTACCACTGAGCTACATGGGCATCCTGCTTGCAACCAACCAATCTTCCAGCCGCAATATGGAGCGGGCGAAGGGAATCGAACCCTCGTCTTAAGCTTGGAAGGCTTCAGCTCTACCATTGAGCTACACCCGCGCAACCACTTACCCGCAGCACAATCAACAAAAACCGCCAATAGCGGCAATCTTGGTGGAGGGAGAAGGATTCGAACCTTCGAAGGCAGAGCCGTCAGATTTACAGTCTGATCCCGTTGACCGCTTGGGTATCCCTCCAACTCGGAACCGGAAATTCTGACGCGCCAACCAAAGATTGTCAAACGGTTTATATTGATTCGGGCGATACTATAGCAGAAATCATGCCGACAAGTGCCTTTTCTGGTGCCGCTACGCAAAGCAATCGCGCCACATCATCAATACCGGCGTCATTCGCCTCCGGCGCAAACCGTCGACTGCCCACGGACTACAAGGCGGCGGTTCGAAGCAGCTTGACTGAAGCCGTTGTCAGTCAGCAAGGCGACTGACTGGAGGCAGAAATCGGGAGCCCGGAAGCGCTTCTTCAGGGCTATAGCTCGCATCGCTCCAGCCAGGACGCGTCAAAATCGATCTGTTCGCCCTTTACCAGCGGCTTGTCAAGGAACTGGCCACGAAACAGCCAGCCAGCCGTTCCATGCATGTCTGACCAAGGCGTCTCCCACTCCTCAACGGCTACTCGGATGCGCAACACAGTCACTTCACGCACATCGGCATCGCGATGGACACAAGGTGAGGACGAAGCAACTCGTACCCAGTCGTCGCGCGTATAGGACTGCACAGGTTTGCCGATTTTCGGGCAACGACCGGCCAGCCGGCGCTCTCTGGAAAAACCGGCAACCGAGCCTTTCAACCAGAATGTCGGCGACTTGAAAACAAGACCTACACCGCCTTCGCGAAACATGACGCACTCGCCCAGGCGAGGATCGGCCGAAGCCCACGAAGCTGCTGGAGCCTCGTCGGCTGACGCGGAAGTGGCCAGAACCTGTCCGCACAGAAAGAACAGGCACCGGCCGAACCGCCCGATAGCCAACACGCGTTATAAGGGCTGCAGGCCGATAGTCCCAACGAGGCCAGCACGATACTCCGCCGAGCCGACGCGAACCCGCTCACCCTGTGCCTGAGCACGTCGCGCCGAGAGCCCAAGGCGGGAGGCCACTTCGGCACTATCGGTGCGATCAAGGAATTCGTATAGCGAGGCCACGGCATGGGTCAACCGCGCCTCGTCACGCCGCTGCTTGGCGTCCAGGCGTGCCGCATACCAATCGCTGGCGAGGACGCTTTCGCGGGAAAACAGCGATCGCACTTCCGCTGACTCCAGCCCATGACCCTCTGCAGTGCGTCCGTGCGCCATGATTTCCAGCAAGGCCCTCAATGGCGGACAGGCCAGAGAAACAGTGCCATCGGTAAAATAGCTTTCGGCAACACGCTGGTGCGTTGCGACGATGTTCGCCACTCCGTCAGCAAAGATGTCCATATCTTGAAGCTCGGGGCGCAGCATTTCATCGGTGAACACGGCATGCGGATGCAGAAATATCCGGCCAAAGTAGGTACTCGCCAATCGCGCCGTCATCCGATAACCGAGCCGACTGGCCAAAACAGGCTGACCACCGTGCTCGAAATCCACAACACGTTCAAGGGCGCCCCGGGCAATCAAATTCTTCGCGTCGCGTTCACTTGGACTCATGCGTGCAAATACCTCGGGCACCAGCAAACTGACGTCATGATCGACGCGCACATTTGGCCCGACGTAACCGGCAGAGGACACCCATCCGTCGTAACCCGTGAGCGCAAAAGACACGAAAGCGGCATTCAGGTCGATGATGGCCGGCAATGCATTGAACGGCCCCTTGGTCAACGCACCCTCCGAGCCCGCGCCGGTTGTCGAGGGTGACTTGCCGGTCATCGAACTGATGAACTCGATGAAGAGCTCAGGCAGCTCCATATAGTGCAACGGATTGTAGGGGCATAGCGGACGGATGCCTTCATCCGGAGGGTTGTTCCGGCGACCGGCGGCAACCACATGCACCGGAGTAATGAGCGGCTCGGCACTTGACTGCCTGCGGAACAAACGCATTGCCAAGTTGGCAATTGCAGTGTCATCCGGGCACGCGATATCCGGGCGCAGCTGCAGATAGCGCGGGTTCTTCGTCGGCTTCCCGTCGACGATGCGCGGATGAGCCGAGGACACAAAATAGGCGGGAGACGATCCGTCGGGCGCGTTCGCAGCAGCTTGAATCAGCTCCTGCATCGGTGCGGTAAACTCATTGAAACCGATAGCGTCATCAACCAGTTCACGCGCATCCGAACCGTCAAGCGGCTGGAAATTGGATATGAAGGTTCCCGGTGTCGCTATATCCGCTTCGGCCTGACCGTCATAACCTCGATGGATCGCGTCGTCCGGCCTTTGAAACAGGCGACGCTCACAGTTTTGTACAAACTTCTGCGATAACGCCCCCGATTCTCCGGCAATCGCTCCGGCGGGTGCGACTACGCTGGCGGTAATGTCGTCTTCGGTCTGTACCTTGACGGCAGGGTGGAAGTCATGGCGCAAGCCGAAGACACGCCAAGCTCCATCCTTCTCGAAGCCGACGCGCAGGGTATTCACAATCAGCGTCTTTCCGTCAAGCTTCAGCGAATTCCCCGGACGTCCGTTGATCAGATCGACCGAGTAATGACTCCGCCAACTATCGCCCCACTCCGGGCGGTGAAAGCGCTTGACGACGAAGACAAGTTCCTTGATATGTTGCGGAATAACGCTCAACCACTGGTTGTACGCCTCGTTATAGTCTCGCCTCGATGGTGTGAGCAGCTTGATGACGCTACCGATCGAGCGGTCACTGCTGAGTATGAGACGGTGATCAACGCCGTTCTTTTCCTGATCGCTGAAGCGCTCGGAAAAATCGCGCTCCAGAATGGCTGCAACCGCATCCATATCCTTTTCGAGGTCGCCGACGTAAACATTGCCGACAAGTATCGCGTCCGAAATCGCCTTGGATATCTCCGACTTCCCCCCCCCGGAAACAGTCGCGGGCTTGTGGCAGGCGGTCACTTCCGCCGATGTTCCGACGAGATTCCACTGACGATGATCGGCACGCGATGACTCCATTTGTATCCGGTAGCCGTTGGGACCCATATAGGTCTTACCCGCCTGCAATTTGATCGATGACGTGTTGCCATCGATGGTTGGCCAGGAGACGGTCTGCGAGCGCAAACTGAAGGTGGATTTCGCGGGCACCAGCACGACATTCGGCTGAACGAGATCAAGTGCATGCCCGGCCGGCTGCACGGCAAAGCGATCGGGATCGCGCGCCAACACCTCTTTCAGCGAGTAGGCGTCACCCGCGGTCAGGTCAGTGTACTCCTGCCCCTCGTTGTAACTCGGGAACACGAGCGCCCCGCCGGAATGCTCTTCTTCGGCGGAACCGAACAGGTTCGCCGAATAGCCGATCTGCGTTTTCACCTCTTTCTTGCAGTAGCCGAAATAATTGTCAGCGATGAGCGTCACGACCACGCCACGCTCGTCGCGCGCGCACAGCTTGAATGCGCTGCCGCCGTTATACAGTTCGGCTTCGCTCTTGTAGCACATGCCGTCACGCCGTTGCAGCGGTGTGGCCGCATCCCAGTGAGGAAGTCCGAGCAGGTGTTTGGGTACATGCGTAAGATGCGGCGCGAGAATTACGCAGCCCGTGTGCCCGGTCCAGCTGTCGGGGTCCAGCGAGGCATCATTTTCCGGCAGATTGGGATCGCCGGCATTGCCGAAAATGCTTTCGACAAAATCAAGATTTGCCACCAGAGCCCCGGGAACGAAAAAGCGGGTTTCCATCCGCTTCTCTGTCGTAAAACCGGGAACGGCAGGCACCACGAGCGGACGCAAAAGCAGGGATACAAAACACATGGCCGGGGCATTCTCCCCAGCCGTGAATGGCAACTGAAGCGAATCCGGCGGAGGATTCAGCGCCAAGGCAAGCAGCTTGGAAAACGCCAGCTTCGGCACCGCCAACTTATCGTCTGGAATCGGCAAACCGCCCTCGACGATGTGAAAAACGCCGGCAGTAGTGCGGCGATCACTGGCGGGATTATGCAGAACGCCATTGCGCAGACGATAGCTGCTGAGCAGCGGCGACTTGTAAAGATCACCATTGGCCGGCAACGAAATGCCGCGCGCCAGACCGGGCTGGTCCAGCACCAGGGTTTTACCCGGCAAACGGGGCGCCGGACCCACATCCGAAAGATACTCCTTCAGAAAGTTCTGAATCCGCGTATCGACAGGGCAAAGTTTATCGGAGAGTCGACGGCTCAATTCCCGTTGGCGCGCCAGAATTGGTGCCATCAGATCCGTAATGGACGCACCATCAGCACCGGCAGCGAGAGGCAGTTCGAGAAGGGCAAGGCGAAGATTGATCGCGGCGTTCAACTCTGCCGTATTGGCAAATAGCGGGGCTGCAGCGGTATTCGAGGTGGAACCCATATCGTATTCTTTCGTAGAGTGAGGACACAGTGTTAAGCGGTCGATAGGCAATGATTGCCCCAAAAGGCTGTGATAAAGAACGCGGTTACGAACGCAATATGCCGGAAATCAGCCTAGTCTGCAGACATCCTTCAAGGGAGCAGGATTTCGACTTAGTGTTCGCGTGCCTAGTCGGCATAGGCCGGGATGCTGGATCGATCAGAGCGCTCAGTAAAACATGATCCCACAGATACCAGCAAGCCCGCCGTGCCGTCATTTGATCATGCCCAGGCGACAAAGTTCCTGATTTTCCTGCCAGCCTCGCCGCTCCGGATTGGAGTTTGCATAGGCGAGGCTTTCCGCGGGTGTTTGTTCCCGGAATGCTTCAATCAGCATTCTCAAATGGCTCTGGTGCGGCAGTATCGCCCCGAAAAAAAGCACCAACTGGTGCCGCCGAATCAGCATCGTCGGAAAATTCTCGACGTCCACCTCCCCGAGATCGTCGGCTTGGTCTTCAATATCGACCCAGCAGAATCGTGTATCCGGGAACTGCGACGCCAGCCCATCGAAACCCGCCCTGTAATCACGACAGATCCCGCACCATTCGGCGCACAGGCAGATCACCAGAAACTCCTCCGACAGCGGACTCTCTTCGGCATTACTAACATTTGGACGCAGCGACACGATTGACCGTTACGAAGAACTAAGCGATGGATAGTCTGTATAGCCCTCTGCGCCGGGAGTATAGAACGTGGCTGGATCGGGCTTGTTCAGTGCTGAGCCTGTCCTGATCCGCTCCGGCAGATCGGGATTGGCGAGGAAACTGGAGCCAAACGCTACTGCATCGACGTCGCCCCGAGCAATTGCAGTGGCGGCCTCGACGCCCGTATAGCCCATATTGCCGATCAGAACGCCTTGATAGTTCGCTCTGACAGGCGTCATTACATCACCGCGTTGTTGCTGAAAGAAATCACTGCGCATGACATGGAGATACGCCAGCCGGAATTCGTTAAGCCGGGTAGCGAGCCAAGAGGAAAGGCCGATCGGGTCGCTGTCGATCATGTCGTTGTAGCTGTTTAGCGGCGAAATACGCAAGCCGACTCGGCCGCTGCCCGATACACTGCTGACCGCATCGATCACTTCGAGCATCAACCGGGCTCGGTTTTCGACGCTCCCTCCGTAAGGGCCTGTGCGCTGATTTGCACCATCACGCAAGAATTCATCCAGCAAATAGCCATTTGCACCATGGACTTCAACGCCGTCGAAACCCGCGGCCCTGGCATTCTCAGCCGCTTTTTTGAATCCGGTAACAATCCCCGACAACTCATCATCGCGCAGCGCGCGGGGCATGACGTAGGGCTTTTTCCCCTCCGGCGTATTCACTTCATCCCCGGTAATGGCAATGGGGCTGGGCGCGACGGGCTGAGCGCCGCCATTGAGCGAAGGATGGCATGCGCGACCGCCATGCCAGATCTGCAGGAATATGCGGCCACCGGCCGCATGGACAGCGTCGGTGGTCAACCGCCAGCCCGCAACCTGGGCAGCGGAATGGATTCCCGGCTCCATCCAGAATGACGAGTGACCCTCCATCGCCATCGTGGCTTCGGCAATAATCAGCCCGGCGCCGGCGCGCTGTGCGTAGTATTCGGCCATCAGGGCGTTGGGAACGTGCCCGGCACTTGCCCGGCAGCGCGTCAGCGGAGCCATGAAGACACGGTTCGGAACGGTCATCGCTCCAAGCTCAAGCGGATTGAAAAGCGTGCTCAAAGCCTCTGGGCTCATGAAATTCTTCATAGCGGATTAACCGGCGGGAAATGAAGGCAAGTGAATTCAGGCCTGACGCGCGACGCTGTTTTACCTAAAGTGGCACCAATAGCGCTTCGGTCTTCTCGACTGACAGTGGTTGACCATACAGGAAACCCTGCATCTTGCGGCACCCGAGCTTGCGCAGAAAGCCGGCTTGCACTTCAGTTTCCACGCCTTCGGCAACGACATCGAGGTCGAGCCCCGCCGCAATGGCGACGATGGCGCGAATGATGGGTGAAGTGTCATCGACACGTTCTATCTCACGCACGAAAGACTGGTCGATTTTCAGAGTGTTGACGGGCAGATATCGAAGGTAGCCGAGCGAGGAATACTGGGTACCAAAATCGTCGATGGCAATGCGGATGCGCTCTCGTGAAAGCCGCAGCAGGCGATCCGTCACTTTCTGACGATCACCGACAAGGACATTCTCAGTGATTTCGATTTCGATATGCTCATGCGGGATGGAGTGTTCGTGCAGGATACCGAGCAGGCGGTCATGGAAATCGTCCTGCTCAAGCACACAAGGCGAGATATTCACGGACATGCGCGGCATGTCAAGGCCCTGATCCCGCCAGCGCTGCATATCCTGGCATGCCGTCTGCAGAACCCAGTACGTGAGCGCCGGCATGAGACCGATCTCTTCGACCATGGGGACGAAGCTACCGGCCGATAACAGGCCCTTTGACGGATGCTGCCAGCGACTCAGCGCCTCGAGCCCAACCGTCTTCTGCGTGATCGAATCGACTTGACACTGATAATGCAATTCGAATTCCCGGCTTTCGAGTCCGCGCCGGATTTCGTTTTCGAACAACAGGCGCCTGCTGGTGTGCTCACCCATGGTGCTGGAGAAGAATCCTGCACCATTCTTGCCACGCGATTTGACGTGATACATCGCAAGATCGGCATGACGCAGCAAGGTCTCGATATCTTCCCCATCGTCCGGATACATTGCGATGCCGACGCTGGCGGTCAGAAAAACCTCGATGCCGGCAAGTGCGAAAGGCTTGGCCATATCGGAGACCAGCTTGTCGGCAACACAAGCCGCATCTTCACGGGTACGCAAGCCTGGCAACAATATCGTGAACTCGTCGCCACCGATGCGAGCCAGGGTATCCGTTTCTCGCAGACTGTTCTGCAAGCGCCCCGCCGCCTCTTTCAGTAACTCGTCCCCCTTCTGATGGCCGAAGGTGTCATTGGCCAGTTTGAAGCGATCAAGGTCGACAAACATGGAGGCCACTTTCATGCGATTACGCTTCGCCTGGACGATTGCCAGTCCGAGGCGATCACAATACAGCGCCCTGTTCGGCAGGCCGGTCAGGGCATCGTGAAAGGCCAGAAAAGCCAACCGATCGTTGTTCAGTTTCTGCACGCTGATATCGCGAGCCACACCGTAGATCCCGCAACGCCGCCCGTTGCCTTTGAAGGAATTCGTCGGAAAGGAATCCACAGGAATCAGGCTGACCTCGAAATGCCCGCATACGGTTTCATCCCGGCGGATAAGACGCAGTTCCGTCGAACACGCGCCTTGACTGACGCGCTCAAGCGTATAACGCGTTCTTTCCAGGTCCTCCTCGTGAACAATTGACAGAAACGGCTTCCGCAGGAGGTCGTCAACGCCGCAACCACTCTGACTGGCGACGCGCTTGCTGACAAAAGAAAAGTTGAATTGCTCATCCAGCATAAAGATCAGGTCCGGAGAGGCGTCCACCAGAAAATGGTACTTTCGCTCCGAGCGCTCCAGCTCGGCCGCCAACTGGCGCTGCGATTTTTCCAGTTCTCGTCGCCGCAGCACGTTCTCGATGGTGTGAAGAAGCATCTCCGAGACGTACGGTTTGCGCACGTAATCGTCGACGCCGAGGCGCAAGGCTCCGATGGCCGATTCAATCGTCGAATCGCCGCTGATTACCACGACGGCAACGTCCAGACTTGCCTGGCGCAGCATTCCCAGCACTTCCAGCCCGCTCACGTCCGGCAACAGCAGATCGAGCAGGACGAGATCGAAGGGCATTTCCATCAGCAGCTTGATCGATTCGCGCCCGCCTGCGCAGGCTAAGGGCGCTGGATAGCCCTTGCGCTTCAGCAGAAAGCACAGGCTTTCACGGAAACCGGCGTCGTCGTCCACCACGAGCAGACGATGCGTCTTCACCTGAACGGGCAATGCCTCCGACTGATTCGCTCCAGACGACGCAGACGACTTCGGCATGGCGCCAGAAGAAAAGGAGACTGCGAAAGCAGCCGAATGCTCAGCACGTGTGGCGAGTACGTTGGCGAAGATATTGGCGTTACCGCCCGGACGCTGCATCGCACGAGAGGCGGCAGAACTGGGATGGATCACCGTTTACCCAGAGGCAGAAGAAGCTGGAAACGGGTTCCGCGCTCGTTGGATTGGCAGTTGATCAGGCCGTGCAGGTCGCGCACCAACTCCCCGACAACCGCCAGACCAACCCCGAGATGGCCCTGTCCCTTGGTACTCAAAACCGGCTGGTAGAGATGATCGAGAATATGCGACGGGATTCCCGGTCCAGAATCCTCAATGCGAATTTCGATATGCGACGGTTCCTTACTGCTCCCCCACGGCGCAGTGCTTACGCGGACGATATTGGCGCCCTCCGCACCCCCCGCACTCACCGCTTCCATAGCGTTCTTCAAAAGGTTGAGCAGCAGTTGTTTCAGCCGGTCGACGTCAGACCATAGCGCGGGAGGATCGGCAAACAGATCGGTTTGGATTTCGACGGAACCCGCGACGAGACCGGAGGCACTGCAAAGCGCTACCAGATCCTGAATGAGCTGGTTGAGCTTGATGGCGCCGGTCTCTGACTGACTTGCACCGGGTTCCTGCAAAACGGTCTGCAGAATCTTGGCAACGCGGCTGATCTCTTCCTTGACGATTCCCAGCTCGTAGCCACCACCATCGCCCTCGGTGTACTTCGTTTCCAACGTTGATAGATAATTCTGGATGATCGAAAGCGGGTTCCCGATTTCGTGGACGACCCGGCGCACATGTGAGCGCAGCGCATCGACAGCGGGATTGGCCTGCGACGATCCATCGCTGGCGGGAAGCGCCCTGGTCTTGTGCAGCAGGTCACCGGCCATGCGCCCGAAGTGCTCGAAACAGGGACTCTGTTCCAGGAAAGCTTCGGCTTGAAGCGCGCTTTCAAAGCCAGCCACCAGCACACCATGGCATACCTGCTGGCTACGCAGGGGAACAAGCACCAGACCGGTACCGCCGATCAGGCGCAGGAGTTGTTCATCAAGCAGATTTTGCGGCCGCACGCCCGGCGCGAGGAGCAAGACGCCCTGATCGATGGCTCGCGCCACCTCCGCACCACTGCGCCCGAGAATGAACTCCAGCTGCGAAGCCTTGGCCCAGCGACTACCGACAGGATGCGCTACAAACCTCGCGGGGTCTTCGCTCTGCGGCAAGAAGCAGATCGCGGGGTGTACCCCGAACAGAACTCTTGCCGACTGGCTGATGGCCTGCAGGCTCGCTTCGAGGCCGTCGTCAATCAGGGTATCTCCCAGCACGTTTTCGACCAGTATCACATCACGTACACGGGCGGCAAGAGCGTTGGAAGCCACGCCATTGGCATTTTTTGAGCTTTCCGAGTTGACGGCATCTGCAGGGGGCGTTTCAGCCAACTCGATGCCCATTTGTTCGGCGAGCTTGGCCAGTTCCTGCTCGACTTTCGCAAGCAGCAATTGCAAGTCGACTCCGCTGGCACCACAGAGGCCAGCAAGGTCGATTTCAGCCTGCCCCGGTGCCGTAGTGCAAGCGGACAAGCGATTGGCGAGAAAGATGATGCGTACCAGTTTATGGGCCGCTACGACCCGCTCCGCCGGATCATGATGGTAGAGCACGGCATCGGAAAGGAAGGAGTCAAACTCCCACTTCTCAACCAGCCAGGCCCCGATCTCGGCATGCGTCAGATCGAAGGTTTCCTGTTCCCGTTGGCACAACTCGTCATTGTCGCCATAGGTGTGAAGCAGTGGAAAGTAGGCATTCGCATCAGCCGCCAGAATGGCCAACTGGCCGACATCGTGCATCAACCCGCCGAGATACGCCTCTTCCTTGTTGGCGTAATCCATGATCGTCGCCAGTTCGCGCGCGAGTAGTGCGCAACGTAGCGAATGCCCCCAGAACTGGCGCAGATCGAAGTCCCGGTCCATCGTAAAGCGCCGAAAGACCTGAAGGACGGACTCGTTGATGACAATCGTCTTGATCGTGCTCATGCCCAGCATGGTCAGGCACTGATCGAGGTTGGTCGGCCGGCTCCTGCCGTACTGGCTGGCCGAGGATGCGACGGCGATGACCTTTGCAGTCATCGCCGCGTCACGGTGAATGACGACGGCAATATCGCTGAAATTTACATTGTCACGATGGCATAGGTCGAGCAGTCGCACCAAGACCTGAGGCATCATCGGAAGCCGTTCCAGAGGCAGCTTGCTGCGAATGTCCCGACTCACGCTCGCCGGCACAATCGGTGAACGATTCCCGATGCGGGTTTCCATGCTGGCCGATGGGGGGTAAACCATTCTTGCCTGACTCCATGCAAACGCTGTTCAAGACACGCCTGAATCGAACTGCCTGCGGCGCGGCGGGCATCCTCTTGACAATAGCCGAAAAGTACCCGACCTGTCAGCATGACAGGCATACGTTGCAGGCGCGTTACACTCTGCCGAGCCGGATAGTGTTTCAAAAATACAACAAGGATCGGGAATTATCGTACTGCCTCGCCGGGACGAGGCGTCGCGGGAGATGCGTCGGCCAGAGATTGGTCGCGCCACGTCGCCTCCAGGCTTTCAGCATGGCCACCTCCCGAAATAGTCCCCGGCAAGAACACGGCGCATGGCAAATGGCTGTCACGCTCAAGCCGCAAGGTCGTGAAGTGGATGGCAATCCAGACCCGCGGCCACCCAGCCACGCATTCCGGAAGGTAGCCCGGCGATGGCGCTCGAAGCTGCTTCCTGTTGCCCAAACTCGGCAAAAACGCAGGCACCTGAACCGGTCATCCGTGCCCGGCCGTAAGCGGAAAGCCAGCGAAGATACTCGGCAACTGCGGGAAAATGGAAGGTGACGACAGGCTCCAGATCGTTCACCCCAACACCAGGTTTCCAGTCAACCATCCTAATCGGCGTCGTGCTGCGCTTGAGTTCGGGCGCGCTGAATATCACCGCGGTCTGCACTTGAACAGGCGGTTCCAGAACGACATACCAGGCCGGCGGCACATCCATCGGCTGCAGCATTTCACCCACACCTTCGGCAAACGCGTTGCGCCCGAAAACAAAGGCCGGCACATCTGCCCCAAGCGTCAGGCCTATCCTCTGCAAGCGCTGACGAGACAAACCAAGCTGCCAGAGATGGTTGAGAGCGAGCAGCACGGTCGCCGCGTCCGAGCTGCCGCCACCCAGGCCTCCGCCCATTGGCAAACGCTTTTCGATACTGATGTCAACGCCCTTGCGACACCCGGTTTCGGCCAACAACTGCCGCGCTGCACGAACAGTCAAGTCACCTTCGGGGGGCACGCCGGGCAATGGTGTTGTCAAGACCACGTTGCCATCATTGCGTGGCGCAAAGCGCAAACTATCGCCGTAGTCGACAAAGCGGAACAAGGTCTGCAACAGATGGTAGCCGTCGTCGCGCCGTCCGGTGACGTGCAGGAACAGATTGAGCTTGGCGGGCGCTGGAAAAATGCTTTCCCAGGTCCACTGGGCCCTGTTACTCACGGTTTCCTGTCCGTGGGCTGTAGGCTGCCCCACTCGTCGATTCTCAGGCGCAATTCGAATCCTCCCAGGCGCTCGGCGAAAATGCGATCGGGCAAGGCATCCGGATCATCGCTGGCGTAACCGTAGTCGACTCTCCAATCCTCATGACGAATGCGTAGCGGGCGGCCTTGATCATCCCGCTCGGCAACGCCGTCCGCAACGCCTTGCGCACGCACCCAGTCCGTGAGTCTTGCGAGTGGCAGGGTGTAACCGAGCACCTGCCTCGTCAGCGTTTCAGCATTGGCTTCCGAGTACACCTTCCCATCGCTCGTTGTCAGCCGCGCACCGCTGTCGCTGGTGACGATTTCAGCGATACCCTGACCAAACGGCGAAACAAGAAGCAGTTCATTGTTCGCGCCGTCATGCCGCCAACGCAGACTTCCGGAGTAGTTCGTGTCTTCATGACGCAAAGAAAACCTCCCTTCGAGCGAGAAGGCGAGCAGCTCGCTTTTCTTTGGCGATGCACGATCAGGCGATGAGGGTAGCTCGGCACAGCTCACAAGGAACATTGCGCAAAGAAGCAGTCCGGCGGTGCGATAGGTAGACACGAAGCGTGCGCTTGATCGACTCTTGACGGGGCTTACGCCGATACCATCCCCGTCAGGGAGCGAACTTCTTGACCGCAGCGGTCAGCGCCTCATTGGTCGGATGCTTCTTTTGCGCCTCGTGCAGCGTACGCTGTGCATCCTCAACACGCCCCAGCGTCCAAAGCACCTCTCCCATGTGAGCCGCAACCTCCGGATCATCCCGCAGGGCATAGGCTTGCTCAAGGTAAGTCAAGGCACCGGGCAAATCGCCTTGCCGGTAAAGCACCCAACCCATGCTATCGAGAATGAACGGATCATTCGGTGCAATCCTGAGAGCTTTCGAAATCAATGCAAGAGCCTCAATCAGGCGAATATTGCGCTCTGCATAGGAATAGCCAAGCGCGTTGTAGGCCTGGGCACTGTCCGGGCGCAATTCGATCAGCTTGCGCAGACGGCTTTCCATGACTTCCATCAGGTCGAGTTTTTCGGCAAGCAACGCTGTTTCATAGAGCAAATCAGGCTGCTCCGGCTGGGCTGTCAGTGCCGCATCCAGCAAGTCAAACGCTGCCTGCGTCTGTTTTGCTTCGCGCAGCAACCCGGCTTCAGCTATCTGCAGTTGGATTCGCTCTTCTGGCATCGCGCCTTTCGCCGATCTGAGTTGCGCCCGTGCAAGCTCAAGCTTGCCCTGTTGCGCCAGCAGGCGCGCGCTACGCACATGCGCCGGGACGTTATGCTCCCCGGCACCGACCATTGCATAATAGCCCAGCGCTTCCGCGGTCTGTTTTCCTTCTTCGGCGATCTGTCCCAGGTAATAGTAGGCCAAGCTCTTGTCAGGTATGTCCAGCGTCACCAGATGCTTGAATCGCGACTCGGCAAGCGCTATCTCGTTCTGTTGCAGAGCCAGTATGGCCGCTGGATAGACAATTTCCGGCTTGTCTGGATACTCCAGAAGCAACTGATCAAAGTGGTGTTTTGCTTCAGCATACCGCTTCTCGCCAACCAGCGCGCGCGCCAGACTAAGGCGCATGTCACTCGCTTTCGGGTTGCTGTCAACAAACCCTTGCATGAATGCAATTCCTGCGGCCGGAGACTCGCGCGTCTGGAGTTGCGCTTCAAGCAATGCCGCCATTTCCCAATCCGGGCGCAGCTCGAGTGCCCGACGAACCTCAACCAGTGCGCGCTCGAACTCATCTGCCGAACCCGCTGACAGGGCCACGGCATAGTGCGCTTCAGCGATGCCGAAAAAGGGAGTGCATACCTCATCAATCAGCCGAAAAACGGCCTTGCGGTCCGGATTGCGGGCAAACATGCGGTTCAGCCCAAGTAGATTTTCCCCAAGCGAAGCCTTGTCAGCCTCAAGCAGGCGCACCAGGCTTGGCGCGAGGCCAGCCAGTTGATTCGAGAGAATCATCACGCTGACCATCATTTGCTGCGCGCGTTTCGATGACGGTTCTACATCAAGCCACAAGCGGGCGGCTTCGAGCGCAAGATCGAAACGACGCGCATGTCCGGCCACTTCGATAGTTCGCTCAAGGACTTTGGGATCGCGGGTGCGCAAGGCGAGATCGGCGTAGGCCTTGCTGGCCAAATCGAGATCGCCACGTTGCAACGCGATCTCGGCAAGCAACACCTGATAAACCGCCCGACCTTCACCCTCTGCATCACTCGTACGGGGAGCAGAAGCCACTGGACGTTTGGCTTCGCGAACTGCTGGCGCCTTCTTTGCGACGGGTGCTGCTTTGTCTGCTGCCAGTGCCGGAAGACTCAGGAAGATGGGCAGTGCGGCAAGACAGAGGGTGTTTCGAAAGTGTTTCATGGATTCCTTGCAATTCGCGATCAGATCAGGGCTGGTTGGAGTCGTTTGCGCCATAATGGTTTTACACATGGTATGGATTTTTATCGGTAGCAGCAATGCCAGAACTCCCCGAAGTCGAAGTCAGCCGCCAGGGCTTGTTGCCGTATCTTCCGGGGCAACGTATCGTCGACGCCATTTTTCGAACGCAAAAACTGCGCCACGACATCCCGGACGGACTGGCCTCGCGACTCACCGGTCTACGTGTTGACGGGATTCACCGGCGCGGAAAATATTTGCTTTTCGACTGCGAAAGCAAGCTGGACGGCGGCTGGCTGATTCTGCACCTGGGCATGTCCGGCAGCCTTCGGCTGGTAACGCCCGTTATGCCTGCAGAAAAGCACGACCACGTGGACCTGGTTTTTGCCGACACCGTCCTGCGTTTCCGCGATCCGAGACGTTTCGGCGCTCTGATCTGGCATGAAGGCAGCCACGTCGATCGACATCCGCTGATCGCCGTTCTCGGCGTGGAGCCGCTCTCCACTGCCTTTGACGGGGACTGGCTCTACGCGCAAACGCGCCGACGCCGTGCGCCAATCAAACCCCTGTTGATGGACAGCCATCTGGTGGTCGGCATCGGCAACATCTACGCATCGGAAAGCCTCTATCGGGCTGGCATATCGCCCTTGCGCGCCGCCAACCGGATCCGCCAGGAGCGCTACCGCATTCTTGTCGCGTCCATCCGCTCGACGCTCGAAACGGCAATTGGCGCTGGCGGCAGCAGCGTCCGCGACTACGTGCATAGCGATGGCGGCACGGGTTGTTTCCAGCTGTCATGCGCCGTATACAACCGTCAGGGGGATCCTTGTCCAACCTGCGGCAGGCCAATTCGCCTGGTGCGTCAGGCTGGTCGATCCACTTTCTACTGCCAGTACTGTCAGCGATAAGGCCGTTCTGATCCGTAAACATCCTGCTCGAACCCATCGTCGGGATGCCAGTTCCATGTGCTTGATTGGGCGAGACTTTGTGTTAGAGTTAGCGAATGCTTTTTCCCAATGGAATTAATCATGACTCTTGCCCAACAGTTCGCCGCCTACAGTGAATGGCGCACACAACTCTCCCAAGGCATTGAGGCGTTCCGCAGATGTTTGTCGGAAAACGAGCTGAGCGACGCACAGACCGAACTGCGTATTGGTCAATTGCTGGAAACATTGCGTGAAGATCGACTGCACGTCGCGTTCGTCGCCGAGTTCTCGCGTGGCAAGTCGGAGCTGATCAACGCCATATTTTTCGCCAACTATGGCAACCGCATGCTGCCATCAACGGCGGGCCGGACAACGATGTGCCCGACCGAGCTGATGTTCGATGCAGGCAAGCCGCCCTCGATCGAACTGCTCCCGATCCAGACTCGCGAAGGCAACGCCAGCATCAGCGAATACAAGCGCTTCCCCGATGAATGGAGAATCGTTCCTCTTGACATCGAATCAGGCGAATCCGTGCAGGAGGCCCTGCGGTCGGTCAGTGAGATTGAGCGTGTTTCCCCGCAAGCTGCCGAGAAGTTCGGCTTCACATCCGGCGACAATCAGTCCGGTGTGGTTCGCCTGGCTGAAGACGGCATGGTCGAAATTCCACGCTGGCGCCATGCCATCATCAACTTCCCGCACCCGCTGCTACAACAGGGGCTGGTCATTCTTGATACGCCTGGGCTGAACGCCATCGGTACCGAACCCGAGCTGACGCTGTCGCTTCTTCCCAATGCACATGCCGTGATCTTCATTCTGGCCGCTGACACGGGAGTTACGCAGTCGGATCTGGCGGTGTGGAACGAGCACATCGGCGCGCCCAGCGGGCGCAAGAAAGGACGTATCGTCGTTCTCAACAAAATCGACAGCATGTGGGACGAACTCAAGACCGAGGAAGAGATCGACGCCGAAATCACCAAGCAGACCAATAGCTGCGCGTGGACTCTCGATCTGCCATCGAACCAGATTTTCCCGATTTCGGCGCAGAAGGCTCTGGTGGCCAAGATCAACAACGACACGGAGTTGCTAGAGCGAAGCCGCCTGCCCGAGCTCGAGTCCGCCCTGTCCAAGGAACTGATACCCGCCAAGCAGGAAATCATTCATGAGAATACCGATGCCGAGTTTGCCGACATCTATATGCGCATGCGCGGCCTTCTCGAATCGCGCCTCAGCGGACTGCGTGAACAACTCGGCGAACTGAACGAACTGCGCGGCAAGAACAAGGGCGTCGTTGAATACATGATGGGCAAGGTGCGTGTCGAGAAAGAAGAGTTCGAATCGGGGTTGCAACGCTACTACGCAGTGCGCAGCGTCTTTTCGCAACTGACGAACAAGCTTTTTGGCCATCTGGGCCTTGATGCCTTGCTCGAACTGACGACTTCGACCCGCGAGACAATGATCGAAGCACCGTTCTCAAAAACACTCTCTGGCGCGATGAAGAATTTCTTCAACGTTTCGCGCAACAATCTCATCAAGTCAGACGGCGAGATAGTCGAAATCCTCACCATGATGGCGGCCATCTACAAGAAGTTTGCGGTCGAGCACGGCCTCAAACTCGGCGCCCCGACCAGTTTCTCGTTGATGCGCTACCAGAAGGATCTCGACCGCCTCGAGTACTGGTGCGATACACACCTCAACACCATGTTCCAGTTGATGACCCATGAGAAAAACAAAGTCACACAGAAATTCTTCGAGGAAGTCGCCACCCAGGTGAAGCGCGCTTTCGAGCGCGCCAACCGTGACGCAGAATCCTGGCTGAAAGCGATCATGGCGCCCATGGAAACCCAGGTTCGTGAACATCAGATCCAGCTCAAACGGCGGCTGGAGAGCATCAAACGCATTCATCAAGCGACCGACACGCTTGAAGATCGCGTCAATGAACTGATTCACGTCGAGAACAATCTTGTGTCACAGATCCGGTCACTGGAGAAGGTTGGTAAAGCGGTTGAGCTCATTCTGATCACAAAACTCAACCCGCAAAACCTGCGTAGCGCCGCCTGAATAACAATAGAACACGAAAACAAGAACGCCGTCACCCAGGCGATCGGGAGACGGCGTTCTCTTAGTATCCAATCAGGCGGGGCGCTTGTTCCCCGTCAGCTTCTCGTACTTCACCCACAACTGGTCTTCATTCTCCTGATGATCTGCATCCTTCGGGATGCAATCGACCGGGCAAACCTCGACACACTGGGGTGTGTCATAGTGGCCGACGCATTCGGTACACTTGCCCGGGTCGATTTCATAGATCTCGGCGCCCTGGGAGATCGCCTCGTTCGGACACTCGGGTTCACATACGTCGCAGTTGATGCATTCGTCAGTAATAATCAATGCCATGATGCTGTTCCTTCAAATCATTAGAATTTTTCGGCAACTCTTTTCACTAGCCGCTCACAGATTGCCGGATGGACAAACTTGCTGACATCCCCACCGAGAATGGCAATCTCGCGGACCATTGTCGCCGAAATGAACATGTACTTCTCGCCGGGTGTCAGGAATATCGTTTCGACCTCAGGGAACAGATTCCTGTTCATCCCCGCCATCTGAAATTCGTACTCGAAATCCGACGCGGCACGCAGACCACGCAATATGACCTTCGCGCCTTTGGCGTGAAGAAAATCCATCAGCAGGCCATCAAATCCGCAGACTTCGACATTCGGGTACTGGGCCAGAAGTTCCTTCGCGATTTCGACCCGCTCGGCAAGCGAAAAGAAGGGCCTCTTCGAGCGACTCTCGGCGATGCCGACAATTACATGATCGAAAAGACAGGCAGCACGCCGAACGAGGTCTTCGTGACCCCGCGTT
>NZ_FLQY01000004.1 GCF_900089945.1 Candidatus Propionivibrio aalborgensis | reverse complement strand
GTTTCAGGATCGGCGCCAAGGTGGCCAATTAGCATTACCTTACATAAACTTGCCATTTTCATCTCTCTTTCTATTTGAAAAGTTTTCTTTTGCATGTAAAGAAGCGTGATCGGCCCGTGTCATAAGCATGAGATTG
Source organism: Candidatus Propionivibrio aalborgensis (assembly GCF_900089945.1). Taxonomy (GTDB): domain Bacteria; phylum Pseudomonadota; class Gammaproteobacteria; order Burkholderiales; family Rhodocyclaceae; genus Propionivibrio; species Propionivibrio aalborgensis. The sequence continues at coordinate 526 of NZ_FLQY01000004.1, read as the reverse complement.
CTTATAGAGTTATTAGACCTATTACCGTCTATGTGATGTACGCATTCGTTAGCGAACAAACGCCTCCCGACATGCTGCTCCATAGTCACGACATGGACAGTTCTTCCCTTATGTTCACCTCGGGTGAATTCGACATATCCTGATGCCTTTTTGGAAACTCCTACCGACGTAGATGCTTTGGCAATAAGAGCGGCCTTTGATATATTTGCTTTCCATTCATCCGTAAATATCCGACTTTTCCCCTTCATATGAGAAAGTCGTCCATCTTTTGCGGCGAGCCTTATTGCGTCGGATCGAGATCGCAAAACCTCAGCTTTTTTTAGCCTAAACCTAATTGTTGATGGAGCTACGCCAGTTGCTTTACTGACAAGCGGGATGCTCATTCCGCTAGCATACATTTCAATCACATCCATTTAGTATTCCGAATTACATAAACAAAGTAATTCATTGTATCACAGCGCAAGCCAGATTACTTTGTTGACTGATGCCATTGTTTTCACCTATTAAAAGTCATGCGTTTGTAAAT
>NZ_FLQY01000003.1 GCF_900089945.1 Candidatus Propionivibrio aalborgensis | reverse complement strand
GGAATAAGTTCGACATCGGAATCGTTTAATGTGTATTTGTTTTGTTGGAACGCACTACTAGTCCCTGCTTACTATTGATTGGCATTTCAACGCATGTGCCAGTTGCCTTTGGCGCGCCGATGGCTTTGGTTGGCGCAATGCGTTGAGTAGGTGGGGTGAGGCGGTGCGGGCGAACGCAACGTCAACCCGGTAGCATAGAAGCCGGAATGGACACGGGAATAGACATGACCGTACCCTGAGCACGAAACCAGAATACGGGGTGCGCCACGCAGCTGTTCCGGGACCATCAACAGTTTGTGTCGGATTTCCTTACACATGAACAAGAAGAAATCCTGAATCTGATCACATCAATTTGATTTTCCGAAGTTTTTTATTTTTAGCATGTTTATTGCTTATGTTTTTCTGACCCAAAAAATGTATCAGTCGCGTAACAATACCGCGCCAAACTACTGTAATTCACCAGCATCTGAACAATGTTTTTCAGATTATTTTGGAGATTGCAATTGAAATCCCGGTACGTAATTGTCCTTGATCAGCACGGCACCATCACTCGGCAATTGAAGGCGCAAGAGATTTCGGACATCGAGTTTCACTACGCCGTATCGGTTGCAGATGGCAAACGGCTGTTAAGTGAAGAACAGTACTCCGTGGGGCTCGTGGTTTTTGACTCCCCGCCGTTGCTGCAGCAGGAAGATGTTGAGCAACTCGCCCGTTCTGCCTCGATGACCGAATGGATCGCGCTCGTTGCACCCTTCTCCCAGGAATCCGTTGCTTTTCAGACTTTCTTGCTCGCTGCATTTTACGACTACCACACCCTCCCCATCGATCTGCATCGCTTGCTCTTGACCATTGGTCGCGCCCACGGCAAGTCGCTCCTGAGACTTTCCTTGCGCAAGAAACGGGGCGAAGAACCTTATCGTTTAGGCATGCTGGGAGACAGCTCCGGGATGAGAGCTTTCTTCATGCAGCTGGAGAAAACGATCGAAGTGGATTGCCCAGTCCTGATCGGTGGTGAGACGGGTACGGGCAAGGAGCTTGTTGCCCAAGCCATCCACAAGCACTCCAAACGATCGGGCGGGCCCTTTGTGGTAATCAACTGCGGTGCAATCCCGGAAAATCTGATTCAATCGGAATTGTTCGGGCATGAGAAAGGTGCCTTTACCGGTGCGGATCAACGAAAAATCGGCAGCATCGAGGCCGCCAATGGTGGCGTCCTATTCTTCGACGAGATCGGTGATCTCCCCCTGCTTCAGCAGGTTAACCTGCTGCGTTTTATACAGGAACGGACAATCACCCGGCTCGGCTCAACGCAGGTCATTCCGGTCGATTGCCGGATCATTGCGGCAACCCACATCGACTTGCAGGAAGCGATTCGGGTCGGACGCTTTCGCGAGGACTTGTACTACCGCCTGAATGTGGTTCATTTGAATTTGCCGGCCTTGCGCCATCGTCATGATGATGTGTGGCTGCTGGCCGAGAATATTTTCCAGAAATACTCGACAAACAGAACGTATTGCCGGGCGCAAGGTTTCAGCACCGAAGCGCTTTCTGCACTGAAGGCGTATCAATGGCCGGGCAATGTGCGAGAGCTCATGAATCGCGTGCATCGCGCGGCGATTCTCAGCGAGAGCAAGCTCATCAGTGCCGCCGATCTTGGGCTTGAAGCGCCGGATGACGAATCGCGGAGCCCAACGCTGGAGAGCGCCAGGGCATCGACGGATCGCATCGTCTTGGAGCACAGCTTGCGCAAGCACAAGAACAACGTATCCAAGGCCGCACGAGAGCTCGGTGTCTCAAGGGTTACGTTCTACCGCATGATGAGCAAGCACAATGTCGACGCAATGCCTTGAAACTGCATTGAGTCACTCACTGTCAAGAACCTGATTTCACTCCCGTTCCTGTACCAAATTTGCAACATTTCATGCCTAAGATTAGGCACTTCCAAATATTTCTTGTTTCGGAACATCAAGTTACGATGTTAAAGTAAAGCCAAATTAATACCAAAAGTGGTTTACAACATGAAGAAGACTAAATCGTTTCGCGGTCATTCACGATCTGGTATTCACCTCATCGGGGCGCTTGCCCTGGCTTACGGGGGAGTGGCGAGTGGCGCTGATCAGCCTCCCACTGACGTGGAGGCACTTCGCAAGCAAGTCATCGAGCAAACCAACCACATCGAGACCCTTAAACGGCAGATGGCGGAAACGGATGCGAAACTGGCTGAAATCCAGAAGGCGCTCGGCAAAGAGGCACTGAGCAAGACGCGCGGCGCTGGCGCCAGCCCATCCCGGGATTCTCAACCGATTGAAATAGCGCAGGCTCCGCAGTCAGCTCAGACTACGCCAGCAGCGAAGTCGGACACTGTTGGCGAACCGCCTGCCCAACGCGAGCGCGTACAACAGATCGCTCAGATCTTCGAGCAACCGGGTGTATTGACACCGAAAGGCACCTTTAATATTGAACCGGGGCTGACTTATGGCTACTCATCCAGCAACCGGGTTTCGCTCGTCGGCTACACCATCATTCCGGCACTGTTGATCGGCCTGATCGACATCCGCGAAGTCAAGCGCAACACGGTGACAGCGAATTTGACCGCACGCTATGGCGTTACCAACCGTTTCGAGCTTGAGGCCAGGCTGCCCTACGTTCGTCGCTGGGACTCGGTGACCTCCCGCCCGCTGGCAATCGGCGCAGGGCAAGAGGGACTATTTAACTCCGACGGTTCGGGGGTCGGCGACTTCGAGGCCTCCGCGCGCTATCAATTGAACGACGGCGGCGCCGACAAGCCTTACTATATCGGCTCACTACGCTTCAAGAGCCGCACTGGAACGGATCCTTTCGAGGTGCTGAACGAAGGCACTACGTCCACACGGCTCTCCAATGGGCTGCAAAAGGAACTGCCCACCGGATCAGGGTTCTACACTATCCAGCCGGGTCTGACCATGCTCTATCCTGCCGACCCGGCAGTATTCTTCGGCAGTATCAACTACCAGTACAACTTTACGCGCTCAAACGTTACCTTGAACACCACCGAAGGGCCAGTGAAACTAGGCGACGTGGAGCCGGGCGGTGTCTTTGGCATCAACTTTGGCATGGGTCTTGCGATCAACGAGCGATCCTCTTTCAGCCTTGGATATGATTTTGCTTCTGTCGGCACGACAAAAGTAAACGGCAGAACACCACCCCTCTCGGTGCGTACAACATTGGGTACGATGCTCGTCGGCTATTCGCATCAAATCGACAAGACCACGTCGCTTAACGTCTCGGTCGGGGTTGGTGTGACGGCTGACTCACCGGATGTTGCGCTCACAGTGCGCATGCCGATGAACCTCTGATGCAGGAAAGATACGGGAGGGAGTATCTGGCTCTGGTACTGGCCAGCGGTACACCTGCCTACAACTAGCGCCGCAACGAATTGACGATGCCGTTTTGTACTGCCGCCTGCACGGACATCGAACGGAACAACTGCCCACTATTGACGCTGGCATTGATGGTTGTGACGTTCTGAATCTTCTGGTTGTTGAGTGTATTCTGGATCACAGTACCGGCCAGATTTGAACCAACCTGCGCCGTAAAGCTGTTGCCAGAACCATTTTGAATCACACCGAGAGCACCGGCAGCCGCGTTAGCAGCCGTCACCTGGGGTGCGCCGCCCGTCCCCGCCACCCATTGCAGATCCCTGAGGTTAAGCACCGTATGGGCAACCAGCTCACCGTTGATGAACACCGCCCGTTCGATACCGAAGGAGAACCTGAGATTGCTGTCAGGGGGTTCAAAACCACCGCGGATATCGTCAAGTGCTTTGTCGCCCAGGGCCGCCAACTGGCTCCCTATTGGATTGCGCGCAACGGAAGACGGCGCTTCAATCCGGCTCTTTTCCGTCGCAACGCCCACCTCCGACGTGCTGCGTATCGTCGTGTTGCTCGTGTTACTGACCAGCGCCGATTCGTCGACAGGTACGTTCATCGTGTCCATCGACGCATCCATTGACGACTGGTCCGCCACAGCCACTTTGTTCCTTAGTGCAATGTTTTTCGCCGCCGCAGCACGCACTGCCTCCACGCTGCTGAAACTCGTGTAATTGACTATTGCCTCAGCATATGAATTCATCAGTGGATTGTTCAACAGAGAACTGAGAGCCTGCACCACCAGCAACAGGATCACACCAACCCTGCAGAGCTGCTTTGCCGATGTTAGAAGTCCGGAGCTCATCTCAGGCACCTAGTAATCCGACGGGCCACGTTTAGGAAAAAACGGCTCGGCGGCACCACGATGAACGCTGTTGACATACGGAGCGCTGGGCGCCACCCGCCAATCGTTGTCGGTATTGAACTTCGCCAGCTCGAGCTTGTTGCGAATCACAAACAAAATGTGGTTAACCCACAGTCCCTTGAATTTCGTATAGGGCATGGTGCGCGTACCCGCCGACGGGTCACCGACCAGGACGCGGTCGTTACGCATTCCCTTGATGACGACAAAATGGTAATAGCCATTCTCCTTGATCAGCGCGATCGCCGGAATGCCGGCCGTCAAAAGCTGTTCAATTTCGGCCACAAAGCCATCGCCCTCAAAGCCGTGGGCTTCGAGATAATTCTTCATGTCCAGCAGCGAGAAGCCTTCCTTGCGGATCTTGTTCTGGTCGCCGCGTTCGTACATCTCGCGAAAAACATCCTGCTCGCTGACCGGGTAGGCGTAGTGATGGGTCAACATGGTGGCCAGTGCCGCCGATCCGCAACTGAAGTCATATTTCTGGTGCATCGTGTTGTGGAAATGCAAACCCTTGATGCTGGCAACCGGAACCGAAAACGCCCCACCGAACTGACTAGGCAAAGCCACCCGACTCCCCTCGCTGGCAAGGACGCTGCTGGCATGTGTAGCCAACAGAGCGGCCAGCAAGGGGAGGAGGCGGCACATGCGCCTCAGCGGAGGCTGTATCATTTGACTTGCAAATTAAGGATGGTTGAATTCTGAATCAGAACATTGTTGCCCGAGTTCTGAATGACCGTGGAAAAGCCGCTGGCGCCAACAAACGAACCGTCCGTAACCAGATTACTGCCGGTAGTGAGGTGATGCGCCTGGTTGTCGCTGACCACGCCATCGAGTGCATTCTTGTTGAGCACTTGCACTTCTGCGCCGCCACGCGAAGCTTCGAGCGCGTCGCTATTGACTGCCGCACTGCCGAAGAACGATGAGGGCATAGTCGCCGCACTGGCTTCCGGCAACAGCGTCGCCTGGTCAGCCGCCCCCGTGTCGGCGATTGCCAAACCGTGAAGCATACCGCTGACGAGCGCACTGAGAATCAGCATCCGGGAAGTTAGAATTGTCATGAGTTTCTCCGGTGTGTGAGACGGATCAAAGCCCGGGTGCCTGCCGTCGGCACCCGGGCCCTAATTGCAGTTACCTGCCGACGTTCAGATTAGCTTGAACGTTGACCGATTGCTGCACCAGCGAGGACATCCCGCTGTTCTGGTTAGCTACCATGATGCCGGCAGCCGATTGACCCACACTGCTCATGCTGTTGGACATATTGAAGGTTCCGGCATTCACAGCGACTGAGCCGCCAGCACCACCGGCACCACCGACTGCGCCGTTGCCGACACCACCGTTGCCGCCTTCACCTGTGCCACCTTCAGCACCAACAGCAGCAACTGCACCGGCCGCACCAGCACCACCGCTACTGGTTCCACCGTTAGCCTCGGCACCGACAGCACCATTGCCCGCCGTAGCCGTTGCGCTACCATTGGTTGCAGCAGACGAAGCACTTCCGTTGGTCGCCGACCCAGCATCGCCACCTGCACCACCTGTATTGCTGGCTGTACCGCCAGCTCCGCCGGTAGCCGTACCAGCGGCAGCAGTTGCCGTGGACGTGCTGGTGTTAGCACCGCCAGTGGAGGAGTTCGTGCCGCCAGTCGCCGCTCCAGCGGTCGAGGTTGCCGAACCCGTAGCGGCACCGCTAGCTGCACTGGCTTGACCCGTCGTTCCGGCACCACCCGTGGAAGTTGCGGAACCTTGAGCCGCGCCCGCTGTCGAGGTTGCCGAGCCTTGAGCCGCACCCGCTGTCGAGGTTGCCGAGCCGGTGGCTGCACCACCAGTGTTAGTCGCTGTCTGCGTATTGGCTCCCGTTGTCGAAGTACCACCCGCTGCGCCGGTTACCGTTGCACCGGTTGTAGTGGTCGGGCCATTCTTGGCAAAGCCAGCACCACTGCCTCCGGAACCAAATCTAGCGCTCTCATCAGCAGGAGCAGGTGCCGCTCCATCGCCACCCCACGCCTTGTTGGTCGAATCGGTACCACCAGCCTTGGTGCTGCTGTTGGCATCGGCAGAACCGGACTTGGCGATTTGGCCGGAAGCCGAGAGACCACCCAGGTTGGCATCGAGCGCAGCGGACGAGCCACCCTTGTTGGCATCGAGCGCAGCGGACGAGCCACCCTTGTTGGCATCGAGAGCCGCAGAATCGCCGCCCTTGGCCAGGGAAGCGTTATAGGCTGAACCGCTCGCCGCTTTATCCAGAGCAATGGAGGAACCGCCCGTTTGATTGCTGGTCGACTCCGAACCCTTGGCCTTCTGGGCCGTCAGGTTTGCGGCATTGCCACCGTAAGCCGTGGCATCGCCACCGTTGGCACCCTTGGCGCCTTTGGCGTAACCGCCGTTACCGGCATCGCCGACTGTGGCACTGCCATTCTTGGCCTTTTCTGCCGAGGCACTGCCATTCGTGGCTGTTGCTG
>NZ_FLQY01000002.1 GCF_900089945.1 Candidatus Propionivibrio aalborgensis | reverse complement strand
CCTGATCCGGAGTTCGACGGATCCCTTGTTGGCGATCCAGTACCATCGCCACTTCACGCACGCGCTGGCGTTCATCCCGGTGGGCGGTATCGTTGCGGCCTTGCCGTGGTTGGTGCGGCCGCGGCATCACCCGAACTGGCGGCCGATTGTGGCGGCCACGACCATCGGTTATGCAACCCATGCCGTACTCGATGCCTGCACCAACTATGGGACGCACCTGCTGTGGCCCTTTTCGACGCTGCGCGTCGCCTGGCACTGGGTCACGACCATCGGCCCCCTGCTGACTCTGATGCTGCTGATCGGATTGGTCTTCGCCGTCCGTCGTGGCTCACGATTCCCGGCAGCTGTGGCGCTGGCTCTCAGTGTTGCCTACGTCGGGACGGCTGCCTGGCAACGCGAACGCGCGCTCGACCTGCAGGTCCGGATAGCCGCCGCCCGTGGCCATCCGCTCGATCGCGCCGAGATGTTTCCGACCGTCGGCAATCCGCTGCTCTGGCGATCGGTCTACCAATCGGGCAACACGCTGTACACCGACCGTTTGCGCGTCGTCGGCAGGGATGGTGCTCGCTGGAAAGAGGGCAGTACGGTCGAGTTGCTGCTGGAGAAGGATCTGCCGCTGGAGGCCAGGGCCGACGAGCGCGTCCGCCGTGACTTCATGCGCTTCAGCTATTTCTCCGCCGGTTGGACTGCGCGTGCCAGCGCCGACCCCAGCGTCATCGGCGACGCCCGCTACTCGCTGCGTACCGACGGCTTCGAACCGATCTGGGGCGTTCGCTTCCACCCCGGCACGGCACGGCCAACCGAGTGGGTCGATCGGACGATCAAGAACCGCGTGCCAGTCAGCGAGTTGTGGCGCGAGCTAAAGGGTACGGCAGCCGGGTACGGTTCACTCCCCAGGTGACGTTTCCGGTCGGACAAGCGGCTGGTAAAAAACCCTGCAGCGTTCTGAGAGCAACTTGTCTTATGACCCCAGCGTGAGAACGTTAGGACACTGCTGATTGTGCGTACTAATGCACCATCCTAAGGCTCGATGCAATATTTTAGGGCGGAAAAAATCATGCAACGGCATTTTCAGACAGCTTAACCAATTGATTATCAACAAGTAGTTTTTATGGAATAACATTTGCTTATAGATCAAAAACATTATTAATATAGCTCTGACAAGATCATCTATGGATTCTCTGCCAAGGCTTGCTTTTGGAAATTCCAGCGCGCTTGAAGATAGCGACGTTCGTGCGATGAATGATCGCATCCAGGGACACACCGGTTTTGATATTTCCTATCACGCTGCAGATACTTCCACAAGATTCAGGCACCGTTCGTCAGTCGCCAGTATTAACGGCTTGAACATCGTCGCCACAGCGAGCTCGCCGCTTTACGTCGACGTTAACCATGCCGAGCGACCGGCGTTGTTGGTTCCGTTAAGCGGCAATAGCTATACCACTGTCGAAAAGGTCCGCTTTCAGTGGAATGCGGGAGAGGCAGCCATACTGTTGCCCGCTACTGCTCGACGTGGCCATGATACTAATCGTTCTGCGTTATTTATCACGATAGACGAGCAGCGGATACAAACTACGGCCCGTTCGATGCTGGGTCTGGACGCCTACGATAATGTCGATTTTTTGTCGCTGAATCAACCAAGGACGTTGGTGATGCGTACCAAGGAAATCGATTTCAACACCGTATTCCGCCACTACGGAGAGTTGATCGATCAGTTTGACAGCAGACCAGATCTGCTTGGGCTGAGCGGGATCGATGAGGCAATTTACCGAATCATGGTCATGATGCTCTTGCCAAAACAGTTTACCGTTTTGCCTGGCACCGATCGAAAAGGGCCAAATGTGCTGTCTGACAAGCGTGTGAACGAATTCTGCGAATACATCCTCGCCAATCTGGAACGTACGCTGACAATGACTGAACTGGAGTCTGTTTCCGGTGTATCCGCACGTTCGTTGCAGTATGCTTTCCGCCGAAGGTTCAATTGCACTCCGGGTCAGTGGATTGTCGAACAAAAACTTCTTGCCGTTCGCAGCCGACTGCTTAATGCGAAACTCGATGAAAGCGTCACGCAGATTGCCATACTTTTCTTCGCAAATCTTGGAGACTTTTCCCGTAAATATCGCCACCGCTTTGGCGAGCTACCTTCTCAAACCCTGGCAAGGGTATGCGGCTAAAAGCGCTTCGTTTTCCCGATAGCATTTCGCTTTTCTGGTAGTAAACCTCACGCAATCCCTTTAGAGTTGTGCTTGCGTCATGTCGAATGCACGGTTGCGTTCCTCGAGGCGGAACTTTCAATTTCCCTGTTATGTATGAGGTTGAACGTACGCTGACTGAACCTGTCATCGCCTCGACTGACATAATCGCTTCAAGAATGGATCATTTTTCAAATAATCAGGAGAAAATTAATCATGGCTGCGCGAGAGACCAAAAGCACCGAGCGAAGGAAGTTTTTGAATACTGCCCTAAAAGGCATTGCGGTTGCACCGCTGGGATTTATTCTGCCTGTCACCGACGTACTGGCGGCTAAAGGAGTCCCATCGAACGACGGCATTTCCTCCGAAATCGCCAAATTGCCAGAAAATGATCGTCAAGCCAAGGCTTTAAGCTACAAGGAAGACGCAACAATGGTGGACACCGCCCAATTTAACCGGAAGGAAAATCAGTTCTGTAGCAATTGCCAATTATTTAGCGGATCACCGGGTGACATATGGGGACCATGCGCGATTTTCTCCTACCGGGCACATCCCTCAATCAAGAAACCATTCGAGGTTAGCGCGAATGGCTGGTGTAAGTCTTGGGGACCGCGAGCGGCTTGAATATCTTCCGTTTGTCCTGCCCCAGCCAGCCCCTTGGTTGCCAATTCAAATGGCTTGACTGAAGGTGCCAGATCCTCAGATTTCCCGGCGGCATTTCGTCGTGCCCGTTCCGTTCACGATCACCCGCCTCTGATCGCCAGATCGATCGTGCGTCATCGCCTGGCTCCCGCCGGCTACATAGCGGGAATTAGAGCGGCGACGCCTAGGCTGGGTTCCACACGCTACAACGGCGTGGCACGTATTGATGGATTGCGCACCTTTCTGTTTCGTGTCGACGGTGCTGGAAGACGTAGCCTGTCACTCCCTGAACTTGGCTCACTTGCTGTGTGCCCCAAGATGCGCTAACGCATCCCGCGATTCGGACACGGTTATGTACACGGGCAGGATCAATTGATACTTGACACAGAACGCATCGGGCCAAGCAATCACTGTCGCAAAAAAAAGACCGCGCCTTCCAACGCGGTCTTTTTTGATTGAACCCCGAAGACTTAAAGCTCCTTGGCGTGAGCCGACAAATACTCGGCAACGCCAGCGGTAGATGCCTTCATGCCGGCTTTGCCCTTGTTCCAGCCAGCCGGGCAGACTTCGCCATGCTCTTCGGTAAATTGCAGTGCATCGACCATGCGCAGCATTTCGTCGACATTGCGGCCGAGCGGCAGGTCATTCACCACCTGGTGACGAACGGTGCCCTTCTTGTCGATCAGGAATGAACCGCGGAAGGCGACGCCGGCAGCGCCAAATTCGACGTCGTAGGCGCGGCAAATCTCGTGCTTGATGTCGGCGATCAGCGGGTATTGCACCTGGCCAATGCCGCCATTGTTGACCGGCGTATTCTTCCACGCCAGGTGAGTGAATTGGGAGTCGATCGAGACGCCGATAACTTCGACGCCGCGCTGTTTGAATTCGGCCAGCCGGTGATCGAAGGCAATCAGTTCGGACGGGCATACAAACGTAAAATCGAGAGGGTAAAAGAAAATGACCGCATATTTTCCATTGGTCTCGGCGGACAGGGTGAAATTGCGGATTTCATTGTCGGCCATGACGGCGGTTGCTGTGAAATCAGGGGCTTGCTTGCCAACGAGTACGGCCATAATTCTTCTCCTTCAGTGGGTTTTGAACAAAGTGGGGATCAATAACGGACGAGTGCCGAATCCAGTGCCACTTAGTCAGCATAGCGTCCCGGCAAGTTCCCCGCAAATCAAAATGTCGGTACCTGCCTAAATCCAGTCAATGATTCGTGATCTTCACTGGTGGGTTCATCCCTGCTGACAACGCGTGCGACGATCGCGGTCGAAGGGCCGTGGTGCGCCCAAGCGGTTAGCGCTTCCACTGCCTCGGGCGGACCAAGAACGAGCGCCTCAACGCTGCCATCATTGCGGTTGCGGACCCAGCCGCGCAGCCCCAATGCCTTCGCTTCGGCACTGAGTGCCCAGCGAAAGCCGACGCCCTGTACTCGGCCGTGGATGGAAAGATGACGGGTGAGAAAGGTCACGTCTGAAACGGGATTCTACTGGGCCGGGATATTCCTGCGACTGGCTTCGGCCCTGTCGGGGGCGATGGCAGCGAGGATGCCCTGAATCAGTTGCAGCGGCGTGGGCGGGCAACCAGGAATCGACACGTCAACGGGAATGACATTGGCTACGCGGCCACAGGAGGCATAGCTCTCCCCAAAAATGCCCCCGGTGCAGCCACAGTCACCCACCGCGACCACCAGCTTGGGTTCCGGCGTGGCCTCGTAGGCACGCTTGACAGCGACTTCCATGTTCCGGGCAACCGGCCCGGTGACCAGCAGCAGGTCGGCATGACGCGGGCTGGCAGCGAACTTGATGCCGATGGCCTCGAGGTTGTAATAGGGATTGTTCAGGGCGTGGATTTCGAGCTCGCAGCCGTTACATGAACCGGCATCGACATGACGTATCACCAGGGCGCGGCCAAGTTGCTTGAGGACCGCTTCGGACAGCCGCTGCGTGGTGGCGCGCAAGGCATCGTCAACGGCAGGCGCCGGCTCGCTGACGATTCCGGTGCGAAGTATTTGGCGAAGGATCGGAATCATGATCAGAGATCCTGTCCGGCGTAGGAGAGATTGAAGGATTTGTTGATCAACGGGAAGTCAGGAATGATGTTGTCGATTGCAGCGTGTTCGAGCACCGGCCAATTTTGCCACGACGGGTCGTGGCAATGGCAACGGCGAATCTTGCCGTCCTTGCCGGTTTCCAGCGCGACGAGAACGTCGCCCCGCCAGCCTTCAATCCAGCCGAATCCGCGCTTGTCGGCTTCACTGCGGGTCGTATCGCAAATGCTGCCTTGAGGCAGATCGCGAATGATCTTTTGTATCAGGTGCAGCGACTCGCTGATTTCGGAGAAACGGACCAACGCGCGCGCGGCGACGTCGCCGTTGCGTTGAATGGCCATCTTCGGTTCCAGCTGCTCATACGGTTCGCACGGATGGTTGCAGCGCAGATCCCACTTTTGCGCGCTGGCGCGGCCGGCGAGGCCGATCATGCCAAGGCGTTTGGCAAGATGGGGAAAGACCCGGCCTGTCGTGAGAAAGCGGTCCTGCAAACCCGCATGCTCGTCGTAGATTTGCTTCAAGTTTTGAACTTCCCTGCCGAGGGCGTGGCATTGCTCGGTGATCGCCTTCGCACCCGCTGCGTCAAGGTCAACAGAAACGCCGCCCGGAATGATCCGATCCATCAACAACCGGTGGCCGAACAGGCTGGCGTTGAGCCGGACCCAGTCTTCCTTGAGACGCATGAATTGCATCAGCCCGAACGATACAGCCACATCATTGCCGAGGTATCCAAGATCGCCCAGATGATTCGCCACACGTTCGCGTTCGAGAAGCAGAGCACGCAACCAGAGGGCGCGCGGCGGTGGCATTGCACCACCGATGGCTTCAGCCGCCTGACAATAGGCCCAGGCGTAGGCAACCGTCGAGTCGCCGGAAACGCGGCCAGCCAGCCGGGCGCCGTCGCCGAGCCCCATGCCGCAAAATCGTCGCTCAATGCCCTTGTGTTTCCAGCCCAGTCGCTCCTCCAGGCGAAGCACGCTTTCGCCCATCACCGAAAAGCGGAAATGGCCCGGTTCAATGATTCCAGCATGAATTGGACCGACGGCGACTTCGTGCACGCCGTCGCCTTCGACAGTGACGAATGCGTACTCCTCGTTCCGCGTTTCGAATCGGGAGTCGGGCGTGTCGCGGCGTAAGGGATAATGGTCAGCCGGCCAGTTATCGTGACGCAACCAGGGGCGCTGATCACCGGCTTCGAGTCTGGCGCCGATCATGTCATGCACGGCACGCTGCATGCGGTTGGCGACTGGAAACGGCAGCGAAAGGTCGGGGAACTGCGGATCCTCGCCGGACATTGGCAGGGTCAGACAACACAGCCCCTCTGCCAGATCGAAAGCGACATGCAGGGCATACCCGGATTGACTATCGCGGTCCCGTTCATCGCTGCCCCAAAGCGCCACCATGCGGCGCTCGGCGGTGTGCGCGGCGCCGCAGAAGGCGGTGAGCTGTTGGGCGTTGACCCGCGCAACGAAAGTCAGCGCGGCGTGGCCGGCCAGGGGTTCGAAGTCGATGGGTTGTTCGAGGAATTGCATGCGTGTTCTCAACCGATCAATTTGGCCGCCTGCCGGTACCAATCGGCGAGGTAGGGAGGTATCCACATACCGAGCATGAGTACCAGTCCGAGATGCAGAAAGACGGGGATCAGCGCCGGACGGTGCGGCAGGCGCTGTGCCGTTGGTTTTCCGAAGACCATGCCCTGCACCTTGCCAAACATGGCGGCAAAGGCCACCCCCAGCGAGATCAGCAGGATCGGCGTGGCCCAGGGGTAGTGCTTGATGGCTGTGGTCAGAATCATGAACTCACTGGTGAACACGCCAAAGGGAGGCATGCCGAGGATGGCCAACGTGCCAATCATCAGTTCCCAGCCGATGACTGGCGAAAGCTTGAGCAGGCCCCGGATGTCTTCAATTACCTGTGTGCCGGCCTTTTGCGCGGCGTGGCCAACGGCGAAGAATATTGCCGATTTTGTCAAAGAGTGCACCGTCATGTGCAGCAACCCGGCATAGCTGGCGACCGGGCCGCCCATGCCGAAAGCAAAGGTGATGATTCCCATGTGCTCGATCGACGAGTAGCCGAAGAGACGTTTGATGTCTTTTTGCCGGGAGAGATAGAAGGCCGGAACGACAACTGTCAGCAGACCGAAACCGATCATCAGATTGCCGGCAAAATGGCTGGAGAGCGCGCCATCGACCAGCACCTTGCTGCGGATGATGGCGTACAGCGCGACATTCAGCAGCAATCCGGAAAGTACGGCCGAGACGGGTGTCGGGCCTTCGGCGTGGGCATCGGGCAACCAGTTATGCAGCGGCACCAGGCCGGTTTTGGTGCCGTAACCGATAAACAGGAAAACGAAAGCCAGCGAAAGAACGGTGGGTTCGAGCTGTGTCTTGACGGCGTCGAGGTGCGTCCACAGCAGAGCCCCGCCTTCGTGGCCGAGGACGCGCTCGGCGGCAAAATAGATCAGGATCGTGCCGAACAGCGCCTGGGCAATGCCGACGCCGCACAGGATGAAGTACTTCCAGGCCGCTTCAAGGCTGGCCGGCGTGCGGTAGAGCGCGACCAGCAGCACGGTCGTAAGGGTCGCGGTCTCCATGGCCACCCAGAGAATCCCGAGGTTGTTGGTCGACAGCGCGACGAGCATGGTGCACATGAACATCTGGTACATGCTGTGATAGAGGCGCAGTCGCCCCGCCGAGAGACGGCCATGGTCGAGCTCGACACGCATGTACGGGCGCGAGAAAAGCGAGGTAGTCAAGCCGACGAACGCGGTCAGTGCGATCATGAATACGTTGAGCGGATCGACGAAGAACTGCTCGTCGAAGAGCGTCATCGGACCGTCCCTGATCACGCTCGCAGTCAGCATTCCGGCGGCCAGCAGCGTAAGCAGGCTGCCGGCAGCGTTGATCTCCGCCGCACCCCGACGGTGACCGACGAGCCCGAGCAGCAAGGCAGTGACAAAGGGAATGGCCAGAACCAAGGCGAGTTCGAACGCTCCGCTCATTCTTCCTTGATCCTCTCCATGTGCCTGGTGTCAAGGCTGTCGAATTGTTGCCTTATCTGGAAAAAGAAGACACCGAGGATAACCATACCGACCATGACGTCGAGTGCAATACCCAGTTCAACGACCATCGGCATGCCGTACGTGGCGCTGGTGGCAGCGAAAAAAAGTCCGTTCTCCATGGCCAGAAATGCGACCACCTGGGGCACCGCCTTGCTGCGTGTGATCATCATCAGGAAGGAAAGCAGCACACAGGCCAGCGCAATGCCGATGGTGGAGCGCGTGATGGTGCCGGACAGTTGCGAAATCGGCTGCGCCACGTTGAAGGCGATGACTACCAGCACGATGCCGACGAGCATGGTCGTCGGAATGTTGAGCAGTGTTTCAATATCCCATTTGACCGACAGTCTGCGGATCAAGCGGTGCAGGATGTAGGGCAAGGCGATGACCTTGAGAGTCAGGGTAAGCCCTGCCGACCACAGGAGATGGCTCTGGTTCGTGGTCAGCGCAACGACCAGCGTCGATACGAACAGCACCAGACCCTGCATCATGAACAGGTTGATCAGCGTCAGAACACGCCGCTGCGCCAGCATGGCGAAACCGAGCAAGAGCATGAGCGCTGCGCACAGGTTGATCACCTGCCCGCTGAAGGGAAGCAAATTGATCAACGACTGGCTCATTTCCCTGTCTCCAGCAGCAGGTGCACCAGCATGGCCAGTACCGCCAGGAGGAAGGCCGTGCCGAGGAATTCCGGCGCCCTGAAGACACGCATCTTTGCGTTGACTGTTTCGATCAGCGCCAACAGGAAGCCGCCGATAAGAAGTTTCACGATCAGGAATGCACCGGCGGCCGCGAGTGAAGCCGGGTCCGCCGCTTCGGATATTCCAAACGGAAAGAACAGGGCGAGGCCGAGACAGGAATACGCAAACATCTTCAGGCTGGCAGCCCATTCGATGAGCGCCAGATGGCGGCCCGAGTATTCAAGAATCATGGCTTCATGCACCATGGTCAGTTCGAGGTGGGTTGTCGGATTATCGATCGGAATACGTGCATTTTCGGCAAGCGATACCATGGTGAAGGCGACGCCGGCAAAGGCCAGACTCGGGTAGATGACGAAATCGCGATGTGCCAGCGCGGCGACGATGGTCGACAGCGAGGTCGACTGCGAAATCAGTGATGTCGTGAAGAAGATCAGCAACAGGGCCGGTTCGGCGAGGAATCCAATCAGCATCTCGCGCCGCGATCCCAGCGAGCCGAACGCAGTGCCGACGTCCATGCCGGCCAGCGCGATAAAAACACGGGCCAGCGCGAAGAGTCCGACGAGCGCAATGGCATCGGCGGCAGGTGAAAAGATCAGTTCGGTGGACAGAGTCGGCACAATGGCCGAGGCCAGCGCCATGCACGAAAAGTTAACGTAGGGTGCAGCGCGGAAGAGCGACGAGGCATTGTGCGCCAGCATTGCATCCTTGTGGAACAGCTTGTTCAAGGTGTAATAGGTTTGCAGCAAAGGTGGCGCCGAGCGGTTCTGCATCCAGGCGCGGCACTGGTTGATCCAGCCGGTGAGGAGCGGCGCCAGAATCAGGGCGGTAGCGAGCGCCAGCAACTGGGCAAAGAGCGCGTAGAAGTTCATCCGCGTGTCAGAACCAGAAGGGTGAGCAGCGTGATGAAGCTGTAAAGCAGGTACAGCGCGATGCGCCCCTGCTGCAGGAAAGCGATAAGCCGCGTGCCGTGATCGGCAATTCTTGCAATCGGCAGATAGAGCCAGTACCAGAACGGGTCTTCGACGAGGCTTCGATAACGTGGCTGGGCATCGAATGGCGAGGGGTGCTCGCGGGTCCGTTTGAAGAAGGGCGAGAAGATTCTGCGGATCGGCTGGCCGAAGCCTTCGGCGGTGTCCTGCATGCGGGGAGTTTGCAACGGAAATCCGCAATCCCAGGCCGGCACGCGTTTCAGTCGGCCGTGGTAGAAACGGTTGACCGCAAAATAGACAAGCGGCATGAGAACGACAATGCTGCCGAGGAAAATGGCGGGGCTATAGCTGGCCCGGTCCTCGCTGATCGGCGCCAGAAGCCACCAGCCATGGCTGGCTGCCGTACCGCGCAGGCCGCTCCCGACAAGCAGTCGGGTGACCGGGTCGAGCAGCGAAATTACGGCATTCGGAAACAGGCCGAGCAGGACACAGCCCACACCCAGCCAGAGCAGCCCGATGCGTTCGAGGCGGCCGGCATCATGGGCGTGGGCGAGTTTCTCCTCGCGCGGTTGGCCAAGAAATACGATGCCAAAGAACTTGACCATGGCAAAACCGGCAAACGCCGAGATCAGCGCGACGGCGCCGGCAATCACCGGCAGCAGCATGTTGAGATAGCCGTGCGGCAGACCCGAGGTGAACAGGAAGCTTTGCAGCAACAGCCACTCCGAGACGAAGCCATTGAGTGGCGGCAGGCCGGACGCAGCCAGCACGCCGATGAGGGCCAACCAGGCGACCCAAGGCATTCGATGAATCAGCCCACCGAGTTTGCCCAGGTTGCGCTCGCGCGTGGCGTGCAGAACCGAGCCGGTACTCAGGAAGAGCAGACTCTTGAAGAAGGCGTGGTTCAGGCAATGATAGAGCGTGGCGGTTAGCGCCAATGCAGCAAGATGCGGTAGCAGGAAGGACTTGAAGATCAGCGTCAGTCCGATTCCGAGAAATATCAACCCGATGTTCTCGATCGACGAGTACGCAAGCAGTCGTTTCATGTCGGTTTGAATCGCCGAGAAGATAACGCCGAACAATGCTGAAACCAGTCCGAGCACGAGCAGCAGAACGCCCCACCACCACAGTTGCGCATGCAACAGGTCAAAAGTGACGCGCAGCATCCCGTAGATCGCCGTCTTGAGCATGACGCCACTCATCATCGCCGACACGGGAGAAGGAGCGGCCGGGTGCGCTTCGGGTAGCCAGATGTGCAGAGGCAACATACCGGCCTTGGCGCCGAAGCCGAAAAGCGCAAGTAGAAAAGCGATGGTCGGCCAGAAACCGATGCGGGAGAAATCGCGCATGGCGTCAAAGGAATAGTCGCCCGCGCTGTCAGCCATCACGCCAAAGGAAAGAAGGATGCCTACCGCGCCGACGTGAGCCACCAGCAGGTAGAGATAACCGGCACGTCGGATTTCCGGATGGCGGTGTTCCGACGTGACCAGGAAGAAGGAGCTGAGCGCCATCGTTTCCCAGGCGACCATGAAGCCATAACCATCGTCGGCCAACATGACGAAAGCCATGCTGGCCAGAAAGACGTGATAGAGCAGGCATTGTAGCCCCGGAGCCGTACCGTCACCCTTGCGCATATAGCCGGCGGCGTAGATTGAAATGCCGGCGGAGGCTGTTCCCAGCAGTAGCAGGAAGAAGGAGGACAGAGCGTCAAGGCGCAAATGGAAGGGCAGTCCTGGCATGCCGAGGGGCAGGATACGGACTTGCGGACTGGCGTAATTGCCGGTCAGTGCAAGCAATGCGAGCGCCAAACCGAAAATTGCGCCGAGGGGAAAGAGGACGCGGCTGTTCAGCAAAAAATTGCGCGGGAACGCAACGCCGATCACGCCGATCAGCAACCAGCCCAGTGCCGTGAAAAGGATCCAGTCGATTAACGGCAGTTCGTTCACTTTTTCTCACCCACGCAAACGCTTGCCGTGAGAAACCTGGTGGCTGAGGACGGCTTCGCGGGCACGGACTATTGACCTTTGTTGCTTTGACTAGCGGGGCGCGTGATCATCTCGCGCAAAATCCGGCTGGCGGCCCAGAGCATCATCAACAGGCCACCGACACTTACGACAATCGCCTCCGTCATATTGACGGGGAAGTCGGGGATGAACAGCGCCTGCCTGCGAGCGAGCCACATTGCTCCGGTAGCAAACATCAGCATGCCGGCCACATCGAAGACAGCGTACAGCATTATTCTCAGAGTCGGTCGCGGGCGCGGAGTTTGATGTGCTGGTCGCATGGCCGGGTTATTTTACGCGCATTCCCGGTTGTGCACCGTCATCCGGTGATAGCAGAAAGATGCCGGACTTGCCGTTTGCGTTCATGGCATCACTCGAAGCTGCGAGCACCATCCCCTCGCTGAGCCCGAACTTCATCTTGCGCGGCGCGAGATTGGCGACCATGAC
>NZ_FLQY01000001.1 GCF_900089945.1 Candidatus Propionivibrio aalborgensis | reverse complement strand
TACAACCCGGCTCATCTCGCTACCGCTTTGCATCTGAGAGAGATTTGATGCTCCAGCCCTGACTCCGCCGCTCTCAACTCTACGCGGGAAGGCGCCTAAGGTGTATAATGCGCCCCCTATGCTATTGATTCCACATTTCTTTATAGGCGCTGCCGATGCGTTTTGACGAACTCGGCCTCGCGCCCGAGCTGCTAAGAGCCATTTCCGAACAGGGTTACACAGACCCGACGCCGATTCAGGCACAAGCAATTCCAATCGTACTTGCCGGCAACGACCTGATGGGTGGCGCCCAGACCGGTACGGGCAAAACCGCTGCGTTCACGCTGCCGTTGTTGCAGCGCATCCTGCCTTTTGCCAGCCCGAGCCCGTCACCCGCCCGTCACCCGGTGCGGGTGCTGATGCTTGCGCCGACGCGCGAGCTGGCGATTCAGGTCTACGAGTCGGTCAAGACCTACAGCAAGCACGTCCCGATAAGGAGCTTGTGCACTTACGGCGGAGTCGACATCAAGCCGCAGATCGACGAGATTCGCCGTGGTGTCGAGGTGCTCGTTGCCACGCCGGGCCGCTTGCTTGATCTGGTCGAACAGAAATGCCTCAACTTCGGTAGCGTGCAGGCACTGGTGCTCGACGAAGCCGACCGCATGCTGGACATGGGCTTTGTTCCCGATGTCACGCGCATCATCAACCTGCTGCCGAAACAGCGGCAGAGCTTGCTGTTTTCGGCGACATTCTCGGAAGAGATCAAGAAGCTGGCCGACAAGATGCTCAAGTCGCCGGTGCTGATCGAAGTCGCCAAGCGCAACACCGTTTCCGAGACCATCACGCACCGGGTTCACCCGGTTGCCGCCGACGCCAAACGGGCACTTCTGGTCAAACTGCTCCGATCATCGGAATTCAACCAGGTTCTGGTTTTTACCCGCACCAAGATCGAAACGAACAAGCTTGCCCGCGAATTGCAGCGGGCCGGCATTGCGGCCGACTCGATTCACGGTGACAAGAGTCAGCTGGATCGCCTGAAGGCACTCGAAGCTTTCAAGACCGGGACAGTGCTGGTGCTCGTCGCCACCGACGTCGCGGCACGCGGCCTGGATATCGACGAACTGCCGCATGTCATCAATTTCGAACTGCCGCATACCCCGGAAGATTACATCCACCGCATCGGCCGTACCGGGCGCGCCGGCAAACAAGGGACGGCAATTTCCCTCGTTTCGGCGCACGAGGTTCAGTATCTGGTCGACATTGAAAAGCTGATCAAGATACAGGTTGAGCAGGTCGTCGTGCCGGGCTTCGATCCGGAATACGATTACGAATACCCGCCCACCGGACGAAAATCGCATCATCGTCGCCCGCCAGCGCCTTCGGCGTCGGTCGCGCCAGCGGCCAGAACGCGTCGTGAGCATTCGCCTGGGAGCAGTTCGGCGAGCAACAGGCGCAAGAGCCATATCGCTGCCGACGGTTTCGATTTCAGCAAGCCGTATGAAAGCGCCGAGCCGCATCCCATGGCAGCTCCCGCCGACACGGAGACAGCGCAGGTCGTTGCGCACATGGAGTACCCGCACAAGCCGCGCCGTCTTGTCGCGGCCTTGCTGGGCGGACTGGGTCGTAATAAGGCTGGCTAGTTTTAGCCAGCCGGGTGTGCTTTGCCTGACGGTTTCTTGGCTGGTGCGTCCACCAGTTTCAGGATGGCGACCGACACATTGTCACCCTCGCCCTGCGCCCGTTTGCGCGCCCGGCTGATCAGCAATTCCGAAGCTTCACGCGCAGAATAGGCGGCAACCACACCGGCAAGCTCCGCATCGCCAAAGTACCCCCAGAGACCGTCGGAACACAGCAGAAAGGAATCACCTGCCTGCAGGTCTTCGGCTTCGCCGAAATCGACTTTCGGCGTTTCGTTGCCGCCGAGCGAGGTAATCAGGATGTTGCGGTTGGGATGAACCAATGCCTCCTCCGCAGTGATCTTTCCCCTGGCGACCAGTTGCTCAACGTAGGAATGGTCGATCGTGCGAAAAAAGGGTTGATCGCCCCGGAATCTGTAGAGTCGGCTATCACCGCAATGCGCCCAGCTTACCTTGCCCGGTTGCAGGATCAACATCACCGCCGTGCTGTGCGGATCCTTCTCGTTGATGAAGCGCGATGCCTTGATCAGCATGTGAGCCTCACTGAGGCTGGCTTCCAGCATCGACTGCGGGGTTTCGCTACGCGCCGAGAATTGTTCGAGGTTGTTGCAGGCCGTGTGCAGGACCTGCTGTGCCGCCAGCACTCCGCCGGTATGTCCGCCCATGCCATCCGCAACGACGGCGAGTGCGACTCCGCCGCCTTTCGGGTGAGGGAAAAGGCCCACACGATCCTGCTGCTCCTTGCGATCACCCTGATGTTGGGCAACGCAGGCATCAATATTTATCGGCATTACGCTGAGTCTCCGCGGAGGAGGCCAGAGTATCACGATTGTTTGGGGCTGATACAGAGTGGGTGCGCGAAATGCTGCGTAACGCCTATCCAGGGCTGAGCGCGAAGTGGTCTTCCGATATAATCAGCGACTTGATCGATCATCCCTCACAGGAAACCAGCTATGGGAAACCGGCTCTCAAAGATTGTCACTCGCACCGGCGATGCCGGTACCACCGGCCTTGGCGACGGAACGAGAGTTGCCAAGGATTGCCTGCGCGTCGAGGCGATGGGTGAGGTCGACGAACTGAATTCCAGCCTTGGCGTCTTGCTGACCGAAGCGGTACCTGAAGTGATCCGTGACGCTCTACTCGGTATCCAGCACGATCTTTTCGACCTCGGCGGCGAACTCTGTATACCGGGGTCAAGCATTATCAGCGAGGCGCACATCGCCCGCCTCGAGGAACACGTCGCGGAATTCAACGATAGCCTTGAGCCCCTCAAGGAGTTCATCTTGCCGGGTGGAACCCGTGCCGCCGCGCTTGCGCACCTTTCACGCACCATCTGCCGTCGCGCCGAACGTCGCGTTGTCCATCTCGCGAACAGCGAAGCAGTCTCCGACTTCGCTCGCAGATACCTGAATCGCTTGTCCGATCTGCTGTTCGTGCTCGGACGCTCGCTGAACAAGGCCGGCGGCCGAGGCGATGTCCTGTGGGCGCATGGTGGGAGCCGAAACAAAGCGTAAGCGGCCGGGTCAGCAAGAACGGCGTTTTAGCTATGCTCCGGCTGTTGTCGGCAAGGCCAGGGATTTAGCAGCATCAATGGTTCCCGGTGTGTTGCAGGCGAGTCTCTAAAGCGGTAATCCGATCGAGCAAATCGAGCGCCAAAGCGACGCCGGGAGGATTGATATCCAGATCGCGCGACAGCCGCAGGGCCAGCTGCGCACGGCGCAAGGAGTCGCCACTGAAGCGCCAATCCTGGGGCGAATTGCCGTGCGGTTCCAGCACACCCTCCAATACCCAGGCCTGTATGTGCGTTTCGTCAGCGCAACAGGCCTGACACAGTTCCACCAGCGTCAAATGGACTTCCTCCACCACCGTTCCCTGGATAAATGTCACATTGGCTTGGTTCATGACCGCTTATCCTTTCAAGTGTGTTCGGGGATTGAAATCAAAGGCCTGCGCCATTGCCCGGTAGGCTTCGCGCTTGGCTTCACTATCGGCCGGCGGCAGGGCGATTTTCAAGACGACGTAAAGATCGCCCGGTGGCGTTCCCGGAATGCCGCGGCCTTTCAAGCGCAACTGACGACCTGCTGCCGAGTCGGGCGGGATCGTGAGCTGCACCGGCCCCTCCGGCGTTGGCGTGCTGACCGAGGCGCCAAGGGCAGCTTCCCAAGGTGCCACCGGGAGGTCCAGATAGACGTCGCGACCGTCGGCCCGAAAATTCGAATGCGGGTTGAAATCTATTTCCAGATACAGGTCGCCTGCCGGCCCCTCACCCAGCCCCGGACCGCCCTGGCCAGCCAGACGCAAGTGCTGGCCAGCACGAACGCCCTTGGGGATGCTCACGTCCAGCGTGCGCTCATGCGTTGCGACCCGGCCCTGCGCATCGAGCACTGGCATGCGCAGCGAAATGCTGCGCTTTGCTCCGCGATAGGCATCGTGCAGGTCGATCATCACCTTGGCATGGTGATCCTGCCCCTGGGCATGCATGGATGCTCGATGCGGCTGTGCCCCCCAGCCCTGTCGTCCGAAAAGCGTTTCGAAGAAATCGCTGAACTCAGCCGCATCACCCGGCCCGGCCTCGCGACCACTGAACTCGAAACCGGCATCCCAACCCGGCGGCGGCTGGAAGTCCTGCCCGGCCTTCCAGCTACTGCCCATCTGATCGTAGGCGACGCGCTTCTCTGGATCCTTCAAAACGGCATAGGCTTCGCCAATATCCTTGAAGCGTGTCTCAGCATCCGCTTCCTTGCTCACGTCCGGGTGATACTTGCGCGCCAGTTTGCGATACGCGTGCTTGATGTCGTCTTGCGTAGCACTGCGTTCAACGCCAAGTGTCTGGTAGTAGTCCTTGAATTTCATGGTCGGGCTGCGCTGATGTTGTTATTAAGTGCACAACTTACACTCATTCACGGAAATTATGAATCCCGGACAAAAGGGTCACAGGTCGGCGGCAGGGGTAAGCCGTAGAGTCATTCGACTGCCGCTCGCATCGTGGCAGCTCACGCCCAGCCTGCTGGAACCTTTCAATCGAGAAAGGGACAGGGCCTGAATCAGGTTACGGAACGGCTTGGCGGCTTTCTGGAACCTGACGCGCCCGCTCCCGATGGCTTCCAGCAAGGCCAGGCCGCGGCCGCGAATGAGATGGCTTTCGCCGGCAGCCAGGAATACATCGCCCGCTTCGCCCTCGACGGTCAACCAGATCCTGCCTGCAGTGCAAATGACGCGTACGCCGCGGGCCGACATCAGGCGCACTGGCGCGTTGTGGGCGAGACACAATTCGCTGTTGTACGGATCGAAATTCATAAGCGGCTCTCCTTGTGCGGCAGGCCTTGCTTTGGTGAAGGGAAGTGTAGAACGCCAGGTTCAGGAGAAACAGCCACAAATATAGCGAATTGTTACCGGTACAGTTCTAAGTCGGTGCAATTGTACCTGTCGTGATAAGCCGCAACTGTGTTGGTGAATCCGATGGGAGACGAGGGTTAAACGAGGGCCTATTTCTCGCCGAAATCATCCGCCGTGTTGACGGCCGCATGTTCCGGGGCACTTGCTGGAAGTGCTGCGCAGCTGCGGGCGTAGCGCTCGATGCCGGGCTTGGCACTCAGGCCATGTGCGACGATGCTGAGCAGCACGGTAGCCATCACCGCCAGACGGATGGTGTCCTCGCCCGGCAAATTCTCCTGTTGCTCCAGATACACCAGCCCCAGAACGATCGACGCCAGGCCGCGCGGGCCGAACCAGCCGAGGAAAAGTACGGTCGTTCGGCTGAGTCCGATACCGGCAACCGCCACTGCGACAGGCAGCATGCGCACGACCGTCAGGCTGAGAAGCGCATAAAGGAGGATGGCCGGTGTGAAATCATGCCAGGCGCGCGCGAAGAGCAGCCCGAACAAGAAGAAGACGAAAAAATCGAACAGTTGTCCCCAACCTTCGGTGAACTCGACGCAGTGGCGTCCGATTTTGGGGAATCCCACCTGCGCCGCCAGACCGGCAACGAATGCGGCGATGAACATGCTCGCGTGGGATTCTTCCGCCGCCATTATGCACAGCAGCGGCATCGCCACCACGCCAAGTTGGCCAAGCGAGGGGGACATCCACTGCCGGCGCTGCGCCAGCCCCATCAGCAGTCCGCCGCCCAGCCCGATCACCAGCCCGATCACGGTGCCGTAGCCGATCTGTTCGAGGAGAAAACGCGCGAGTACGCCCCGTGTGCTCGCTCCATCTTCGATCGCGGTGGCGAGTGCGATGAACAGCATCAGGAAAGGGACCGCCAACCCGTCATTGAGTCCGGCCTCGACGTTCAGTGCCTGCCGTATGCGCGCCGGGACGCGCGGGCTATTGACGATGATCTGACCGAGGCCGGCGTCGGTCGGTGCGAGTATCGCCGCGAGAATACCCGCTTCCCACCACGACAGCCCAGCGAAGCACGCCATCGCCGCTGCCGCACCGAGCAGGATGGTGAGCAGCATGCCGGAGCTGAGCAAACGCACCGGCAACTTGTGGTTGTCCTGCAGAGCGCGTCGGTTGATGTGCGACGCGTCGGTGAACAAGGTCATTACCAGACCGACTTCGGCGATTACCAAGAGCGCTTTGCGGTCGATGAACAGTTCCCTGGACGCCTCGGGAAAGAGCAGCATGAACGCGCCCGCTGCAGTGAACAGGATCGGCGCGGTGATGAGCGTGCTTTCCAGTTTGCGCGACACCAGGCTGTAGGCAAAGACCAGGAGAATGAATGCAGCGGCGATCAGCATAGGGGCATGTTTCCGAAGCGAACAACGTTAACCGGGCGCTGACGCCCGGAATGTGAATTGATGATACTTGCGGTCCGGTAGTCTGTCGAACGGTGAGGGATGTGCCAATAGCATGCATGTATAATCGTTGTGCCTGTTCTCGCTTGGTAAGTCGCCTTTCCAAGGGTGGCGTTTGTTGAAGCGGAACAGCAAGGCTTGGCGCATTACGCATGGGAGCCTTTTCGCAGCGCGCCAGTCGAGCACCGTTGCGGCGCTCTGACGATCGCACGGAAGGAGTGAGGAATGAGAGCGCCGCGAATGGAAGGCTGGCGATGATCGAAGCTCTTGAGAAAGTCAGCAATTTCGCCGTACTCACCTACGTCGTCAGCAGCATGCTGGTCATGGGCATGAGCCAGCGACTGCGTGATGTCGTCGCGCCGCTGAAGAATCCACGAATGGTCGGCGTCGCGCTGGCGGTGAATTTCATTGCCGCACCCTTGCTGGCACTCCTGCTCTCGCGACTGATCCCGCTACAACCTGCGCACGCAGTCGGCTTGCTGCTGCTGAGTGGTGCGGCAGGTTCGCCGTTCATCCCCAAGCTGGCCGAAGTGGCGGACGGCAATCTGGCGTATTCGGTGGCGATCATGGTTCTGCTGATGGTTGGCAGTATCGTGCTTATCCCTGTCGCACTACCCTTTACCGTACCGGGATTGTCGGCTGATCCCTGGAGTATCGCCAAGCCGTTGATCCTGACGATGATGTTGCCTCTGGCCCTCGGTTTCGTGCTGAGCGCGCGTTGGGCACAGGCGAGTGAGCGTGTGCTGCCATTTCTGCGCAAGCTATCGAGCCTCGCTTTTCTGCTGCTTCTGGTGCTGATGGTCGGGCTCAACATTCAGGCGCTTGTCGATACGCTGGGCAGTTTCGCGATCGGTACTTATCTGCTGTTCGTGCTTGCCGTGTTGGTGCTCGGATACGCCGTTGGCGGAGACGATCTTCGTACGCGAGGTGTCTTTGCCATTTCCAGCGCACAGCGAAACACGTCTGCGGCGCTGGTGGTTGCCGTCGAGAGTCTCAACGACCCGGCGGTCGTGGTCATGTTGCTGGTGAGTGCGATGGCGGGGCTGGTGATACTGCTGGGCACGGCGCGCCTGCTGCGTGTCCGCTTGGCAAGAGTCAATTGATTTCGGGGAGAAGAACATGGAAGCCACGGGAAAGAGCGCAGGAATGAAGGTCGTTATCGTCGGTGGTGTGGCTGGCGGCGCATCGTGTGCAGCGCGCCTGCGCCGGTTGAACGAAACCGCGGAAATCATCATGGTCGAACGCGGGCCGTACGTTTCCTATGCCAACTGCGGGCTGCCCTACCACGTCGGCGGGGTAATCCAGAAGGAGGCGAGTCTGATGGTGGCGGACGCGAACACCTTCCGTTCACACTTTGCCGTCGACGCGCGGACCGGTTGCGAAGCCATCAAGATTTCGCCGGACAAGAAAACCGTCGAGCTGCGCGACGTGGCGACCGGCCAGGTGACAACCGAGTCCTACGACAAGCTGGTGCTGTCGCCCGGTGCGCCGTCGGTGCGCCCGCCGCTGCCCGGAATCGATCTGCCGGGTATCTTCCAGGTGCGGACCGTCCCCGATGCACGGGCGATCCGCGAGTGGATTGAGCGCGGCTCGCTTTTTCTTTCCGGGATGGACAAGTACTCCGGTTTCCAGACGGTCAGACCCAAGACCCGTGCGGTGGTCATCGGTGGCGGTTTCATTGGCCTCGAAACGGCGGAGAATCTTGTCCATCGCGGTTTCGACGTCACGCTTATCGAGATGCTCGATCAGGTCCTGGCGCCGCTTGATCAGGAAATGGCGCGCATCGTCGAGGGCTACGTCGAGCGGCATGGTATTCGTCTGGCACTCAACGACGGCGTCGCCGGATTCCAGCAGGCGGCGAATGGTTCGCTCGAAGTCCTCACCAAATCCGGCAAGATGCATCCCGCCGATATCGTGATCCTCGCGCTTGGCGTGCGTCCGGACACCGCGCTGGCGAAGACAGCCGGCCTCGAAATCGGCGAACGCGGCGGTATCCGCGTCGACGAACAGATGCGCAGCAGCAACCCGGACATCTTCGCTGTCGGCGACGCCGTCGAAGTCAGGGATTTCGTGACCAAGGAGTGGAGTCTGATCGCGCTTGCCGGACCGGCAAACCGGCAGGGTCGTATCGCTGCCGATGTGATTGCCGGGCGTGACTCACGCTTCCGTGGCACGCAGGGCACCTCGATCATCGGGCTCTTCAGTGCATCCGCCGCCTGGGTCGGCGCCAGCGAAAAGACGCTCAAGCGGATCGGTGACAGCGACTACGAGAAGATCTACCTCTACCCGAATTCGCACGCGGGCTACTACCCGGGTGCGCGGCCGATCGCGATGAAGATACTATTCCGGAAATCCGACGGGCGTTTCCTCGGCGCGCAGGCGGTCGGCGAGGATGGCGTGGACAAGCGGATAAGCGCGCTGGCCATGGCGCTGCAAATGGGTGCGACGATCTACGACCTCGAGGAAGCCGAGCTGTGCTACGCGCCGCAATTCGGCAGCGCCAAGGATCCGGTGAATTTCGCCGGGATGGTTGCCGCCGATATCCTCCGCGGCGACATGCCGCTGAGTCACTGGGATGCCACCGACGACGCATTTCTCCTCGACGTGCGCGAGCCTGCTGAACTCGCGGTCGAAAGCGTTCCGGGTGCGCACAACATCCCGATGGGGCAACTGCGGGCACGTCTCGCCGAACTGCCCAAGGATCGGGAAATCCTCATCGTTTGCCGCTCCGGCCAGCGGGCCTACTACGCGACGCGAGTCCTTCTTCAAAACGGGTTCAAGGCCCGAACTGTTGCGGGAGGAATGCTGTCACGGGTCATCCTCTCGATGACGGGAGAAAGCGCTTGCAGTGATCTCTAGGCGGGCAGAACGTGGCGTCGGGCGCGCCATGGAGCGGATGGGCTTGTGAGGCGGATGATGGCTTTATGGCTGTTGCTGGTCGTTTCGCTGCTCGTGCTGGGGGGTTGCGCGACGCGTCCGATCAATCCGCCGATCGCCGAAGTGCACCCGGAAAGGGGCTACCGCCTGGAAAGTCGGCAGGCGCACGTCAAGGACAAATCGAATCTGGTTGTTCTCGCCTTTTCCGGCGGGGGTACCCGTGCCGCGGCTTTTTCATATGGCGTGCTGGAGTTCCTGCGACGCACAAGGATCGTCGGAGCCACAGGTAAAGAAGCCCGCCTTCTGGACCAAGTCGACGTGATTAGCGGCGTTTCCGGAGGCAGCTTTACGGCGCTGGCATATGGACTCTACGGCGACAAGTTGTTCTCCGAGTACGAGAGTCGCTTCCTGAAGCGCGATGTGCAGGGCGAGATCACGGCCCGATTCTTCAGCCCGCGTTACTGGCCGAATCTGTGGTCGAGCAACTGGGGGCGCTCGGAGCTGGCGGCCGACCTGTATGACGAAATACTGTTCAATGGTGCGACCTTCGGAGATCTCGACCGGAGCAATGGCCCGCTGATTATGGCGTCGGCAACCGACATCTCGACCGGGGCTCGTCTGGTCTTCGACCAGGACTTCTTCGATCTGTTGTGCTCCGATCTTGATGAGGTGCCGTTGTCGCGCGCCGCTGCCGCATCATCGGCGGTTCCGGTAGTGCTTTCGGCCGTTACGCTCAACAACTATGGCGGCAGCTGCAACTACGCGGCACCTCGCTGGCTACAACTGTTGACCGGACCCACCGGTCCACCGCGGCCGGCCGCACGCGCGGCGCGCGAGATCGATGAACGGCTGGCGTTTGCTGATGGCGCTCATCGCCCGTACATTCATCTTGTGGACGGTGGCATTGCAGACAACGTTGGTATGCGCAGTGTGCTTACCGTACTGGAATTACTGGAGGTATTGCATCGCGCAGGCGTGCCAACGCGGCTTGACGGCGTGCGTAGGATCATCGTCTTTGTCGTGAACTCGGTGTCCTCGCCACGGACTCAGTGGGATGAATCGGAGAGCTCACCTGGTATCCTGGATACCCTGGTCAAAGCGGCTGGTGTTCCGATAGACCACTATTCTTACGAAGCGATGGAAGTGTTGAAAGACAAGGCGGCACGCTGGCAGTCCCTGCGACGGCTTCGGCAATCGGCGGCGTTCGCGAACAATACGGATCCGGTGATCACCGATGAGCTGAAAGCCCCGGATATCGATGTTTATGCCGTGGACGTTTCATTTCAGGCCCTGGACGACAAGGCTGAAATGGATTACCTGAACGAATTGCCAACGTCCTTCGTGCTGCCCGCTGAGGCGGTGGATCGTCTGCGTGCCGCCGCAGGCAGCATCATCTTGCAGTCACCGGAATTCCAGCGGCTGTTGAAGGATGCCGGCGCACAGGTCGTTTCCCAGTAGTCGTTCATCGTTCATGTAGCCGGCGGCGAGCCGCTGGCCCGCGAGATTGACCACGATTCATCGGCACCCATATACTGCATTCATAATCTACGGCGTTCCGGTA
The DNA here is from genome assembly GCF_900089945.1 of Candidatus Propionivibrio aalborgensis. Classification (GTDB taxonomy): domain Bacteria; phylum Pseudomonadota; class Gammaproteobacteria; order Burkholderiales; family Rhodocyclaceae; genus Propionivibrio; species Propionivibrio aalborgensis. The sequence continues at coordinate 10,089 of NZ_FLQY01000001.1, read as the reverse complement.
CTTCGCTGAATGTCGGACGATCGGGGCGTCAGTGGCTGGGGAGCGCGCTCAGGGGTGCGGCTACATCCTTCGGCTTGCTGTCGGGGGAACGGGCGTTGATGTTGTGGTTTATTTCGCGTCAGGATGCGTATTTGTCGAAGCACCGGCGGGTAATCCGGTCGTTTTCGGCAGCAACCCTTTCGGTGAATTCGGTGAATTCGATGAATTCGATGGATGATCCTAAAAACAGCAGTCGAGTTATTCGGATCGGTTAGAACGTGGCAATTTGGGGAGGTGGGTGGAGCGGCGTCAGCGCAAATTTGGCGAACGCGCGAGTCAATATTGCGCGCAGTCGCTGAGCGTCAGTTAACTGCTCCGCAGTGGATTTCAACGTAGCCAGAAAGGCAGCCAGATTCATCAGAACGGCCTGTATTGCAGAGCGCTTGGCATGTGTGCTGGTGATCGTCAGTCGAGTTTGTCCGCTGTGGCGGGTTTGCGTAGCAACGCCATGCAGCAGCAAGGGCCGACTGGAAATGGCCTCGAAATGTTTGTGGGGTTGCGCCAGTCGTACAAACAAGGTCCACCAGTTATAAACGAGTGCCACCATGCGGGCCATCATTTGGCAGCGCGCCAGATCCTGAGTGGTAAAGCCGCCCCATCCCCATTGATTCTTCAGTTCGTCAAAGTTGTTCTCCGAGTCGGCGCGGTCACGATACAGTTGCGCCAGCGTCAGTATCGGGTGCGCTGTTGAAGTGACCAGCACGGCGTATTCGTAGCGTGCAGTGGGGACATCGCCCTCAATGAAGGCCAACTTGCCTTGGGACTCGTCTTTCTCAGTCAGCAGCATCTCACCAGTGAGCTTTCGGCGTAATACGACGACCCGGCGGGCGCGCGTCCACCCGGATAAGGTCAATTCCTCCTCCGTGCCCTCCCACCCTTGCCCGGCGTCTTCCCAGTCGCTTTGACGGAAGAGTTTCTTGATCAGTGCCTTGACGTTAGACGTCAGTTTTAGCTTGCTCAGATACGGCTGCTCACGGATTTCGGCCTCGCGCAGGACCGCCTCATTGCCATAGGCGACGTCACCACGGAGCAAGGCAGGACGTTCATTTCTGGGTAGCGCATCAAGCCACGCCCAGATGCCCGGCATGCTATGCAGCGGTGCCGTTTCATTGCCTGCCATGACATCCACGCGCAACGCGAGTCGGGTGTTGGCCATCAAAGCACTGTGGTAGTTGTGCGAAGGACGACCTGGCTTCTTCGGGTTGTAGCCAACGATCGCCGCTTCCTGTTTGCCATAAAGGCACTTTACGGTCACATCCAGGTCCAGAATCCATGGCGTAGTGAGCAGTGGCTGCGTCGTCTTGCTCAGGTGGTAATCGAGCCATTCCTTCCCCGCCGATTCGTCGAGCTTCTTGAGGGCACGTCGTGCCGCATCCTCCGACACCAGTTGTTCGACACCCAGCAGCTCCGGGTGTATGCCATCCTGGCGGATGGCGGTAATGTGTGCATAGCGGTGGTGCCCCGCGAGAATCGATAACAGGAACGTCGCCAGTACCTCGCGCTTGCCCGAGGCATTGTTACTTTGGTAGCTCAGCGGGCAATCGGCGACCCATGCGTCAAATAGACCACCGACTTTGAGAAACTCAATAAAGAACGGCAACTGTCCCAGCGGCGTGACCGCGGCACTCGGATCCCATTCCACATGAACTCGACCACCAAAGGTATCCAGCGCAATCGCTGATTTCTGACAAGCCAATTCCTTGCGTTTCGCTTCACCCACAGGGTGACTCCTTCTCGCTCACAAAACGGGCCGCAATCCCTCAACCCACAAGCCTTAGCTTAACTCATCACGAGTTCGACTGCCGTTTAGGGGATGATGAAATTGAACTCTTGCGTTACGAACGGCTGGCGGAGGATCTGAGCGGGATTATCGCTGCCGGCAATTTGCGGCCGGGCGAGCGTCTGCCTTCGGTGCGGCGTCTGTCGCGCGAGCGGCGGTTGTCCGTGTCGACGGTGTTGCAGGCATTGCGCCAGCTGGAAGACAGAGGTCTTGTCGAAGCACGGCCGCAGTCCGGGTATTTCGTTCGTCATGCGTCGGCACGAAGAGCGCAGCCGAGCGTCCGCTCGACCCCGGAGGAAGCAGTACCGGTCGATGTCAGCCAGCGCCTGATGCGCGTGCTGCAGACCGGCGTCAAGCCCGGGGTTGCCCCCCCTCAGCGCCGCATTGCCTTCGCCAGCGCTGTTGCCGCTTGCTGCTCTTCAGCGCCTGTACGGTGGTGTTGCCCGGCGTCATCCGAAGTTGCTCGAGGGTAGCAGCCACATAAACATGGACGAGCCGGCGCTGGTTCGCCAGTTGGTACTGCGCGCTGTCGGCTGGGCAGGCCCGCAGGCGGCGAGCGAGTTTCTGATCACCAACTCCTGCACCGAAGCACTCGGGCTCTGTCTGCGCGCAACGACCCGCCCCGGTGACACGGTGGCAGTCGAATCGCCGGCGTATTACCTGATGTTGCAACTGCTTGAGGTGCTGGGGCTAAAGGCACTGGAAATTCCGACCGATCCACGCACCGGGCTGTCGATCGAGGCGCTCGATCTGGCCACGCGCACGGGCCGGATCGCGGCCTGCCTGCTGGTACCCAATGCCAGCAATCCGCTGGGCAGCATCATGCCCGATGAGCACAAGAAGCGGCTCGCGAAACTGACCGCAGAGCGTGGTGTGGCGGTGATCGAGGACGACATCTACGGCGAGCTTTACTTCGGGCAGACCCCGCCGAGACCGATCAAGGCGTTCGATCAGGTCGGCAATGTCATGCTCTGTTCGTCTTTTTCCAAGTGCCTGTCGCCCGCACTGCGTATCGGTTTCGTTGCCGCAGGCCGCTACCGGCAGCAGATCGCCTTGCACAAGACGGTCAGTAGTGGCAGCACCAATCCGATCACGCAACTGGTTCTCGCCGAATACCTCGAGTCGGGATCTTACGACCGCCACATGCGCGGATTGCGGCGGGCCTACGAACACCAGGTCGATGCCATGCGCTCGGCGGTGGCCCGGCATTTCCCGCCTGCGACGCGGATCACTCAGCCGTTGGGAGGCTTCGTCCTGTGGGTCGAGCTGCCCGACGACATCGATACCACCACGCTCTATGACCGCGCGATTGCCGCGGGCGTCGCGTACGTGCCGGGCGAACTCTTTTCGGCGAGCGGCATGTATCGGAACTGCCTCCGACTCAACTGCGGCAATCCGCATACGCCGGAGATCGAGGATGCCGTGCGCCGCCTCGGCGAACTGATGGCGTCCTGAACTCAGGACAAAACGCGACCCCCTGTTACTCGTCCAGAGGCACCTTCCTGAACGCTTCACTCGCTTCGAGGCGTGCGGCCAGCGATTCGAGCGCGGGATACTCGCCAGTTGGCCACTCATCCGGCTGGATGTAACGCACAAAGCCAATCCCGGCGACCGTGGTGATGTCGGCCTGTGTCAGGCGGTCGCGAAAGAGGAAGTTGCCGGTCGTTCGTTCGCTTCCCTCCATGCGTTCTTCGAGCATGCTGAAGGCCTGGCGCATCTGACTGCGCAGGCGCCTGCTCCAGTCCGGGGACTGCAGTTCGAGCGGCCGATTGCGTTCGTATTGCATCGCCACCGATTTTTCGGCGGCGATGATGGCCAGCGCCATCACCTGTTGCACCTGCCGCCGCTCCGGGCCGGAGCGCGGTATCAAGGGTGAGAGGCCGCGATCAGCCGCCAGTTCTTCAAGGTAATCGAGTTGATACGCGCTTTCGTAAAGCGTTTCGCCATTGGGCAGTGTCAGCATGGGAACCTTGAACAGCGGATTGAGCGGCCGCATCGCGTCCATGTGCCGAAAAACCGACAGCGAGACGTGCTTGAAGGGGATGCCGTAGTGATTCATGGTCACGGCGACGCGACGCACGAAGGGTGAATCGAAAAGGCCGAGAAGCTGGTGCTGCCTATCGTTGTCCGCGTCCGTCATACTCATCTCCGATTGTCAGGGTCGTGCACCCGGGTTCAGCCGATGCGGTGCAGGTGAATGCTGACCGACATTTGTGCGCCCAGCCAGCCAAGTGCGGCACCTATTGCGGCCAACGCCGCGATGTTTCCGGGCGACAGTCCGTGCAGAACAAAGCTGCCACCGTACAGCGCGACGAGTTCGCCTACCGGAGCGCTGAGCAGCTCTCCACCCAGTGTGACGAGCAGTGCGGCAAGAACACCGCCAAGCGCGCCTTGCAGAGCGCCGAAATAGTGGAACGGCCGACGGATGAAGGCGTCGGTGGCGCCGATCAGTTTGGCTACTTCGATTACTGCCGCTTGCCCCAAAATCTGCAGGCGGATGGTGTTAAAAGTCACGGCAACCAGCGCACTGGCGAACAGGCTGGCGAGCAGGGTGACGGATAGTTTTCCGATGCGCAGGAAAGCGTCAAAACGTTTGATCCATGCGGAATCCAACTGGACATGTGCGACCTTCGGCCAGCCGGAAAACGACTTGGCCATCAGCTCCAGTGTTTCCGGTCGTGCGTCGACGGGCTCGACGACAAAGGCATCCGGCAGCGGGTTCTTGGGGAGGTTGGCGATGATCTCGGACATGCCCTCGGACGCTTGCAGATGCTTCAAAGCGTCGTCCCGGGAGACGAAACGCCAGTTGCCCGGCTTGGCGTCGCGCAGTCGCGACTCAATCTCGTCGACGTCCTTCCGGCTGGCATCAAGGGACATGAAAATGCTGATCTGCTGGGCGCCGGATGCGCTGCCGGCGATATCGTGCAGATTGTCAAGAACGACCCAGCCGGCGCACGGAAGCGCCAGCGCGATACCGATCACCAGAAGCGACAGCATGGTATTGAGGGGCGAGGTGGCGAGTCGGCGCAGCGCATCCTTCAGGGCCGTGAAGTGCTGGGCGAAGAAGATGCTCACGACGCAGCTCCGAGCAGTCGTCCCCGGTCGAGCTTGAGCACTCGCGGCGAGAAGTGGGCGATCCACTGCGGATCGTGTGTGGCGATGGCGATCGTGACGCCCACCTGATGGAAGGCGCGAAATATCTCGAAAATGTCTGCTGCCGATTCCGCGTCCAGATTGGCTGTTGGCTCATCGGCCAGCAAAATGGCCGGCCGATTGACAACGGCTCGGGCGATGGCCAGCCGTTGCTGTTCCCCGCCGGAAAGGGCGATCGGGTACGCATTTTCGCGGCCATGAAGTCCCACTTTGTCGAGTGCGGCATAAGCCCTGCGGGAAGCGTCTTTGGCGGACAGACCGACAATGGCCAGCGGCAACAGCACGTTGTTCAGCGCGCTGCGGTCGAAGAGCAATTTATGATCCTGAAAGATCAGGCCAATGTTGCGGCGAAGGTAAGGAATTGCGCTTCTGCGCAAGGCGGCGAGGTTCTGCCCGTTGACCACAATGCTGCCTGAAGTCGGGCGTTCAATGGCCGCCAGCAGACGAAACAGCGTCGATTTCCCCGCCCCGGAATGGCCGCTCAAGTACACCATTTCACCCGCACTGATTTCGAAGCTGACTTCCTTGAGTGCTTCCAGCCCCTGGGGGTAGCGTTTGCTTACGGCCGAACAGGCGATCATGAGCAAGAATCCGAACGATTGCCGCAGATCAGCCCGGAACGAAATGCCGAGGGAAGTAGTGAGCGGGCTGAGATTGAAAAGGCAAGGCTCATTGCTCGAACAGCCCGTCGACGAAATCGCGGGCGATGAAAGGGCGCAGGTCGTCAATGCCTTCGCCAACGCCGATGAACCGGATCGGCTTCGGGCACTGGCGCGCAATGGCGGCAACAACGCCTGCTTTGGCCGTTCCGTCGAGTTTGGTGACGATGAGGCCGGTGACGTTGATCGATTTGTCGAAAGCATTGACTTGTTGCAGGGCGTTCTGACCGAAATTAGCGTCGAGTACGAGGAGGGTTTCATGTGGGCCGCTGGGATCGGCTTTCTGGATGACGCGACGCACTTTGGCGATTTCTTCCATGAGGTGAAGTTGCGTCGGCAGGCGGCCGGCGGTGTCGGCCAGCACGATGTCGATCCCGCGCGCTCTGGCTGCCGAAATGGCATCGAAGATGACGGCCGCCGGGTCACCGGACTCCTGAGAAATCACCGTCACATTGTTACGCTCGCCCCAGGTCTGCAACTGCTCGCGAGCTGCCGCACGGAAGGTGTCGCCGGCCGCCAGCAGGACCGACAGGCCCTGTGCGTGAAAATACTTTGCCAGTTTTCCGATCGAGGTGGTTTTCCCTGCGCCGTTGACCCCGGCGATCATGATGATGAAGGGGCGCTGCGATGAAATCTGAAGCGGCTTTTCGAGGGGTAGCAGCAAGTCGTGCATGGCGGCCGAGAGCGCCTGCTGGATGCCCTCCGGGGTGTCGACCTTGAGCTTTTTGGCCCGGATCCTGAGCTCGTTCAACAAGTGCTGCGTGGCCTCCATGCCGACATCGCAGGTCAGCAGCAGGGTTTCGAGCTCCTCAAGCAACTCGTCATCAATCTTGCCGCGAGAGAAGATCGACTTGAGCTTCCCGCCAAATTGAGCGCGTGTTCGAGCAAGGCCCGTTTTGAGGCGTTCACGCCAGGTCGGCTCAGGTGTGGTACTGACCTGAGCATCATTTTGCGGGTCAGCGGATTTCTTGAGGAAACCAAACATGGTGCTTTCTTGTCACTGGAAGGGTCGGATAATGAGGCGATGGTAAGATTGCACCGCGAGTTGCCTTGTTGTTACCTGTTCCCCAATTTTATCAGAAGCCATCTATGCTCAGACGCTACGCAAGATTGATTCCCCTGTTACTGGCATTAATTCTGGTCGTCCCGGCGGATGCCCTGGCCAACCCCTTCGAGCTTCAGTTGGCCAACGGCCTGCGGGTTATCGTCAAGGAGGATCATCGTGCACCAACGGCGGCGCACATGGTCTGGTATCACGCCGGCAGCATGGACGAAACCAACGGCACGACCGGTGTGGCGCACCTGCTCGAACACATGATGTTCAAGGGCACGCCGACCACCGGAGCGGGCGAATTCAGCCGTCTGGTGGCGGCGGAGGGCGGTCGTGATAACGCCTTTACCAGCAAGGATTACACTGCCTACTTCCAGCAGGTGCCGAAGCAGAAGCTAGCCCAGATGATGCAGCTCGAGGCCGATCGCATGCGCCACCTGAACCTTGACCCCAAGGAGTTCGCACAGGAGAGCAAGGTCGTCATGGAGGAGCGTCGGCTGCGTACCGACGACCAACCACAGTCGCTGCTCTTTGAGCAGATGAATGCAGTTGCGCTGCAGGCGCACCCTTACCGCGTGCCGGTCATCGGCTGGATGAACGACCTGGAAAACATGACTGTCGGCGATGCCCGCGACTGGTACGAGCGCTGGTACGTGCCGAACAACGCCATTGTCGTGATTGTCGGCGATGTTGATCACATGGAGGTGTTCAGACTGGCCGAGAAGTACTACGGTTCGCTGCCGCCGCGCGCACTGCCTTCGCGCAAGCCGCAAGACGAGCCGGAGCAAACCGGAATTCGCCGCCTGACGGTCAAAGCGCCGGCGGAACTGCCGGTGGTGCTGATGGCCTACAAGGTGCCGGTCATTCGCGATGTCGAGAACGATATCGACCCCTATGCCCTCGAAATGCTTGCGGCGATTCTGGACGGGCACGATGCGGCCCGCTTTTCAAAGAGCCTGATCCGCGAACAGCGCCTGGCGACGTCTGCGGGGGCCGGTTACGATTCGACTTCTCGCGGCCCTGGCATGTTCTATCTGATGGGTTCCCCCAGCGAGGGTAGAACCCGCACCGAGCTGGAGACGGGTTTGCGTGCCGAGATTGCGCGCATTGCCAAAGACGGCGTTGCCGCCGCCGAGTTGGCGCGGGCCAAGGCGCAACTGGTTGCCGGCGTGATCTACAAGCTCGATTCAATGTTTGCGCAGGCCATGGAAATCGGGCAGCTCGAATCGGTCGGGATTTCCTATCGGCTGAAGAAAAGAATGATCGAAAAGCTGCAAGCCGTGAGCGCAGAGCAGGTCCAGGCGGTGGCACAAGAGTATTTCCGTGATGAGCGTCTGACGGTCGCCGAACTCGACCCTCAACCCCTGTCGCAGACGCCACGTGTGCACTCTGTCGCACCCCGTCATTGAGAGAATTGACAATGAAACTATTTCAATCGCTTTGCGCACTGTGCCTGTGCCTGTCCGCCCAGATTGCCCATGCCGGCCCGAAGATCGAGCATTGGCTGGCACCCTCCGGCGCACGTGTCTTCTTTGTTGAGAATCACAGTTTGCCGATTCTCGATGTGCGGGTCGATTTTGCAGCGGGTGCAGCCTACGACCCACCGGGCAAGGCCGGACTCGCTGCGCTGACCCAGGCATTGCTTGATATGGGTGTCCAGGGTATGGATGAGACGCAGATATCCAACCGCATGGCCGACCTGGGCGCCCTCCTTTCCGGCGATGTGGAACTGGATCGGGCATCTGTCAGTTTGCGCACACTTTCGACTGACGACAAGCGTATCGCCGCTCTGGATATATTCCGAGCCGTACTGGCCAGCCCGCAATTCCCGCCTGAAGTGTTCGAGCGTGAGCAGGCGCGTACAGTCGTTGCACTGAAGGAAGCGTTGACGCGCCCCGATGCAATTGCCGGCAAGGCGTTCTGGGCCGCGATGTACCCGGCGTATGCTTACGGGCGGCAGGCGTCACCCGAGACGGTGAGTTCGCTCGAGCGCTCCGACTTGGTCTCGTTCTATAGCCACAACTACACGGCGCAGCAGGCGGCAGTGTCGATTGTCGGCGACCTCACCCGGGCACAGGCTGAAGCGCTGGCGCAGCAGCTTACATCCTCACTGCCGTCGGGTGCAGGCGTCGCGGCGCTGGGGGTGCCGCAGTTGCCTGCCGCATCTGAACAACGAATCGCGCATCCGGCAGCGCAGGCGCATCTGCTGATAGGTTTGCCCGCGCTGAAGCGCGGCGACCCCGACTACTTTCCATTGATCGTCGGCAACTATTCTCTCGGCGGCGGCGGTTTTGTTTCGCGGCTGATGAAGGAAGTTCGCGAGAAACGTGGACTTGCTTACAGCGTGCAGAGCTATTTTCAACCATTGCTGCAAATCGGGCCGTTCCAGATTGGACTGCAGACGAAAAAGTCGCAGGCCAACGATGCCCTGAAGGTGACGCGTGATGTGTTGGCCGGCTTTCTCGCTGAAGGGCCGAGCGCGACCGAATTGCAGGCGGCCAAGCAGAATCTGGTTGGCAGCTTCCCGTTGCGTCTGGATAGCAATCGCAAGATTCTTGAACATGTGGCGGTGATCGGTTTCTACGGTTTGCCGCTCGACTATCTCGATCACTATGCCGAGAACGTCGAGAAGGTTACGGTAGCCGAAGTCAAGGCGGCGTTTGCACGCCATGTGAAGCAGGAAAATCTGGTTACGGTTGTCGTGGCTGGACCGCAGGACTAGAAGACGCCTGCCGCAATCATTGAATACCATACGCATCATCGGCGGCAAATGGCGGCGGCGCATTTTGCGATTTCCGCTTTCTGCTGGTTTGCGACCGACGCCCGATCGCGTGCGCGAAACCTTGTTCAACTGGCTGGGGCAGGATCTGACGGGGCTGATTTGCCTGGACCTTTTTGCCGGAAGCGGTGCGCTGGGATTTGAAGCGGCCTCTCGTGGCGCGTCAAAAGTAGTGATGGTCGAGAACGCGCCGCGGACCCTGGAGGCGCTCGAAGCGAACGCTCGCCTGCTGGCTGCGGTTGCGGGACAGTTGGAGATTGTATATAAGGATGCGGTAAGATTCACCTCTTCACTTCGTAACACAGGGTCGCGTTTTGATGTGCTGTTTCTCGACCCTCCTTTTGAGCAGGGTTGGATAGACCGGCTGACGCCACTCTTGCCGGAGATTCTGACCGAAGACGGCGTGCTTTACGTTGAAGCCGAACATGTGGTTCACGCTTGCGGCGACTGGCGTACGGTGCGCAGTGGTCGGGCAGGGCAGGTTTTTTATCACTTGATGCGACGAGGCGAGTCAAATGGCGCTTAACAAACGAGCGGCAATCTATGCAGGTACCTTTGATCCGATAACGCGGGGTCACGAAGACCTCGTTCGGCGTGCTGCCTGTCTTTTCGATCATGTAATTGTCGG